>PWWM01000096.1 GCA_003561495.1 Gammaproteobacteria bacterium
CAAGGCCCGCACGGTGACCCTGAAAATCCGCTCCGGCGGTTTCTCGACCCTGACCCGCTCGACCTCGCTGGACCGCCATACCCAAGATGAAGACCTGATTTTCACCACCGCACGGGAACTGCTGATCAACTGGGCCGAATGGCGCAGCGGATTTACCGTACGCCTGATCGGTGTCGGTGTGTCCGGACTGGATCGACAATAGCGCTTTGCAGGTGTGGAGAAGCAGCGGGTGGCATCCGACCGATCACGGCTTGACCGGGGCCGGGCTCGAGGTGACGGCAGCGGGCACAATCTATCCGCTCTTCGAGCATCCGAAAACCCTACTAGGGGCAACACTATCCATCGGATCAAACGCAATTCGGTGGCACCAGAACGCCCCTGAATTCAAAGAATCGCCCAAGCCGTTCACCTCGAGCGCGGAACCTGGCAAGGCGACTCGGCGCCCCGCCCCCACTCCCGGGCAAGGCGACTCGTCGCCCAGCCCCCATAAACACCAGCCTGAGCTCAGGAACCTTGCCTGAAAAGAGGCACAGAGGTCACAAAGAAAAGTTTCAGTTCTCTGTGCTCTCTGTGCCTCTGTGGACAATATTGAGGTTCGCTCAATGAATGTATTTCAGAGGAATACTCAATCCTCGGAACTACGCGGCTCTCCATACTGATCGCGCAGTTCGCGGCGCAGGATCTTGCCCACGTTCGTCTTGGGGAGTTCCTCGACGAATTCGACGTACTTGGGCACCTTGTACCCGGTCAGCTCCTTGCGGCAATGATCGCGCACTTCCTTGACCGTCAGGCTGTCATCCTTGCGCACCACGACCACCTTGACCACCTCGCCGGATTTTTCGTCCGGGGCGCCGATGGCGCCGACCTCGAGCACTTTGGGGTGGTCTGCCACCACATCCTCGATCTCATTGGGATAGACATTGAAACCCGATACCAGGATCATGTCCTTCTTGCGATCGACAATATAGAAAAACCCTTTGTCATCCATCTTGGCCATGTCGCCGGTACGCAACCAGCCGTCGTCGTCAAGCACCTTGGCGGTTTCCTCGGGACGTTCCCAGTAGCCCTTCATGACCTGGGGACCCTTGACACACAACTCGCCGGTCTCATCCACCGGTTGCGGGTTGCCGTCGGCATCGATGACCCGGCACTCGGTCGAGGAAATGGGCAGCCCGATGGCGCCGTTGTAATCTTCCAGATCCATGGGGTTGATACAGGCCGCCGGTGAGGTCTCGGTCAGGCCATAAGCCTCGATCAGGGGAACACCGGTGACTTTCTTCCATTTCTCGGCCACGGCTCGTTGGACGGCCATGCCACCGCCGAGGGTCATGCGCAGATTGGAAAAATCCAGGTCGGCGAATCCCGGGGTGTTGAGCAGGCCGTTGAATAGGGTATTGACCCCCGTGATGGAGGTGAATTTGTACTTACCCAGTTCCTTGACAAATCCCGGCATGTCGCGAGGATTGGTGATGAAGACGTTGCGCCCCCCGAACTTGAGAAACACCAGGCAATTCGCGGTCAAGGCAAAGATGTGATAAAGGGGCAGGGCAGTGATGATGGTCTCTTCACCGGGCTGAACCCGCGAGCCCAGCCAGGCCGAGGCCTGCTGCATGTTGGCCACCATGTTGCCATGGGTCAGCATGGCGCCCTTCGAAACCCCGGTGGTCCCACCGGTGTATTGCAGAAAGGCCAGGTCTTCGTGCTTGAGTTCCGGGCGTGTCAATTCCTCGTTGGCGCCCTGGGACAGCACCTGCTTGAAACCCATGGCGCCGGGCAGGTTGTAACTGGGCACCATCTTCTTGATATGGCGCAGCACGAAATTCATGATTGCGCCCTTGGGGAAGCCGACCATCTCTCCGATCGAGGTCGTCACGACATGCTCAACATCCGTATCATCGATCACGGCCTCGAGCACGCTGGCGAAGTTTTCCATGATGACGATGGCGCGCGCACCGGAATCCTTGAGCTGGTGCTTGAGTTCGCGGGCGGTGTAGAGCGGATTGGTGTTGACCACCACCAGCCCGGCCCGCAACGCACCGAAAACGGCAATCGGATACTGCAAGACATTAGGCATCATGATGGCGATCCGGTCGCCGGGTTCGAGGCCCAGTGCCTGCATTCTGGCGCCGAAAGCACGACTGTATTCGTCGACCTGCCGATAGGTCAGCTCCGCCCCGAAATTGAGATAGGCGACCTTGTCGGCATATTCGCTACAACTGGTGTCGATCACATCGACGACAGAATCGAATTCATTCATGTCGATTTCAGCCGGTACTTCAGCCGAGTACTGGTCAAGCCACGGTTTGTCGGACATCTTTCTACCCTTTGGTTGGTCTTGGACGTTTCAACCTACAAGCTTGGCATACCCGGAGCTTGCAGACAAGATGCCGGGACGATGGTGATTGGATTTGCCCCGTTGACGCCGGGCGTATATCATCGCCGAAAAGTCCAAGGCGAGGCACAGCCCCTCTGATGGGTGAACAAAACGTACAGCAGAATACCGACGAGGCGGCGCGCCGGGCTTTCATGAAAGCCCTGCTCAACGAAGTTCGGGCCCTGGAAGACATGCATGCCAAGGACATGTTCGAGGGCGGCATCCGACGCATCGGCGCCGAGCAGGAAATGTTCCTGGTCGACCGGGCCGCGCGGCCGGCATTGACCGCCATGCAGATTCTCGAACGAATCGAAGATCCCCGCTTCACTCATGAGCTCGGTCTTTTCAACCTCGAGGCCAACCTGTCGCCCCTTGAACTGGGCGGCGATTGCCTGCGGCAACTGGAAGCCGAGACCAACGAGGTGGTTCGCATTGCCGACAAGGCGGCCGAAAAGGTCGGTTCCCGAATCGCCCTGGTCGGAATCCTGCCCACCCTGACTCGAGAGCACCTGAGTCTGGATTCCATGGTGCCGACCGCCCGTTATTTCGCCCTAAACGAGGCTTTGCTGCGCTTGCGCGGCAGTAATTTCCAGATCAACATCAAGGGCATTGATCAACTCAACTTCAATCATGACAACCTGATGCTGGAAGCCTGTAATACCAGTTTCCAGATCCATTTCCAGGTCGATGCCGACGAGTTTGCCCATTTGTACAACATGGCCCAGGCGGTGACCGGACCGTTGCTGGCGGCCTGTGTCAATTCCCCCATTCTGCTCGGCAAACGGCTGTGGCACGAAAGCCGCATTGCTGTTTTCGAAGGATCCATCGATGCGCGTTCCGAGGCGCATGCCGCACGCGGCCACATGCCCCGGGTCCATTTCGGTGATCAATGGATCGAGGAATCGGTCATCGAAATCTTCAAGGAGGATATTGCCCGCTTCCGTGTTTTGCTGACGACCGAGTTCGAGGAAGACCCGATCGGCATGGTCAAGCGGGGCGAGGTCCCCAAGCTCAACGCCTTGCGCCTGCATAACGGCACCGTGTACCGCTGGAATCGTGCCTGTTACGGTATTTCAGGCAATGGCAAGCCGCATTTGCGGATCGAAAACCGGGTGATTCCGTCCGGTCCGACCGTCCTGGACGAAGTGGCCAATGCGGCGTTTTTCTTCGGCATGCTGTCTTATCTGTCCCGGCACGTGGAGGATATTCGCGATCACCTGAGTTTCACGGATGCCAAGGCCAATTTCATGGCAGCGGCTCGCGAGGGCCTGCGCGCCCAGCAAGTCTGGTTTGATGATCGCCAGATGACGGCCCAGGATCTGGTGCTGGAAATCCTCATCCCCCAGGCGCGTCAGGGCCTGCAGGAGGCAGGCATTGATGAAGCCGACATCGAGCGCTATCTGGGAACGGTTCAGGCACGTGTCGAGCGCCGCCGCACCGGAGCGCGCTGGCAGCTTGAATCGTTGCAGAAGATGAGTAATGAAGGCAGTCCTCACGAGTGCCTGCGGGCATTGACCAACAGCATCATCGATCAGCAGGCGAGCGGCAAACCAATCTCGGAGTGGATGCTGGCCGATTTCTGCAACGAGCAGGACTGGCGCGACAGTTATCGCACGGTGGAACAGTACATGGCTACCGACCTGTTTACCGTCCGCCCCGATGACATTGTCGATTTTGCCGCCAGCCTGATGGAGTGGCGCTATGTACGCCATGTGCCGGTCGAGGATGATTCCGGGCAACTGCTGGGTCTGATTTCTCATCGCCAGTTGTTACGCCTGGTGGCACGTGGAGGGCGTAATGATGATCCCATCATGGTGCGCGACATCATGCGGCCTGATCCGGTCACGATCACACGTGACTACACCACCATCGAGGCCATTCGCCTGATGCGTGAAAAACGCCTCAGCTGCCTGCCGGTGGTCGAGGATGGCAAGCTCGTAGGCCTGGTCACGGAATACGACTTGATCGTGGTCGCTGGGCGCCTGCTGGAAAACTATCTGGCCGAAGACCAGTAAGATATGTTTGGTCAACTGCATTCAGCCAGGTACCGCTGGATCACGGCGATCACGCTGACGATGATGCTGGCCGCGTGTGGTCCACCGCCGCCCGATCACGAGCAGATCAACCAGCGCATTGATGACATGATCCAGGCATTGGCTGACCGCAATGCGCGGGCTTTCATGGCGCCATTGGCGGAGGATTTCAGTGCCGAGACCTGGAACATGGATCAACGCGGCATCCGCCTAATGCTCAATCGGGAACTGCGCGCCCATGAGCGACTTCGAGCTCGGGTGTACGACCGCTCCGTCGAATTGCATGGCGAAAATCGCGCCACTGTCGAGTTCCAGGCCATCGTGACCGGAGGCAGCGGCCTGATTCCCGAACGGGGTCGCTGGTACCGGGTGCGTACCGGCTGGCGCAAGGACGGCTCGGACTGGATGCTGATATCGGCCTCCTGGGAGGATATTGCCGGGCGCTGAATGGGCATAATGGCGCCATGAATAGGCGTCCATTCAGCGAGCACATTCAGGCCTGGTTCGAGGCTCGTCACGGCCGACCCACAAAAGTCCAGGAACAGGCCTGGCCGGCAGTTGCCTCCGGGGAAAATGTGCTGATCAGCGCCCCCACCGGTGCCGGTAAATCCCTGGCGGCCTGGCTGCCGCTGATCGACATGGTTTCGCGCGCCCGCAAAGATACCGGAGTGCGATTGCTCTATGTCTCGCCCTTGCGCGCATTGTCTCGTGACATGGCCGCCGGCATGCTCGAGTGCCTCGAGGGATTGGCAACGCTGGATGGACCGCATCGTCAATCCAGTCTCAGAATCGGTCTTCGCACCGGCGATACTGGCCAGGCTGAACGCGCGCGGCAACGTCGTTGTCCACCGGAAATCCTGCTGACCACACCGGAATCGCTGTTCGTGATGCTGGGCAGTCGTGGTGGTCGAGACATGCTGTCCGGGGTGCAAAGCGTCATCGTCGACGAAGTCCATGCGCTGGTGGAAAACAAGCGCGGCGCCCATTTGTCGCTGTCATTGGAACGACTACAGGCCCTGGTCGGTGAAAACCTGCAACGGGTGGGGTTGTCGGCCACGGTGCGCCCTTTGCGGCTGGTGGGCGGCTTTCTGGCCGGACAGGCTCGCCCATGTCGCATTGTCAGGCCTGACGATACGCCGGAGGTGCAGGTTCGCGTGGAACTGCCGGAGGCTCCACTGGGCGCTTTCGCCGACGGACACCACTGGGCATGGATCCATGCTCGGCTGGCCGAACTGGCCGCGGCGCCGGGAGCGATGCTGGTGTTCTGCAATACCCGTGCACTGGTCGAACGAGTGGCCACGCGTATTGAGGCCGCGGCGGAGTCCGGGGTGGTCGCTGCTCATCATGGTAGCCTGGGCCGCAAGCATCGCCAGGCCGTGGAGGCCGGGCTCAAGCAGGGTGAGATCCAGGTGGTGGTGGCCAGCAGTTCACTGGAGCTGGGAATCGATATCGGTGATCTTGAGCGTGTTTGCCAGATCGGTTCGGCAGCGGGCATCAATACGTTTCGTCAACGGGCCGGACGAGCCCGACATCGTCCGGGCCAGTGTCCGCTGATTCACGTTTTCCCATTGACCCAGAGTGATCTTCTTCAGACCCGGGCGCTCGAGACGGCCGTTGCCAGCGGGAAGATCGATCGCAGCGACCTGCCCGGACAGGCTGATGACGTGCTCGTGCAGCATCTCATCGCCATGATTGCCAACGGAATGATCGGCATCGACGAGATGCTGGCCTGTATTCGACGAACAGCCTTGTGGCGTCACCTGGACAAAAGCCATCTCGAAGGCCTGATCGGCATGCTGCATGATGGCTACGTGCCCGGACGCGAGACCGGCAAGAGCCTGGTTTATCGACGTGGTGTCGATCGCATGGGAGCGGCCGAGGACGCCTCTCGGCTCAGCCTGATGAATGCCGGCACTATCCCGGAGTGGTTCGATTACGAGGTGATTGATTTGAGCTCGCGCCAGGTCATCGGTCGGCTGGACGAGGAATTCGCATTCGAATCGACCCCGGGGCAGGTGATCCAGCTCGGCGGAGCCACCTGGAAGATCCTGGCCATTGCCACCGGTCGGGTCGAGGTCGAACCGGCGGCCAACGAGGCGCCCAACCTGCCGTTCTGGTTTGGTGACGGTGCCGGTCGCAGTGCTGATCTGTCACACCAGGTCATGGACTTGTGCCGTCGCATCGAGCACGGTCAGAAGACCGGTTGTGGGCAATTGCAGGACTACCTCACCGGAAGTCGGGCGATTCTGGGTCGCCTGCCGGGCCGTGATTGCATCATCCTGGAACGGTTTTTCGATCCGGGCGGCGATCAGCATCTGGTGATTCATTCCCTGGCCGGGGCACGCACCAACCGGGCCTGGGGCCTGGCATTGCGCAAGCGCTTTTGCCGTCAGTTCAATTTCGAGTTGCAGGCTGCGGCGACCGATGATGGATTGCTGATCTCACTGGGTGCGGTGCACAGCTTCGATCTGCCCGAGGTTATCGGGTACCTGCGCTCATCGAATGTGCGTGAGGTCCTGATCCAGGCATTGCTTGATACGCCGATCTTTCAAACCCGCTTTCGCTGGTGTGCCAACACCGCTCTGGCCATCAAGCGACGCGAGATGCGCGGGCCGGTACCGGCCCAGATTCAGCGCAATCAGACCGAGAACCTGATTGCAAGAATTTTTCCGGATCAGCTGGCCTGCCTGGAAAATCTCAGCGGTGCGCGCGAAATCCCGAACCATCCGCTGGTCGCCCAGGCGCTGGCCGATTGCTTGCACGATTACATGGACATCGAGCATCTTGAGCGGATACTGACCGGCATCGAAAGCGGACGAATTCAGGTCCATGCCGTGGACACTGATTCGCCCTCACCACTGGCCGGGGCTCTGATTCACGCACCCCGCTACAGCTTTCTCGATCCGGCTGCAGCCGAGGAGCGCCGCACGCGCACTTTCGAGCAGCCGGCCAGGAGCGATTCGGCAACAACGCCATATCGGCCGCTGCGCCGCGATGAATTTGAAAAGATGCTGCTGGCGGCGGGCTACCTGACGGCCGCTGAAGGCGAGGGCAGTGGTAATGCATCACGCCTGATGACCCTGGTTCACGACCAGTCCGCGGTTTCCCTGGTAGGGGCGGCGCCCGGACTGTTGTGGGTGCACATCGAACGTCTGGCCGAGGCGCTGAGCCTCTGGCCGAAGGCCGGTATTCGCCCCTTCCTGCCATCCGGCCTTCGCCCTGACCCGCTTGAGGATGTCGACGAGGCCCTGCGTCGCCTGATACTCGGGCGTATTCGCCATTGCCGGGAATCAACAGTTGGCCAATTGGTCGCCGAGACCGGTTTGCCTTCTAAACAGATCGAGCAAGCCCTGGCGCATCTAAAGGGCGAGGGGGTCATTGCTTCAGCCGCCGGCAGCAAGGACGTCACCTGGACTCAGCGCCGGCCGGTTGGGCGTTGGCAAATAGGGTGACGAAAGGCGGAAGCTATTTGGGAGTGGGGGCTGGGCGACGAGTCGCCTTGCCCGGTGCCGCGCTCGAGGTGAACGGCTTGGTCGATTGTTTGAGTTCAGGGGCGTTTTGGTGCCTGTCGAATTGCGATTGATCCAATGGATAGTGGATTGCCTTTAGTGGGATTCTCGGGTGCGCGAAGAACGGATGGATTGAACCCGTTTCCGTCACCTCGAGCCCGGCCCCGGTCAAGCCCACTCGTCGCTTGTCGGTTGGGAGTTGGTTGAGGGGGGAGCTAGATCGAAGCCACCGCCACAGCTCTCAGTCTTCTCCTATCTGTCGCATGCCACCCGATGCTTCTCCTAATTTCCATCCTCCCCTTACCGCGATGGGGGTTCGGGGGAAAAAATCAGCGATTCGGAGTCACCTGACCATTCTTGGACAAGGCCAGGGCGATCCAGCGGGTGGTTTCGAAGTGATAGAAGACAATCATCATCACGACCGTGATGGGCACACACAGGAACATGCCGGGAATACCCCACATCGAGCCCCAGATGACCAGGGACAGCAGCACCACCAGCGGTGAGATGTTCAGGGAGCGACTCATCAGATTCGGTTCGATGAAATTTCCGACCGCGACCTGGATCGCACCGATACCGAGTACGATGACCAAGAACGGCGTCAGGGTGTCAAACTGTACCAGGGCCAGCAGGGCGGGCAGCAGTGTGGCCAGCAGGGACCCGATATTCGGGATGAAGTTGAGGATAAAGATCAGAATGGCCCAGAAGCCGGCAAAGTCCAGGCCGATTAGGCTCATGATGACCCAGGCCAGCACTGCGGTTACGGCGCTGACCATGGTCTTGATGCCGATATAGGTGGCCACGTCACGATCAATGTCGGCCAGCATGTCTTCGACCTTCTTGCGTTGCATCCCATAGCCGAATATCGCGTCCAGCTTGACCCGAAAAAAGCGTTGCTCGAGAAACAGAAACAACAAATAGACCACGACCAGCCCCATGTTGCCCAGCAGACCGCCCAGCGCGCCGGCCATGCCGCGCAGCAAGGCGCCCAGGTTGATTTCACTGAGCATGGCCATCAAAGCTGGTGGTTCTTCGACACCGAAGCGAGAAAAGGTCTCGGTAATGAGTCGGTTGATGTTGGCCTGGTAGGCTGGAGCGGCTTCGATGACCTGGTTCACGTTGGCGGTCAGCATGCGCACGAACAACCACACCGCTGCTACGATCACGGTCCCGGCCAGCAGAAATTGCAACAGGCGGGGCAGGTGCCAGTCACCGATATGAATGCGATCGAGCTGGCGGGCCAGCAGATTGACCAGGTACCAGACAAATACCGCCAGTACCAGTGGAATCAGCAGGTCTCTTGCAATGACCAGCACATAGACCGTGACGAAAAGAATGACCAGCCACATGGCCGCGGCGACCAGCCGCGGTTGGGCGTCGGTCAGTTTCATGAATCGGTCGACCCGATTCGGATCAAATCACGTATAC
>PWWM01000140.1 GCA_003561495.1 Gammaproteobacteria bacterium
CCATCACTCACCACTACCCAGGCGCCCCCCGGGATGCCATGCTCGTCGAGTACATGGCCAAACTGGCGGTCGAATTCGCCCAGGTCAGGGTGGGCCGCCAGATTGCCGGCCAGCATCAGTGTCAGCAAGCCGGCCAGGCCGCGTGCAATGAAATTTCCGGTTGGCATGCCAGCGATCATCGGTCTGCAGTCGAGTTGACCCGATTATAGGCCAGACCTGGATCAATGTTGGGCGGGGTACACTACCGATTCTTTTTCAATCGCGGATTCCATTCATACATGCAACGCGCCCCCAAGGATTACGCGCTGGTCTCGCTCAAGGGGGGCTTGATGGGTGTGGCCGATACGGTGCCCGGCGTCTCCGGCGGCACCGTGGCGCTGGTGACCGGAATCTACGAAGAGCTGATCCATTCCCTGGCGCGCATTGGACCGGCCCGGATTCAGGATCTGCGAGAGTCCGGCATCGCAGGCTTGTGGCGGTCAATCAATGCCTCCTTTCTGCTGGCGGTGTTCCTGGGCATGATCGTGGCCGTAATTGCCGTGGCCGAACTCATGAACTGGCTGCTGACCCACCATCGCCTGTTGCTGTGGGGTTTTTTCTTCGGCCTGATTCTGGCCTCGGTGCCTCTGGTGGCCTGGCGCATGCGTGACTGGCGGGGTGGACATGTCGGCTGGGCCGGTAGCGGGGTCCTGATTGGCCTGGGGGTCACTCTGCTGGTTCCGGCCACAACACCCGATGCGTTGTGGATGATTTTTCTGGCCGGCATGATCGCCATCTGCGCAATGGTGTTGCCGGGCATCTCGGGCAGTTTTCTGCTGCTGATTCTGTCGAAGTACGAGACCATGGTTCAGGCCGTGGTCGAGCGCGATCTCCTGGTCATCCTGGTATTCATGGCAGGCGCTTTGGTTGGCGTACTGGCCATGGCAAGGGCGCTTGCCGCGTTGTTCAGACGCCATCATGACGCCACCATTGCCCTGTTGACCGGCTTCATGGCGGGCTCGCTGAATGCGCTCTGGCCATGGCAGCATGGTATCAGTCAGGGTGGATTTTCCGTCCATTACTGGCCGTGGCAATTCGAGTCGGTCGCCGGTGAGTCGGCGCAGGTGACCGGCGTGCTGGTTAGCTTCGTGTTGGGTCTGGTCCTGATTGCATGCTTTGCCCCGTTTGAGCGGGCTCGACATCGCCAGGTGACCTGACTGATGGTGTACCCTTGCCACATTCGAAAGTGACGAGTCTTGCAATGTCTGCCAATACCACTCGCAACCTGGCCCTGTTCTGTGACTTCGAGAATATCGCTTTGGGCGTTCGCGATGCCCGCTACGAGGCGTTCGATATTCAGAAGGTCCTGGAGCGCTTGCTGCTCAAGGGCAATATCGTCGTCAAGAAGGCCTATTGTGACTGGGGACGGTATCGCGAGTTCAAGCCGCCCATGCACGAGGCGGCGTTCGAGATGATCGACATTCCCCATTTGAGACAGTCCGGCAAGAACTCGGCCGATATTCGCATGGTCGTTGATGCGCTCGATCTGTGCTACACCAAGTCGCATGTCGATGTGTTCGTGATCATCAGCGGTGATTCGGATTTCTCACCGCTGGTTTCCAAGCTGCGCGAGAACAACAAGACCGTGATCGGCGTCGGGGTCAAGAGTTCGACTTCTGATCTGCTGATGGCCAACTGCGATGAGTTCATCTTCTACGATGATCTGATCCGCAAGCAGCAACAGAAAGCCTCGAAGAAAAAGACCGCCAGGAAAAAGAAGAAAAAGACCCAGGTGAAGTCAGTTGATGACAAGCAGCAGGAAGCCTTCGATCTGGTTCTGGAGACCACCGATGCGCTGTTTTCCGATCGTGATGCCGAGGAAAAGGTGTGGGGTTCGATGGTCAAGCAGGCCATCAAGCGCCGCAAGCCCGGCTTCAGCGAAAGCTACCATGGCTTTCGCAGTTTCAATCACCTTTTGCAGGAAGCCGAAAAGCAGGGCTTGCTGACCCTGCAACACGACGAAAAATCCGGCGGCTACATCATCAAGGCCTATCGCGGCGACGACTGAAATACCTGTCCTCACGCAGATTCCGCGGGCACTAATCCAGGCCCACTGTCGCGGCTCAATCGAAAAGAATCCTCGCGCAAAGACGCAGAGACGAGAAGAAAGGAATGAAAACCTATAAATAAATGAAGTAAGGCCACACGTTGTCTTCGGTGAATTCGGTGTTTATGGTTTTCTTTTTTTTCTCCGCGTTTCTGCGTCTCTGCGCGAGATCAATCAATAATCATTTTTCGTTGTAAACGTGAATATCGCGTTGCGGGAACGGAATCGAGCAGCCGGCCTTTTCAAGCTCGACCTTGAGTTGTTCCAGCAACTCGCCGCGGGTAGGCCAGAATACATCCGAATTGACCCAGGGTCGCACGGCAAAGTCCACGCTGGAGTCACCGAGATCCATGACCATGATGGTCGGCGCCGGATCATCGAGAACGTTTTCGTGCTCGGAAAGGACTCGTGAAATGGTGTCGCGGGCCAGTTTGAGATCATCCTCGTAGTGGACACCGATGATCAGGTCGATACGGCGGGTGTCGTATGAGGAGTAGTTGGTGATCGGGTTGGAGGTGATCGAACTGTTGGGCACGACGACATGGCGATTGTCCGGGGTTTTCAGCTCGGTTTGAAAAATGCCCACCGAACGCACCGTGCCCGAAACGCCACCGGCCTCGACAAAGTCACCCCGCGTGAACGGCCGAAAGCCGACCAGCATCAGGCCAGCCGCAAAATTGCTCAGACTGCTTTGCAAGGCCAGGCCGACGGCCAGCGCCGCGCCACCGAGAATGGCGATCAAGGGTGTGACGGCAATACCCAGGTAGCCGATGGCGATCAGTACAACTGAAAGCAAAAGAACGACGTAAACGATATTGGCCAGGAAATTGATGATCAGCTCATCCATTTCCCGCTTCTTCATCGTGTTGCGGATCAGCCGGACCAACGCCTTGGCGATCCAGCGACCGATGATGAAGATCAGAATGGCGCCCAGCACCTGCCAGGCCACCGCCAGTGCACTGGCAGTCTCTATTTCACTCATCCATTCCTGCAAGCCTTCCATATCGAACTCCTCAAAACCAATTAAACCAACCAAACCAACCAAACCAACCAAACCAACTAAAACCAATCCCCACCCTTGTTCAGCGTGATTTCGATTTTGTCGCCCAGTTCTGCCACATGTGTGATCAGGTAGTCCAGTGCTTCGACCGTGATACTACTGTAGAGCATGTTCTCGCAGAGCTTGAGAAAAGCCATGCCCTCCATGTCGCCTACGGCCAGATAGCCGGTGCGCAGCATGAGGTTGACCCGGAGACACTTTTCCGGATCATGGTCGGCAAGAGGGGCGACCGTGGTTTCAACCCGCAGGAAACGTTTGCCGTCCGGACTTTTGAGCTCGGCCAGGAACACGCTCTGACGACGGCCGGATTCACCCACCGGAACCTCGAGGCCGAGCATGAAAGGCTCTTCGTGAACCACATCATAATGATCCTTGACATGTTCTTCGATGGCGGCAAAGGTGTCCATTACTTGGGTTCCAGACGCACCGCACCGTCAAGGCGGATGGTCGTGCCGTTGAAGTAGCGATTTTCGACGATATGGGCAGCCAGAGCAGCAAATTCTTCCGATTTGCCCAGGCGCCGGGGAAAGGGAATGGACTCGCCGAGCGTTTTCTGGATTTCTTCGGGCATGATGTCCATCATGGGCGTGTGAAAAACGCCTGGAGCGATGGTCATCACACGCACCCCGATTCGGGTGAACTCTCGGGCCATGGGTAGGGTCATGCCGACCACGCCACCCTTGGAGGCCGAATAGGCTGCCTGGCCGATCTGGCCTTCCTCGGCCGCGATCGAGGCGGTGTTGATGATTAAACCGCGCTCGTTGTCCTCACCAGGTTCATTGTCCTGCATCTGAAAAGCGGCGGCCTTGGCAACATTGAAACTGCCGATCAGGTTGACCATGACCGTTTTGGCGAAATTGTCCAGTGGCATCGGACCCTCGCGCCCCAACACCCGTCCCGCACCGAGTATGCCGGCGCAATTGACCGCGACGTTGAGACCGCCCAGCCATTGGCGAGCTTGATCGATCACCTCGTTGACATCTTCTTCGCTGGTGACATCGACCCGGAAAAAATGTGCTTGCTCCTCACCCAGGGCGGCGACCGCTTCAACGCCCTTGTCGGCATTGACATCCAGCAACGCGACCTTGCCGCCGTCTGCGACAAACCGCTCGGCCACGGCGAACCCCAAACCGGAAACGCCACCGGTGATGACTGCTTTTACATTTTCAGCTTGCATTTCGTTTGTTCCTTGTCGATTCTATTCAAGAGATGGGCATGTGAACGGAGCGTTGGAGAATGCTCATTCTCGTCCGTCGGGGGTGTAACCCCGACCTACAATCTGACGATTTGCCTTTCGGTGGTTCCAAGGTCTTTTTCTTAGCTTGATCGTTTGAGTATGGCCTGGCCGGTGCGCGATCGTGGGCGGCTGAGTTCGCCGGCGATCCAGTCTCCGACTCGCGCCAGGTTGACCAGGTTAATGCCGGTTTCCATTCCCATGCCCTCAAGCATGTATACGACATCTTCTGTGGCGACGTTGCCGGTTGCACCGCGTGCGTACGGGCATCCGCCCAGGCCGGCAACCGAGCTGTCGACCACGCGCACGCCAATGTCCATGCAGGCAGCGATGTTGGCCAGTGCCTGGCCATAGGTATCGTGGAAATGCACGGCCAGTTGATCAACGGGAATGGATTCGGCCACTGCGGCAACCATGGTTCGGGCCTGGTTGGGGGTGCCGACGCCAATGGTGTCGCCCAGTGAGACTTCGACGCAGCCGGCTTCAAACAAGGCCTCGGCCACGCGCACGACATCGCTGACGGGAACCTTGCCCTGATAGGGACAGCCCAGCACCGTCGAGACGTAACCGCGCACCCGTACTCCGTCTTCCCGGGCACGCTTGAGCACGGGTGCGAAACGACGCAGTGACTGCTCGATGGTGCAGTTGATATTGCGCTGATTGAAGGCCTCGGAGGCTGCCGTAAACACAGCGATTTCGTCAACATCCACGGCTCGCGCACGCTCATAACCGCGTTCATTTGGCACCAGCGCCGGGTAGTGCACGCCGGGCTTTCGCTCGAGCGCGCGCATGACCTCCTCGGCATCCGCCAGTTGCGGAATGGCCCGATCACTGACAAAGCTGGTCGACTCAACCACGTTCAGGCCGGTTTCAGCCAGTCGGTGAATCAGCTCGAGCTTGACCGATGTTGGAATCGTGTACGGCTCATTCTGCAGACCGTCGCGCGGTCCAACCTCGACGACCTTGACCCGGTTCCCGCGCACGCCAGGCTAATCAATCGAGTTCGATGGCGAGCGCGGTGGCCTCACCGCCGCCAATGCACAACGAGGCCACGCCGCGCTTGAGGCCGCGACTGGCCAGGGCATGGGCCAGGGTGACGACAATACGCGCTCCGCTGGCGCCGATCGGGTGGCCCAATGCGCAAGCCCCGCCGTTGACATTGACCTTGTCGTGATTCAGATCCAGGTCTTTCATGGCGGCCATGGTCACCACGGCAAAGGCCTCGTTGATTTCGAAAAGATCGACATCGGCCACGCTCCAGCCGGCTTTGTCCAGCACCTTTTGCATGGCGCCTACCGGCGCAGTGGTGAACCACTCCGGCTCTTGGGAATGAGTAGCATGAGCGACGATGCGCGCCAAGGGTGTCAGGCCGCGTTGCTCGGCTTGCCCGGCCTTCATCAACACCAGGGCCGCGGCACCGTCGGAAATCTTCGAGGAACTGGCCGCCGTGATCGTGCCGTCCTTGGCAAAGGCCGGACGCAACGAGGGCATTTTCTCGATGTTGCAGCGCGGCGGTTCCTCATCGCCGGCAATCTGCTCTTCGCCCTTGCGCGACTTGACGGCCACCGGGGCGATCTCGGCCTGGAATGCACCATTGTCCAGGGCGGCCATGGCACGTTCTACTGAAGCCTTGGAAAATGCATCCTGGTCTTCGCGGCTGAATCCGTACTTGGCCGCGCACTGCTCGCCGAACGGTCCCATGAGCTGGCCATCGTAAGGATTCTGAAGTCCATCGAAAAACATGTGGTCCAGGCTCTGGACATGGCCCATGCGCAGGCCCCGATCGATCATGTAGGGGGCATTGGTCATTGACTCCATGCCGCCGGCGACCACGATCTCGGATGAGCCGGCCACAATCGCGTCATGGCCCTGGATGATGGCTTTCATGCCTGAGCCACAGACCTTGTTGATGGTCGTGCAGCCGGCGCTGACGGGCAGCCCGGCGCCCAGTGAGGCCTGGCGCGCCGGCGCCTGACCGGTGCCGGCCGGCAGGACACAGCCCATGAGGACTTCGCTGATCTCTTCGCCCTTAATTCCGGCATCACTGATTGCGGCAGCAATTGCCGCCGATCCGAGTTGAGGTGACTTGATACGTGCAAACTGGCCCTGGAATGAGCCGATGGCCGTGCGGCGGGCGGAAGCAATGACGATGGGGTCGGACATGGGGAGCCTCTCCTTGGGTCGATGGACCACCTATTATCGCAGATGAGGGGGGATTAAGGTTAAGGGGTGAAGGGAATTGGTTTACGGGGAAGGCTCAAGGCGCAAGGCGCAAGGAAAACCAGACCACTGACCACCGACCACTGACCTCCGACCTCCGTCTCCCGTCTCCCGTCTCCCGTCTCCCCGCATTTCGCCGTCAGGCGAAATGCTCATCCAGGTACCGGTGAATTTCCTTTTCCACGGCCGGCTTCAGGTAGCTAAGGAGAAAACCCAGTCGGGCGCGGACATGGACGACTTCCTCGTCGACATCGATTTCGCCGTCGACGCCGAAGCGCTCAAAGACGATGGTGTCTCCGTCCCAGCCATAGTCGATGTCGAACTTGTCGGCCAGGTCCTGGGCCAGGTCATCGGCGATCTGTTGTGCTTCCTCCAGGCTCTTGCCGTGTTCTCTTCGGATGTCGATGCTCATGGCGAATTCGATTCCCTATCCCTCTGGCCCAAGATCTCTTCAAAGCGTGGTCTTGGGCGGCAACAGTACGCTGGCCAGGATCATTCCGGTGGTCAGCGCCACCGCAATCATACCTGCCAACATGGCGGTTTCAATGCCGGAAATTACATCATCGCCGAGCAGGGTGGCCAGGCTGCGCAAGCCGATGCTTCCGGGAACCAGCAGAATCAGGCCGGGAAAATGCATGATGGATCCCGGTCGGCCGGTGAATTTGACGAACAGGTTCCCGGATAGGCCAACTGCCAGGGCGCCGATGAATGCGCCCACGACGGGTGCTTGCATCAGGACACCGAGGCTTGCGCCGCCTGCGGCAATCACGCAGGCCACCAGCATCCAGGCCCAGTCGCGCTTGTGGGCCTGGAACAGCAACATCAGTCCGGCGGCAGCGAGCAGGAGTCCGACCGGAAGCAGCCACGGTGGGCGCAGCGAGGCCGTAGTCAGATCCACCGGCCCGACAAAGTATTGGCCGGCCATGCCGCCCATGATCAGCCCGAAGGTCAGCAATGCAAACACCATCCCGGCAAAGGCCAGACGCGAAGCACCCGAAACCAGGTGCCCGGTGGCCAGTTCGCGGCAGGCGGTGGTCATGTCCATGCCGGGCAGCAATGCGATCATGCTGGCGATGATGGCCGGCATCAGCGCGGTGTGCGGGTCGAACCCGCACCACAGGGTGCCCAGAAAGGTGATCAGGGCGGCAACGACCGGAGTGATCAGGCGTGACCGATCCAGCCGCCGGCTGAGAACTTGCACGCTCAATCCGCAAATGGTGCCCAGCACAATGGCCAACAGGCTTTCGCGCCAGCCGCCTCCGATCAATGGCGCCACTCCGGCGCCGATCGCGGCGTAGGCCAGAATCTGCAACCAGGTCCCGTAACGCGGTGGCGCCTGGTCGATGGCGCGCACCCGCAGATCGGCTTCTTCCGGTTCAATCTTGCCGTCGGCCAGTTCGTCCATGACCTGGGTCAGGTCGGCCAGCTTCGACAGATTGGCGCTGCCCGGCTCGGAGCGCGCCAGAAAGGTCTGCTGACGTGACCCATCACCCAGGGAGACGACCAGGGCAGTGGGGGTCGAAAAGAACTCGGCCCTGAGGCCCAGCCGCTCGGCCATGATGTGCATGGCTGATTCCAGTCGATGTGCCGGCGAACCCACATGCAACAACGCCCGCCCAAGATTCAGCACCAGCGCACCGAAACGACTGGATTCGTAAGGCTGGACGGCGTGAGAGGATTCGGGGTCGGTTTTCACGGATTGGGCGCAGTAAGGCTGAATGGGGAGTGTCTCACAGGACGGGTAGATGGGAGACGGGAGATGGAAGACGGTGGTCGGAAATCCGAGGTCAGTAGTCAGTGGTCAGTGGTCGGTAGTCAGAAGTCAGAAGTCAGAAGTCAGAAGTCAGAAGTCAGAAGTCAGAAGTCAGAAGTCAGAAGTCAGAAGTCAGTAATCAGTGATCTGGTTTTCCTTGCACCTTGTGCCTTGATCCTTTCCCGGAAACCGGAAACCCCTCATCCCCCCCACCCAACCGCTATACTTTCCCCAAATCCCGGCCAATCCGGGACGGGCCGGACCTGCTCCGGGTGTTCTTCGTCCTTGAGTAATTGTTGTGAGGGACTTATGGCTCGCTCCAACCTCTTTGCCCGCTTGCGCCGGGCGGCCCTGATCGACAGGGCCCGTCGTCAACTCCGTCTTGATCCCGAGGAAGTCCTGGATGCCGCCATGCGGCGACGGGATGTGCAGCGATCGCGTCGCCAGTTTCTGGTTCATGGCGCCGCGGTTGCGGGAACGCTGGCGCTGACCAGTTGTGGCGTTCCGCCTGAGCCGGCTTCCGGCGATGAAGAAGTCATCGTGGTCGGCGCTGGCATCGCCGGTCTGACCGCAGCCTGGCGATTGCGTCAGGCCGGTGTCGCAGTGCGTCTGTTCGAAGCCCAGGGACGGATTGGTGGGCGCATGCTCAGCCTGCGCGGTCATTTTCCGGATGAACAGGTGGTCGAGCTGGGTGGTGAGTTGATCAATACCGATCATGTGCATATCCGCCGCCTGGCCGATGAGTTCGGGATCGAACTGAATGATTTGCACACCGACGATCCGGAGCTTGATGACGGCGTGTATTTCTTCGACG
>PWWM01000160.1 GCA_003561495.1 Gammaproteobacteria bacterium
GAACACCCGCCAGGGCGCGGCCAGCCAGCCGATGGCTCCCTTGCCACGCAGACCGGCGATTTGAATGGTTTCCAGCTCGAATCCGGCTTGCGGCACCACGCGGTTCTCCAGACCGTGGGGTGTGCCCAGCCAGCTGACCCGAACCCCGCGCCCGGTCAGCACCCGCGCCACCGCCAAGCCGGGGAAAATGTGTCCGCCCGTGCCGCCGGCCATGATCATGACGTGCTGGACACTCATACCGACCAATCCTTGCGTCGACGTGGACGCTCGAGTTGTTCGCGCCTGAGTTCCCAGTCGATCCTGAGCACCAATCCGATGGCGATGAGGGTCATGATCAGGCTGGACCCCCCTGATGAAATCAACGGCAGGGTCAGGCCCTTGGTCGGCAGCATGCCGAGATTGACCGCGATACTGACCAGGGCCTGCAATCCGATCCAAAGGCCGATCCCCCAGGCCAGGTAAGCCGGAAACGGCTTGTCCACCGACATGGCCCGCAGCCCGATCCCGAAGATCCGTCCCACCAGCAAGGCAAACAGAACAATGACCACGACGATGCCGATCAGGCCGAATTCCTCGGCCAGCACTGCGAAAATGAAATCGGTATGTGCCTCGGGCAAGTAGTAAAGTTTCTGAACGCTGGCGCCCAGACCCACCCCGCTGATCTGGCCGCGACCGACTGCAATCAGGGCCTGCGTCAACTGGAAGCCGGCATTGAATGGATCGGCCCATGGATCGACAAAGGTCATCACCCGTTGCAGGCGGTAGGGTTCGAGGGCGGCAAATCCGATCAACGGCAAACCCGCAGCGCCGAGCACGAACAAATGCTTCCAGGCGGCCCCCGCCAGCCAGACCATGCCGCCCACGATGGCCACCAGCACCACCGCCGATCCCATGTCCGGCTGAACCAGCAAGAGTCCGGCCAGCAGTCCTACCGCCAGCAACGGCTTCAAGGTGACCGTGAAGCGAGCCCGAAACAGCTCGGGGTGGCGTGACAGGTAGCCGGCCACGAAAACGATCATCAGCAACTTGACCGCCTCGACCACCTGAAAACGCACGATGCCCAGGTTGATCCAGCGTGTCGAACCATTGACCTCGTGGCCCAGACCCGGCACGAACGGCAGCAGCAGCAAGATCACGGACAAGGGCAGGCACAACATGGCGGCGACCTGCAAATGGCGAACCGCGACCAGGCGCAAGCCAAGCGCGAACACCACGCCGATCAGCAGGTAGCCCACATGCCGGCTGATGTAATGCCAGCCCGAAACCGAGTAGCTCTCGGCTACCGCCATCGAGGTTGAGGCCACCATCACCACGCCAATGGCCATCAGCGCAACGCTGGTGACCACGATGGTCGTATCCAGGCCGACCGTGCGCGAAGCCTCGGACCAGCGATACGCCTGTTTGCGGCGATGTCGGGTCGCATTGGCCATGAATCAGCGCACCTTCAACGTGGCCAGGCTGGCCAGCACCAGCATGACGGCAATGATCCAGAAGCGCACGATCACCTTTGGCTCGGGCCAGCCCTTGAGCTCGAAGTGATGGTGAATCGGGGCCATGCGGAAGATCCGTTTGCCCGTGAGCTTGTAGGAGACCACCTGCAGGATCACCGACAGGGTCTCGATCACGAAAATACCGGCCATCAGCACGAACACCAATTCCTGGCGAACGGCCACGGCAATCAATCCCAGCGCCGCGCCCACGCTGAGCGCGCCGACATCGCCCATGAAGACCTGGGCCGGGTAGGTGTTGAACCACAGAAAACCCAGCCCGGCCCCGGCCAGGGCGGCGCAGAAGATGGCCAGCTCGCCCACCCCCGGGACATAGGGAATGCCGAGGTAATTGGAAAAGATGGTGTTGCCGGTGGCATAGGCGAAAATGCCAAGGCCTACAGCCACGAATACCGCCGGCATGATGGCCAGACCGTCCAGCCCGTCGGTCAGGTTGACGGCATTGGATGAGCCGACGATGACAAAGTAGGTCAACACGATGAAACCCAGCCCCAGCGGGATGGCGACATCCTTGAAAAACGGCACGAACAACTGGGTATTGGCGGGAACATCGGCGCTGTAATAAAGGAACAGACCAACGGCCAGCGCGGCCAGTGACTGCAGCAGGTATTTCCAGCCGGCGGCCAGACCGCGGCTGTCGCGATAGCGCAGCTTGCGGTAATCATCCAGGAAACCGATGCCGCCAAAAGCCACGGTCACAAACAGTACGGTCCACACGTAGCGATTAGCCAGGTCGCTCCACAACAAGGTGGCGACGACCAGTGCGATCAGGATCATCGCCCCGCCCATGGTCGGCGTACCGGCCTTGGCCTGGTGGCTGTCCGGGCCCAGCGCCCGGATCGGCTGACCGTACTGGCGCTCGGTCATGTGGCGGATGAAAAACGGGCCAATCAGGAGCGAGACCAGCATCGCGGTCATGGCCGCCATGATGGTGCGGAAGGTGATGAAGCCAAACAGCGCGACATCGACGGCAAGCCATTGTTCAAACAACCAGACCAGCATCAGACTTTCTCCCCAATCAGCGCCTGAACAACCCGCTCCATGGCCATCGAGCGCGATCCCTTGATCAGGCAATTGACCCCGGGATGCAGCGCCTTGTCGAGCGCTTCCTTGAGGGCCTGGTGATTCTCGAAATGATGCGCACCCTCGCCAAAGGCCTGGGCGGCGGCCTGGCTGATGGGTCCGACGGCAAACAGGCGGCGAACCCCCATGTCTCGGGCTGCCTGCCCCATCTCGGCATGCAGGACCTCGCTTTCCGGGCCCAGTTCAGCCATGTCCCCGAGGACCAGCCAGCCTTCTCCATCCAGATCGGCCAGCACCTGCAGGCCGGCCCGGAGCGAGGCCGGGTTGGCGTTGTAGGTGTCATCGAGCAGTCGCCAGCCCTGATCGAGTTCATGGATCTGCAATCGTCCCGGCAGACTCTTCAGGCTGACCAGGGCCCGGATCGCTTCGTCCAGGGGAACATCGAGTGGTCCGGCAATGGCCAGCGCCGCCAGCGCATTGACCAGGTTGTGCCGACCCGGCAGATTCAAACGCAGCTTCGCCTCGCCCCAGGGCGTGGCCAGGCGGGCGATGCCATTGATCAGTTGCGCACGGACATCGGCCGCCTCGCCCAGCCCGAAACCCAGGCAACAACAATGCGCGGCCAGATCGCGCCACAACGGGGCAAAGCGGTCATCGGCATTGATGGCGGCCACCCCGTTTTCCGGCAGGGCCTGGAACAATTCGCCCTTGGTCCGGGCCACCCCTTCAAGGCTGCCGAAACCTTCCAGGTGGGCCGGGGCGGCATTGGTGACCACGCCGGCATCGGGCCGGGCCAGGTCGGCCAGGTAGCGGATATCACCGGCGCGACTGGCGCCCATTTCCATGACCGCGTAGCGATGCGTTTCATCCAGGCGCGCCAGGGTCAATGGCAGGCCGATCTCATTGTTGTAATTACCGCCGGTGGCCAGGGTGGGCGCGCGCGCTGAAAAAATGGCGGCCAGCATTTCCTTGACCGTGGTCTTGCCGTTGGAACCGGTCACCCCGATCACGGTGATGTCCAGGCGCATCCGCCACGCCGAAGCGATCCGCCCCATGGCCCGGAGCACATTGTCGACGCGAACCCGGGGCAGATCGGTCTCGACTGCCTCACTGATCAGCGCCGCCGCTGCCCCGGCCTTGCGGGCGGCCGGAATATGGCGATGGCCATCGCTGTGCTCGCCAGGCAATGCCACGAACAGCTGGCCCGGCTCGACCAGCCGGCTGTCATGACTCATGCCGATAATTTCGACATCGTCGCCAAGCAGCTGGCCACCGGTCAGGGCCGCGATTTCAGACAGACGAAAGCGCATCACGCCGCCTCCTCCAGGATCTGTCGAACCACCGCCTCGTCGGAATACTCCAGGCGGCGCTCGCCGACGATCTGCTCGGTTTCATGACCCTTGCCCGCGACCAGGATCAGGTCGCTGTCGCCGGCCAGGTTGAGCGCCTTGCGAATGGCGGTGGCCCGGTCGGGAATCACGTGGCAACGCTGCGGGTTGCGCATGCCGGCCTGGATGGCGCGAATAATGGCCAGCGAGTTCTCGTGGCGCGGGTTGTCATCGGTCAGGATGACCTGATCGGCCAATGACTCGGCCACCCGGCCCATACGCGGCCGCTTGGCCGGGTCGCGATCTCCGCCGCAACCGAACACACACCAGAGCTGACCGGAGGCCAGCTCGCGCACGCTGCCCAGCACGTTTTCCAGTGCATCGGGGGTGTGGGCGTAGTCAATGACCACGGTGCGGCCCTGCGGCCCGGTCACCGGTTGCATGCGACCAGGCACCGGTTCGAGGTCCCGGATGGCAGCACCAATCTCCTCCGGGGTCATTCCACGGGCGCCCAGCTCGGCGGCCACGACCAGCAGGTTGTAAAGATTGATTCGACCCAGAAGCCGGCTGGTGACGACCAGTGGCTGTTTGTTTATGACCAGTTCCGCCCTGAGCCCATGGCTATCGGTTGACAGCAGGCCACCGCGCACATCCACAGACTCGCCAGCCTGGACCGCGTAGGTGATCCGCCCGGATGAATCCTGAAGCTCGTTGGCCAGAGTCTTGCCGAAGGCGTCATCGAGGTTGATGATCTGACGTTGGCTGACAAAGTCGCGGAACAGGCGAGCCTTGGCCTGCCCATAGGCTTTCAGATCCTGGTGATAGTCCAGATGGTCATGACCCAGGGTGGTAAAGATGGCCGTCGTCAGTTCCAGCCCGGCCAGGCGATGCTGGTCCAGGGCATGCGAGGATGCCTCCAGCACCACCCGGGTCAGGCCCTGATCACGCAGGCTCGCCAGTGATCGGTACACGGAAAGGATATCCGGCGTGGTCAGCCAACCCGATTCCTGACGACCAGGCCGTCCAATGCCCAGGGTGCCGATCATGGCCCCGTCAATGGCCTGTGCCAGCAGCCAGGCCAGGGAGGTCTTGCCATTGGTGCCGGTCACCGCCACCAGGTCCATGTCGGTCATGTCGCCCCAGACCTGCCGGGCGAGCCTGGGCAAGTGTTCTTTCAGCCCGGCAACCGCCACAACCGGCAAGGGACAATCAGGCGGTGGTCGGGAGTTCGTGTCATGAATGACGGCCAGCGCACCCGCCTGAATCGCATCGGCCAGATAATCCATGCCATGGGATTGACGGCCGGACAGTGCGACAAACGCATCGCCCGCCTGAAGGCGGCGCGCATCCAGGGCCAGACCACTGACCTCAATGCCGGATGCATCTCCACAATCGCCCAGACCCTCCAGCAGGTCGCCCAGGGCGATCTTCGTGCGAGGCTCAGTCATGACGGACCCCCGCCTGGGTCAGCAAGGTGGCGTGGTCATCCGGTGCAATATTGAACAGTCTAAGCGCCGAGTCCATGACCCGCCCGAACACCGGGGCGGCCACCTGGCCGCCGTAATACATCTCACCGCGCGGGTCATGAATGACCACGACTGCCGCCAGGCGCGGTCGGGAAACCGGCGCAAAACCGGCAAAACTGGCGACGTAACGATTGTCGTAACCGGCGGCGCCCACCTTGCGGGTGGTGCCGGTCTTGCCGGCCACACGGTAGCCGGCCACATCGGCTCGCCATCCGGTTCCCTCGGGGCCGGTGGCCTGTTCCAGCATGGCGGTGATGCGTCGGGCCAGATCGGGATCAAGGACTGAATGGGTCGGATTGTCGGAGTCGCGGATGAACGTGGGCTGGCGCAAGCGTCCTTCATCGGCAACTGCGGCCATGGCGCGCACGAGCTGGACAGGGGTCACCGAAAGGCCGTAACCGTAGGACAAGGTTGCCTGCTCGAGCTGGCGCCAGCGGCCATAGTCTCGCAGTACGCCAGCTGATTCACCGGGGAAACCCGTCCCACTGACGGAACCAAAACCGAATCTCGAATACAGGCCCCACAGGTGGCGTGCGTCCATGTCCAGCACCAGGTCCACCACGCCGACATTGGAGGATTTGACCAGCAGGCCCTCCAGGGTCAGTTCACCGAAATTGCGCACATCCCGAATGGTATGACCGGCTACCTGACGATGCCCGGGCGAAGTATTGATGACCATGTCTGACCGGGCGACACCCGCCTCCATGGCCGCAGCCACGGCAAACGGCTTGATCACCGATCCCGGCTCCAGCACATCGGTCAATGCCCGGTTGCGCATCCCTTCGGCCACGACCCGGCTGGGCGCATTGGGGTTATAGGACGGGAAGTTGACCATGGCCAGCAACTCGCCGTTGCTGATGTCCATGACCACGACCGAGCCGGACTGAGCGCCGAATTCGGTGACTGCGGTTTTCAGCTCGCGAAAGGCCAGGTATTGCAGACGCCTGTCCAGGGTCACGACCAGGTCACGACCGGGTCGCGCCTCGCGAACCATCTCCACGTTCTGGACGATTCGACCCAGACGATCCTTGACCACCCGCTTGGCGCCCGGCTCTCCTTCAAGCCAACTGTTGTAGGCCAACTCCAGGCCTTCCTGGCCGACATCATCGATATTGGTAAAGCCCAAAACCTGAGCGCTGACCTCGCCGGTGGGATAGAAGCGACGATACTCGCGTTGCAGAAATACCCCGGGAATGGCCAGGTCGCGGATCTGCTCGGCCAGCTCCGGATGAATCCGGCGCTTGAGCCAGACGAATTCCCGGCCGGCCCGCTGCGTCAGTTGACGCTCCAGATCCTCGGCGGGGGTGTCAAGCAAACCGGCCAGCATGGGAATGCGATCAGTCTCCTGAAGCAACTCACGAGGATGGGCCCAGACTGATTCGACTGGGGTGGAAACCGCCAAAGGCTCACCGTTGCGATCGAGAATATTGCCGCGCACGGTCGGAATGGCGACCCGGCGCAGGAAGCGCGCCTCCCCCTGGCTTTGCAGGAACTCGGTCTCCATGACCTGCAGATTGATGGCGCGCCCGATCAGCACCAGGGCGAAAACCGCCATCAACCCGGCAGTCAACCACACCCGGACAGCGCCTTGTACGTTGGGACGCTGAGTCTTCATCGCGCCTCCATCAGGATATCGATCTGATCCGGGCGGCGCATGTTGAGCTGGTCATGGGCCTCGCGCTCGATGCGCCCGGCCTCGGCCAGCCAGGCTTGTTCGAGCTGCAGCCGACTCCACTCCACACTGATGCGGTCACGCTCCATTTCCGCTTCCTGCAAACTGCTGAAGAGCTGGCGCGATTCATGTCGAAGCACGACCACCCCGACCGCCGAAGCCAATAACCCGATCATCAATACCGAAAACAGGATCCAGCGAATCATGGTGAGTCTCCGGACAGCTTTTCGGCAATGCGCAGACAGGCGCTGCGCGCACGGGGATTGGCGTCAAGTTCGCTCTCACTTGGCCGAACCTTGCGACCAATCAGGCGCAGCCTGGGCGTGAACTCGGGTGCAACCGGCATGCGACGACTGGCCGGCGGCGGGCTGGACAGACGGCGAAAAGCCAGCTTGACGCGACGGTCCTCGAGCGAATGAAAGCTGATCACCGCCATCCGACCCCCGGGCGCCAGAATGGCCATGCCGGACTCAAGCGCCCGGTCCAGGGCGCCGAGTTCGTCATTGATGTGGATGCGAATGCCCTGGAAGGTGCGGGTAGCCGGGTGGCGACCCGCGGGTGAAGGTCCCGCGGCCCGTGCAACGATGGCGGCAAGTTGGGCGGTGCGCTCGATGGGCTCATCCGCTCTGGCCATGACAATGCTCCTGGCAATCCGGCGCGCAAATCTCTCCTCCCCGTATTCCTTGATCACGCGGGCGATGTCGGCTTCGTCTGCACGCGCCAGCCAGTCAGCTGCCGATTCACCCACCCCCGGGTTCATACGCATATCCAATGGCCCATCCTCGCGAAAGCTGAATCCCCTTTCGGGTGAATCCAGCTGTGGCGAGGACACCCCCAAATCCAGCAACAGGCCGTTGACCCGGCCATCCACTTCAGTCTCCCGGGCCATCAAGTCCAGATCGGCAAAACTGCCATGCCAGATCGTGACCCGGCGATCATTGCCCAAGTGCTCGCGAGCGTGGCTGATGGCTTCGGGATCCTGATCGACCACCACCAGCCGCCCGTTTTCATTCAGCCGCTCAAGAATTCCGCGACTGTGTCCACCGCGACCATAGGTCGCGTCCACGACGATGTCGGTTCCGGAAATATCCAGACCGTCCAGCGCCGGGTGCAGCAGCACCGGCACATGTTCTGATCCCGAGGCCATTTCGGCTACAGGACCAGTTGCGCCATTTCGCTCGAGGCCTGCTCCTGCATCGCTTTTTCTTCCTCGATGCGGCGCTGGCTGAGCACATTCTCGTTCCAGATCTCGAAGCGTTGGCCCATACCCATCATGACCACGCGCTTTTCCAGACCCGCCACCTGCCTGAGAGTCAGCGGCAATAAAATCCTGCCGTTGCCATCGGCCTCGAGCTGCGTGGCCGATCCCACCAGGCGACGCTGCAGGCTGCGATGACTGGGATTGAAAGTGGACAGTCCCATCACCTGTTCGCGCACCCGTTCCCACTCGGGCTCGGGATACAGCCACAGGCAACCGGAATCAAAAGCCGAATAGGTCAACACGAGCTTGCCGGCACAGGCAGCATCCAGATCCTCCCGGTAACGGGTGGGCACGGCCATGCGGCCCTTCGCATCCAGATTGATCGCTGTTTCGCCGAAAAACACTGCTGACTACTCCACTCCACCTGACATCCACTTTTTCCCACAATTTACCACTAGGCGCCACGATAGACGCCAAAGCCCGTGGTGTCAAGGGTTGGAGGGGGTGGGGAAGAGGGAAAAGGTGAAAGGTGAAAGGTTAAAGGTGAAAGGGGGAAGACGGAGGTCAGTGGTCAGTGGTCGGTGGTCGGAGGTCGGAGGTCGGAGGTCGGAGGTCAGAGGTCAGAGGTTGGTTCTCGAGTTGTCGACGAACTCCGAAACATCGAAGGCGGAGCGGGGGCATGACCCCAGCGGAGCCCAGCCCACTACAGCCCCTGGCTTCAGCCGGGGGTGGACCGTGGGAGTCCTGTACTATGCTTGGACATCCCGTCGCGAACCCCGACGTTCCGGTGTCCTTCGCCGCCAACCCCGACCCCACGAACGATGCAGCCGCCCGCGCCGACGTGCCGGAATC
>PWWM01000062.1 GCA_003561495.1 Gammaproteobacteria bacterium
CAACCCGGAACTGGTGCGCCTGGTCGAGTGCCGCTTCTTTGCCGGTTATACCCAGGATGAAACCGCTGAGGTGCTTCAGATCTCCCGCCGCACCCTCAACCGCCGCTGGAAGCAGGCCAACGCCTGGCTGCGAGAACTGACCGCCCACTGACTCTGTTCTCGGGATCGCTGGCACACTTTCCAGACCGTCTCGTATAGGGTCGTGAGACCCGACGCGAGAGATCTTTGCCATGCTTCGAGCACTACTTCCCGGCCTGCTCCTGGTCGCCAGCACGGCGGCGCTGGCCGACACCACCATCACCTACCAGGGACAACTGCGACACAATGGCGAGCCATTCGAAGGAACGATTTCGGCCACAGATATTACCTTCGAAGTCTTCGACCATCCGGACGCCGGCATCCAGATTGCCGGGCCGGTCAATCCGCCAGATGATGTGTTAGTGAGCGAAGGCCTGTTCCAGGTCGAGCTCGATTTCGGGAATGTCCATGACGGTGGGGGATGGTTGCAGGTCACCATCGAGGGCAATGAACTCCTTCCGCGCCAGCGCATCACGCCCGCCCCGGTGGCGATCCGGGCCATCAACGATGCTGACACCACCTACAGCGCGGGAAGCGGCCTGACATTGTCGGGCACGACCTTCACCCTCGATACCACGGTCACTGACGCCCGCTACTGGAATATGGGCGGAGATTCCGACACCAACCCGGCCAATGATTTTCTCGGCACCACCGACACGACGCCCTTTGAAATTCATGTGGGCGGCGAGCGCGTCCTGCGCCTGGAGCCCGCGGATGTACCGAATTTTATCGGTGGCTGGATCGGAAATACAGTTGCCACTGACGTTATCGGTGCCACCATCGGCGGAGGCGGATGTCCCGACCTTGACTCTTTCCCATGCACTGATGAGCGGGCCAACCAGGTCACCGCGAACTTCGCGACGGTCGGGGGTGGGGTCGGCAATGCCGCCAGCGGCTCTGGAGCAACGATCGGGGGCGGATGGATCAATCACGCTGGCGGCGATAGAGCTACGATCGGGGGCGGGTGGAATCACACCGCCAGCGGCTCTCCTTATCCAACGATCGGGGGCGGGGTCGACAACACCGCCAGCGGCCCTAATTCGACCGTCGGGGGTGGGTGGGATAACATTGCCAGCGGCCTTCTCGCCACGGTCGGGGGCGGAAGGGACAACACCGCCAGCGGTGACCATAGCACTGTTCCGGGCGGCCTAGACAACCTGGCGGCAGGTAACTTTAGCTTCGCTGCGGGTCGCCGCGCCAAAGCCGAGGACAATGGCACCTTTGTGTGGGCCGACTCCAGCGATGAGGACTTTACCAGCACCGGCGCCGATCAATTCCTCATTCGTGCTGCCGGTGGGGTCGGCATTAACGAAAATGACCCGGAAAGCAACCTCCACATCATGGGGGCGTCTCCGGATGTAGATGCTCAGGCACAATTGCTGGTCGAGGGGGAAGAAACCAGTGGCGCGGAGGGCACTGGAGCGGCCATCGCATTTCTCGGCCACGATGGAAATATTCGCCGGCGCTGGGGGCGAATCGTCAATGTCAAGGAAAACGACACGGTCGGAGACACGCGCTCGCGCATGAGCTTTTATGTGCGTGGCGGCTCGGGACTGCCGGCCGAAAGAATGCGCATCGAGTCCGACGGCACGACGGTCAATTCCACCGGCAATTGGGCAACATTTTCCGATCGCCGTCTGAAACACAATATCGGCGCAATCGATGGGCCGTTGCAACGCCTGCTGCAATTGCGCGGTACACGCTTCGAGTTCGGGGATAACGACATCGGATTGGCAAGCGACACGCCACGGATGGGATTTATTGCACAGGAGGTCGAGCGGGTGTTCCCCGAATGGGTGCGGACCGATACGTCCGGATACAAGCAGGTGAGCACAATCGGGTTCAAGGCCCTGGCTGTTGAAGCCTTGCGTGAGCTGCACTCACAGGCTCAATCCCGCGAGGAACAGATCGGGCGATTGCAGCAGCGACTGGTCAACCTCGAAACCGAAAACGCCGAACTCCGGGCGCTGGCTGCAAAGAACCGGGAACTGGAGCGCAGGCTGTCGCGCATGGAAGCGTTGCTTGGCCCCGAGATGCAGGCCGTTCAGGCTTCGCGATAGTCAACCAACAAGGGACACTTTATGACTCAAAAGGATGGCTTGACCATGGAGACTATGACACTGGTGAAGGGATTGAAGTACATTGCACTTTCAGGATGCCTGCTTGTCTTGTGTACGAGCGCCCTCGCACTCGAAGCGGATAGCGTTGAACGCTGGATCGAATCGGTCGAGGCAATCAAGGCCTGGTCAGTCGAGGCCGACGAGGACATCTACTGGGAAATCCGCAGCCTGAACGAACCGCGCGATATCGATTTCGAGCAAATCTGGAGCGGTCACTTCATGACGCACGCTACTGTTGCCGAGATACGCAGCGAACATGGCCTGGGCGATGATGGCGAATGGAACCGCATCAGCGGTGATCTTTTGAATGCATGGCTGTCGCTGCAGATGCGCGAGATCATCATCCCCAAAGCCAAGGGTGAGATAGCGGAGAACCGCGCGATGATTGAAGATCATCCCGAAGTCAGCGAACAACAAAAACAGGAGTGGTTCGAGCAGATGGACCAGAAACTCGATCAACTTCGAGGTTTTGCCCGGCATGCGCCGGAAGACGATGTCGAGCTGCTGGAACCCCACCTTGACCGACTGAACGCACTGTTCGGGGAATCCCAATGATATTCACAGGCTTCACGTGCATTAGGGCTCCGGGAGTGAGGCGATACGAGAGTAACGATATGAAGGGGATTTTTATGCGTTTTTGGCTTCCGATTCTGTGGTTGGTTCTTCTTTCGGTGTGCATCATTGTGCCGGTCAGTATGTTGCAGGCACAGGATGACGATATCTTCGAGCCGGCTGCTCAAGGAACGGCGGAAGCGCTCCGTGCCGCGATCTCGGCCGGTGCAGATGTCAATGCGCGAGATGCGATCGGGCTGACGCCGCTCATGGTTGCAGTTGGGCGTCACCAGAAGGTCGATCTTGAGGTTGTCAGGGTCTTGCTAAAGGCCGGGGCGGATGTGAATGCCGAGAGTGAGTTCGGTGAAACGGCACTGATGCGAGCAGCAGAGCGGTCACCGAATCCGGAGATCATCCACATGTTGATCGAGGCTGGGGCGGACCTGGACGCGCGTAGCCTTGATGGCTGGTCGGCAACCGTGTTGATGCGAGCCGCGCGCGAGAATCCAAATCTGGAGATCATTGAAGCGTTGATTGCGTTGGGTGTCGATGTCAATGCTCGTGGTGAGGAAGAGACAACCGCGCTGATGTGGACGGCTGGACACAACCAGAACCCTGCGGTACCGCAGGCGCTTCTTGATGCCGGTGCGCAATTGAGTGCTCGTGATGAGCATGGCATGACCGCGCTGATGTACGCAGCCGCAATGAATGACAGGCCTGAAGTCGCTAACGTGCTGCTCGAGGCTGGGGCGGATGTGAACGCCCAAGGTCCTGGCGGCTGGACACCGTTGTTAATCGCTGCCTCCAAGAGTTGGAGCCCGGAGCTTGTGGAGGTATTGATCGATGCGGGGGCCGATCTGTCTGCACGAACCAGCGAAGGTCAGACGGCATTCGAGTTGGCTGGTGAGAATCCAGCCGTTCGCGAGTCCAGCACGTATTGGCGGTTAAATGATGAGCCTTTGGATTAAGGGACGGCAGGGGCAAACAGGAGGAAAAATCATGAAAGCGACACACCAACTGCTAACTGCCAGCATTCTGCTGCTCGCCTGCGCACTGTTCGGCACTTCCGCCGATGCCTCGGACATCCACACCATTCTCGGCGAGAGTTGCGGCGGGGATGATCCACGCACCCGTGCCATCTGTGACTGTATTGCCAAGCAGATGGAAGAACACCTGAGCGACGAGCAACTCGAACAGATCGTGCGCCACCACGAAATGGAACAGGCCGGCGAGGAAGCCTCGCGCGACCCCGAAGATTACGACATGGGAGCGCTGATGGCGCTGTCGGCACGCATGCAGGAGATCGACTTCATGCAGTGTGCCGGCGCCATGGGCCAGCCACACGACTGATGCAGCATTTCTTCGCATGTATGGGGGTGCTAATGCTGGCGGCCAGTGTCAGCGTGTGGGCCGACTCAGAGCAACCCCTACTCTGCCAGGGCCGCTGGCATGTCTGGGCCGGTCCGACCACCTCGCCGGGCGGTATCGGCCAGGCGGGCGCCGGCGAGGGTGAAACCAGCCTGAAAATACACGACTGCGGCCGGCTTCTCACGCTTGACCCCTTCATGGAAGGCATCCCCGATGGCCGGAACGAGCGCGTCTTTCACCAGCAATTCGATGATTCGCCCCAATACCGGCATGAAACCCACGCACGCATGCCGGTGGTCATCTCGCTGCGTATGGCCAGTTCCCGCAAACTGGTGGGCAGCATCAATATTGCCGACGGCATGGTCACCAAGCCACTGCGGCTGACCCTGCTGGAGTTCGATCCCGAACTCGATGCCGGCTGCGGCGATACGGATCGTTCATTGGCCGGGTCGGACGATGCCAGTGTCAGAACCGAGGTTCCGCGCTCCGAGGTTCTCGAGGCCATGGTCGAAACACTGAAAAAGCAGGGGCTGACCCCGCCCTCCGGCAACGATTTGCAGCTCATCGACTATATTCACCACCGCACCACGCCCGCCGCCAGAGGCGGCGACCATACCGGAGCGGATCGGCTCCACGTGCACCGCTTGTACCTGCGTGTAAGTGCCGACGGTCGGATTCTGCCGCGCGAGGATGCGTTATTTGAACACCGCCTGGCCTGTGAATTCGAAGAAGGCGAGCTGATGCCCGCCACGCATTTCCTCGCATTCAAGCCGTTTCGCCATACCGACGGCACTCACGAATCCACCGCCCAGTTCATCGCTGTCGAAACCGGCCTGATCGAGCGAGCGCAGATGGCCGACGGCGACCAGGGCATCGATGGCCTGGCCGATTCGATGGCACTGGCCTGGCAGGCACTGCAACTGCCGGTCGCCTCACTGTCCGACGGCCGGCATTGATCCAATTCTAGCCGCCGGAAGATCGGCTGGATTTCCCTACCGTTCGACGGTGAATTCCGGCCCGGTCGGCACGTACTCGGAATAACTGTCATGATCGACACGCTTGGTCATCTGAATGCCGACCCGGGCGATGCGTTCATCGACTTCGAAATCGGAAACGAACATTCCGACATGGCCCGGGGAGAGCGGCTCGGGCAGATTCAGCCGGCCTGAGCCTCCCCAGTGCATGATGCCGCCATAGTCGTCGCCCGGCTCGCCGGAGTACCGAATGCTTACGCTGCCGCGGCGATCATCGGCCAGGGTGTCGTCACGACCGTTGCTGATGCAGCCGGCCACACGCACTTCACCATCAATCGTTTCCAGGAACTGCAACTGACCAAGCGTGATTTCTCCGTCCTGCGCAACCGGGGCCATTTCGGAACAGGCAGTACGCAAATCACTGTCAGGCAGAATTATGCTTCTCCGCAATCAACTGAGCTCATCATTCTCTACGTGAACCGAGCAGGGATCCTGTCATTGGCCTGATGAATGTCTCCCTGGTCGTAAGCCCGGTTCGCCGGCGCACGCGCGTGGTGGCGCCGAATCTCCCTCCAATTCAGCGCTGGCCATGCGCACCTTCGATCAGCGCATTGGAGTCAGAACTGGCGCAGGTATCCGTCTAGAGACGGAAGCAGGGTCAATCACGCCCGTGCGCCAATTTGTCATCCAGAAACAGAGCTTCAAGCGCCGCGAGGCGTTCTTCGGTCCTGGCGCGCTCGGCCTGGAGTTCGGCTTGTAACACGGCTATTTCAGCTTGTTGCCGGGTGACCACAGCCTGTTGCTCTTGCCAGGCGCCGACCAGCACGGCAGTCAGGTGAGGGTAGTTGACTCCCGTAACCTCTCCCTGCTTGTTGCGCATAGTCAACTCCGGGATTACTTCGGCTACCTCCTCGGCGATCAGCCCCAGATCGGCGCGGCCATCCTCCTTCCACTTGAAGCGCACCGGGCGCAAGGCGCTCAGTAGTGCATCCGACTGAGTCAAACGCCTGATCTCTCCCTTCAACTCGCGACTCGATGAGCCGCAAGCCACGATCAACCCGTCCGTCGTCCTTTGGCACAAGGCTGGGCCACTCCCTGTGCCTGTTGAAACTTCCGCCAACCATAGCGAATTTACTCGCGTCGCCTTTTCAATCCGGACCGGCACGTCGATGTGCACTGCCCACTGGGGCGAGGTCAGGCCAATACCCACCCTGCCATCTCCAGTAATTCGCATCACCTCGCCCGAGGTGCCACCGGAACCATCATAAAAGCGTATGCCGCCGGTGCCCCCATCAAGGTTGAGATGTAAACCGCCGTTGTCAGCGGCACTGAGCGCCAGGTTGTTTGATGCTGTCCCCCGGATGGTGGGTCGAGTTGCCGTGTGATTTCCACCCAAAGACCAGAAGTCCAGGTCATTGCCAATACTCAGATGGGCTCGTGGTTCGTCAGTACCAATACCAACACGTGCCCCACCGAACAAGCTCTGGCCAGCATTGAACACGGCGCCACTGGGCCCGAGAATGCGAAACGGTTGGCCTGCGGTATAGTCACCGCTAAGCGCCCGTGAGGCCCGCCAGGATTGAGGAGCGGCTGACAGTCGTTGACGGGGTTCCAGAATCGTCACTGGACCGGGATCAAGGACTTCAACCTCGACCCACAGATTGAAGTCACTGAATATGGAAGCCGAGTAACCGGTCAAATCCAACTGAAACAACCCATTGGTCACCTCGACCGTCTGGGTGCTGGCGTAAAGCTCGTCACCTGACACCGAACTATCCCAGATACTGATGCGCATCTCCGCCTGACCTGTATATGGCTGACCGTTGTGCTGTAACTGTCCCTGATAGGTGATGACGGCCTGTACCGGAAAGCCGATGATCAGGAGTGTCGCAAGTATAATTAATCGTCTCATTCCCGATTCTCCAGTCTGATGGATAATGCAGCCTCAAATACGACGTACGTCGCTTTCTACTGGTCTGCGCCATTTCAAAATCACGGAGTACCGATCACGGATAACCGCAGTCAGCCCGACTGATCAATCACCCTGACTACACCAACACCGCCAGGCCCAATACGCGCTGATCGTTCTTCCGGCTGTCGCATGACCTCCGGGCGCACCTTGCGCCCGGGTTGCCTCTGACGTAACCTTGCTCTTCAGGGAACAAACCAACACGGGTGCCAGGTGGACGGGACCGACGACACTCGGGGGACGCTGACCAGTCTTTTCAGCCAGCCGGATGCAGACGGGCGCGAATTGATCGACCAGGTGGTTCCCCTGGTCTACGATGAATTGCGTCGCATGGCTCGAAAGCAACTGGCCGGCCATCAACGCTATACCCTCAATACCACGGCGCTGGTCGACGAGGCCTACCTCAAGCTTGTCGATCGCGACCATGTGCCGGTCAACTCTCGCGCCTACTTCTTTGGCGCCGCGGCCAAAGCCATGCGCCAGGTTCTGGTCGACGCGGCACGACGACGCGCCCGCCTCAAACGCGGTGGCGATCAGGTCGCTATCACCTTCGATGGCAATCAATTAGCGGGCGACAGCTTTTCGGCGGAAATCCTGGAGCTTCACGAGGCGCTCGATCAACTCGCCGAGCAATACCCGCGCCAGGCGCGCATCGTCGAATGCCGCTTCTTCGGCGGCATGACCACCGAAGAAACCGCGGATGCACTGGACTTGTCGCGACGAACGGTCGTCCGCGACTGGACCATGGCGCGGGCCTGGCTGTTTCAGGCACTGAACATGAATCGGACAACCGATGCCTGATGCATTGACCAAACATTTTCACCGTCTCTGCAGACTGCCGCCGGATCAACAACAGGCGCACCTTGAAACCCTTGAACAATCCAACCCGGAACTGGCCGAAAAGCTCAAGAACTTGCTGAAGGCGCACGATCAGGCCGAAGGCTTTCTCGACTCCATGGACCCGCAGGCAGCCAGCCGATTGCTGGACGAGGATGAAAGGCTGGCCATGCCCGAACAAGTCGGGCCCTTTCGACTGCTACGCGAAATCGGGCGTGGCGGGCTGGGCGTGGTTTACCTGGCTGAACGCGTTGGCGGCGATTTCGAGCAGACAGTCGCCATCAAGCTGATCAAGCGCGGCATGGATTCCGAGGCCATACTGCGGCGATTTCATGCCGAGCGGCGCATTCTGGCCGGTCTTGAGCATTCCAATATCGCTCGTCTGATCGATGGCGGACTGCTCGATGATGGCCGCCCTTGGTTTGCCATGGACTATATCCAGGGTAAACAAATCACTGCTTGGGCCGATCAAGAAAAATTGTCGATCAATCAGCGCTTGCAACTGTTCCAACAGATCTGTGATGCCGTCCAGCATGCCCATTCACGCCTGATCATTCACCGTGACCTGAAGCCCGACAACATACTGGTCACCGAGGATGGCACGGTCAAGCTCCTGGATTTCGGCATTGCCAAACTGCTGACTGATGGAAATGACGCGGCCTCCGAGGTGACGGTCCTTGGACAACGCGCAATGACGCCGGAATATGCAGCCCCGGAACAGATTCGGGGTGAGCCCGTCAGCGTCACAACGGACGTGCATGCACTCGGCATCGTTCTGTACGAGCTGCTGACCGGACGGCATCCGTATTCACATGACTGCGAATCACGTAAAAGGTTGCGCGAACGGGTCTGTACAACCTTGCCCGAGCCACCGTCGACTGCAGTCGAACAAGTGCGCCGGAGTGCTCATTCAGGGCAGATGCGACGGCGACTCAAAGGGGATCTGGATGCCATCGTACTTACAGCCCTGGCCAAGTCACCTTCTCGGCGATACGGATCTGCCGAAGCCATGGTCGAGGATATTCGCCGCCACCTTGCGTGTGTGCCGATTCGGGCCCGCCATAGAACACTGGTTTATCGCGCCGGCCGCTTTATTGCACGCAATCGTCTTGGTCTGGCCTCAACAGGTGCTGTCATGCTGGCGATTCTGACCGGGCTTTCGGCCGCAATGTGGCAGGCCGGCAAGGCCG
>PWWM01000118.1 GCA_003561495.1 Gammaproteobacteria bacterium
CAATGGTATCTATCTCCAACTTCTGGAGAATGCCGGGGTCGATCTGCACATGGGTCGAGGCAGACTGGTGGATGCGCACACGGTCGAGGTCAACGGCAAGACGTTCAGCGCCGAAAAGATCCTGATCGCAGTCGGTGGTCGGCCCTGGGTGCCCGACATCCCCGGCGCCGAACTCGGTATCACCTCGGACGAGGCTTTTGATCTGCCGCAGTTGCCGGGCCGGGTGCTGGTTGCCGGCGCTGGTTACATCGCGGTCGAATTTGCGGGCATTTTCAATGGGCTGGGCAGTGAGGTGACCCTGGCCTATCGTCGCGACCTGATTCTCAGAGGATTCGACGACGATATTCGTCGAGCCGTCGAGGCCGGCCTGCGCTCGCGGGGTATCCAGATTGAGTACCACACCGCTCCGGTGCGGCTGGAGCGTGCTGACGGCGTCATCGAAGTGACGTTTTCCGATGACCGCCGGGAACACTTCGATTCGGTCATGTTCGCCACAGGGCGAGAGCCCTACACTCATGATCTTGGCCTTGAAAAGGTGGGTGTGCGCATGGGTCCGGGCAATCGCATCGAGGTCGATGAATTCAGCCGCACCAGCGTCGAGAACATCTTCGCCGTCGGCGATGTGACCGATCGGATCGCCCTGACACCGGTCGCCTTGATGGAAGGGCATGCCTTTGCCGATACCCAGTTCGGTCATTCGGAACGACCCGTGGAACACGCCAACACCCCGGCTGCGGTATTCTCTCAGCCGCCCGCGGCCACGGTGGGTTTGAGCGAGCAGGAGGCCGCGGATGCAGGGTACACTTTGCGCGTCTATCGCTCAACATTCACTCCGATGAAATACACTCTTAGTGGTCGTGAAGAGAAGGGAATGATGAAACTGGTTGTGGATGCGCAAACTGATCGCGTGCTGGGCTGTCATCTGGTCGGACCCGATGCGCCGGAAATTCTTCAGGGGTTTGCCGTTGCAATCCGTGCCGGTTTGAGCAAGAGTGATTTTGATCGAACCATCGGTATTCATCCGACCAGCGCAGAAGAGCTGGTCACGCTTCGCCAGCCTGTCAACTAGATTTTCGAGCCAAATGGTAAATTCAATGATGAACGATTCCACATCTTCCCGGCTTGGCCGGACCCTGATACCGCTTGCCTTGCTGGTCTTTTCAGTCGGCAGTTTGGCCGGCAAGCCCACCAAGTTGCCCAACCACTGGATCGTCGAGTTGACCGATGCGCCAACCCTGGCTTTCGAAGGCCAGGGAGCCGCTCTGGAAAGTTCAGGAACGGCGGGCTCAAAGCAATTCGAGGCGACCGCCCCCTCGGTGACCGGACAGGTCCGCTTCGACGCGGCTGCGCCGGCGGTCAAGGCCTATGCGGCCTTTCTGGACCAGCGTCGCGAGCAAGTTCTCACCGATGCCGCCGTGCACCTGGGGCTTGATATCACTCCGCAGCATGTCTACCGCCACACGATCAATGGATTTTCAGTGCGCATGAGTGCTGAAGAAGTGGCCGGCCTGGCCAAGCTGCCGGGGGTCAAGGCCATCCATCCGGTGACGTTGCATCACCCGGAAGCCGATGCCGTGCCCGGCATGGTCAATGCACCAGCCGTCTGGAACGGGCTGCCCGGCCTGGGGAGCGCACGAGGTGAGGGCACCGTGATCGGGGTCATCGATTCGGGCATTAACTGGGACAACAATTTCTTTGATGACACCCGCGGGGTGAGTGGCTATCAGTTCACCAATCCTTTTGATGAACCTCTGGGGCTGTGCTCCGAGCCGCAGGTCAGCTGCAACAACAAGCTGGTTGGGGTCTACGATTTCACCACCGAGGGCAGCGATGGCTTCGATCTTGGCGGTCATGGCACCCATGTGGCCTCCATTGCCGCCGGTGTGCCGTTGAGCTTCTCGCTGGGCGCAGTCTCCGGAAGCTTCAGCACATCCGGTGTGGCGCCGCATGCCAATATCGTCTCCTACAAGGTCTGCTACGAAGAACTGCCTGATGACCCCGACGAGAGTGGTTGTCCGGGAACGGCGATTACCGCAGCGCTGGAGCAGGCACTGGAAGATGGCGTCGATGTCATCAACTACTCCCTGGGTGGTGACGGAACCAGTCCCTGGGCCCAGGCCGCTGGGCTGTTGAACTTCTGGTCGGCGGGTATTCCCTTCGTAACCTCGGCGGGCAACTCCGGGCCGGGCCTCGAGTCGATTTCCTCGCCGGCCAATGCACCCTGGATCTTTTCCGTTGGCAGCAGCACGCATGATCGCTGGGTGGGACGCCGGGCCCAGGTGGGCGTATTCAGCTCCAGCCACCATTTCCTGCTCTATGGCACCGGGCCGTCACTGTCGTCCACGCTCAGCAATCGCACACTGGCCGATGCCGCTGCTCATGCCGCTGACCGACTGGCCTGTTCGCCTTTCCCGGCGGGTTCCCTGAACACCCGGGTCGTGGTCGTCGAGCGTGGAGAGTGTACCTTCGAGACCAAGGTCAACAATGCCGCCAATGCCGGGGCAATCGCCGTGCTGGTCTACAATAATGTGCCCGGATTGCCCATTATCATGGGCGGGCTGGAAAGCACCAGCATCCCTTCGGCCATGATGTCGCTGGATGAGGGGGAGGCCTTGCTGGATCGCATGGCGACGATGGGGTCGGAAGTCGTAACGCTTTCCACGAACTCCTTTCTGCAGATCAAGCACCAGTTTGCCGACATCGTGTCCAGCTTCAGCTCACGCGGACCGGGGCCGGGCGCACCCAACGTCATGAAACCCAATCTCTCCTCGCCTGGCGGGCAATTTCTGGGTGACGGAGCGGCTGGCGGCGCCATTCTGGGTGCCTCGGTGCCGGATGACAACTCGATTGCATTCATGCAAGGCACCTCCATGGCCGCGCCCGGCGCGACCGGCGCGGTCGCCCTGCTGCGCCAGTTGCATCCGGACTGGACGACAGCGATGCTGCAATCGGCACTGGAAACTACGGCAGAGTACGAGACCATGACCTGGGAAGGCCTGCCGGCCAACATGCTCGAGCGCGGCGCCGGTCGTATCCGGGTCGATCGTGCCGCCCGAGCCGGTTTGTTCCTGCCCATCAGTGTGTCGGATTTCCAGAGTGCCAATCCGGCCACCGGCGGCAATCCCGGCGACTTGAACCTGACCGGCATCTACAGGGAAAACTGTGTGGATGTGTGCACGACTACACGAACCGTTGAAGCATTGCAGAATGGTTCCTGGGAAGTGAGCATCAGCGGTGATCTTGATATCGAGGTCTCGCCGAGTTCGTTCTCCTTGCAGGCCGGTCAGCAGCAGGAACTTGAAATCAGTTTCAGCGCCCTGGACCAGGCCCTGGCGGTCTTTCTTGAGGGTCGTATTCATCTTGTTCCATCGAGCTCCACGATTGTCGAGCAGACCCTGCCGATTGCTTTTCAGGGTGTAGAGGCGATGCTGCCTGAATCCAAGGAAATCCAGGCGCAAGCCAACCGGGGCAGCACCATATTGGAAATTCCCGTCGCCGGCTTCATGCCAGAAGCGGTCTACAACACCAGCGGCCTGGTTCAACCGGACGTTCACGAGTTTGTCCTAGAGCAGGATCCCACCCGCAACGATCCCTTTGATGGCGCCGGTGGCACCAAGACCTTCCTGGTCGATGTGCCCGAGGACACCCTGATGCTGTCTGCCGAAACGGTGTTTGCCACCGCGCCGGATATTGATTTGTTCGTGGGACGTGATACCAACAACAATGGACAGGCGGATGAAGAAGAGATGGTCTGCCTGTCGATTGACCCGAATCAGTTCGAGGAGTGTGTGATCGAGAATCCGGAACCCGGCACCTGGTGGATTCTGGTCCAGAACTGGCAGGCTTCGACTTCCGGAGAGGACGATGTCGAGTTGGAGGTTGCCGTGTTGACGGCCGATTCGCAGGATTCCAGCCTGGTGGTCAGCGGCCCGGGCTTGCACCTGGGTGGTTCGCTTGATCTGGATCTGTCCTGGGATCAGCCGGCCATGCGCCGCAATGAGCGCTGGATTGGAGCGATTGGAATCAGTTCCTCGCCCGATCATCCGGCTGATCGGGGCGTTGTACCGGTGAGTGTGGTCCGAACCGGTACCAATGCACCGCTGTTTACCTCGCTGTTTGATGGCGAGACGCTGCCGGTCGCCATGCCGGCGATCTCCACGCACGAATCCCTGGTCGTGGATGTTCCAGCCGGCGTCGATGAGTTGCGGGTCAGCATCGAAGGTGAGCAAGGTGTCACCGCCGAGCTGCGTTCGGTCGATTTCGACGACCTGGCTGGGTGGGCACCCGGCACGCCGCCACCGGGATCGCAAGTCCATGCATCGGGTAGCGTCACATCCGATGGCCTGGAGCTGGTCATCGGCGAACCCGGCTCACCGGTGCCTCCGGCTCGTTACTACGTGGTCCTCAATAACGAATGGTTTGGAGAGCGAATGGTTCATGTACGCGCCGACCTGACCCAGAGCGTGACGGTTGACCCGGTCTTCCCGGGTTGGAGTCCGGCATCCCGCCAGATCTTCCAGGGTATTGAATGGCGGCGAGCCGATACCCGGTTCATGGTCTGGTATACGTACGACGAGGCAGGGCTACCGGTTTTCTACAACGCCGTCAACCCTGAACATCAGGGTTCCTCGGTATGGCGGGCGACCTTGCTTCGCACCACCAGCGATGGCCAGCGCCAGACACCCAATGCCGTCGGCGAAGTGGCGGTGACCGCCATCGACGAGCAAACCGTTTCTCTGGCCTGGCGATTGAATGGCGCCCATGGCTCCGAGATCATGGTTCCTGATGTGCCTCTGACCTGCCCTGAAGTCGATGGCGGCCCGTTTGCGGTGACCGGGCACTGGTTCGACCCTGGCGTGGCCGCCGGCGGGACGACCGCAGTGGTCACGGGTCAGGGCGGGGCATTCGTTCGCTACTATTTTGATGGCGAAGGAATCGGTCGCTGGGTGATTGCTCCGAGTGCCGGCGGTTTCGAGGATCTCGAGGTGCTCGATTTCCGCGGATTCTGCCCGAATTGTCCTGAGCAGGACATGACACTTGAGGGCAACTCCAGCGTGGTTGGCTTGTACAGCGTGGACTTCGACAGCGAAACCACGGCCACCGAAACGCTTGAAATGATCACCGATGAGCCGCTCAACGATGACATTACCCTGGATGCCTCGATGATTCGCATCTCGGTGGACATCCCCTGCGCGAACTGATCGCCGATCAGCAATGCTGTGCAGTGACCGCCCGGCAATGTCCGGGCGGTCGCCTATTCAGGAGGTTCGCAACGTTTCCCGGGCCTCGCGCATGGCCTGTTCGATATCGATGGTGTCGAGGCTTTCGTGCCCCCGGGTCAGTCTTTCAAGGAGTTGTTGCTGGCGTTCGCCACGCCTGAGCGCCTCGGCGTAGGGAATTTCGTCATGAAACATGACCATGGCGTAGCGCGGAATGAAAGTGCCGGGCAGGCGTTTTTCCAACTCCCACTCCAGCGCCTTGATCAGGTGAAAGCGCGGTTCACGCACCCGGTCGCGCATCTCCAGGTAATTGTCCAGGGCCATGGCGGCAATCGCATCGGCGTTGGGTTTTCGTTCGGCATGGAACTGCTCGAGGGTGTTTTCGCTGATGCCGTTGCGTTCAAGAAGGCGGGCCAGGGCCACGGTATCCTCGAAAGCGGCGTTCATGCCCTGACCGTGAAACGGCACAATGGCGTGGGCGGCATCGCCGATCAATACTGCGCGATCCCCGAGATGCCAGCGGTCCAGGTATAGAGTGGCCAGGTAGCCGACCGGGTTGTTTTCGAGCTCATGGTCGAGCTCCGGCATCATCTCCACGGCATCAGGAAAATGCGCCTCGACAAACTCGCGCTTCCTTTCGGTCGTGTCGAGTTGCCGAAAGCCGGGTTCGCCGTCATTGTCCAGGAACAGCGTGCAGGTGAAACTGGCGTCCGGGTTGGGCAAGGCGATCATCATGAAGCCACCGCGCGGCCAGATGTGCAACGCGTCGTTCGACATTCGAAACTGGCCATCAGCATCGGGCGGGATGGACAATTCCATATAGCCATGGCCGAGTGGCTGTTCGCGAATGCCCAGATCGGATTCCCGATTCATCGCCTGACGCAGGGCCGAGCCGGCCCCGTCGGCGCCCACGGCCAGATCGAAATCATGGGTATGGGATTTCCCGTCACCGTCGATGAAGTCCAGCGTGCAAGCGGGGAAATCCGCCGATTCCAGTCTGCGGTCGAAATAAATGTTCACACCGGCTCGTTCTGCGCCGTCAAGCAGGGCGATATTGAGCAGACCGCGATGGACTGACCAGATCACTTCGTCATCACGCTGACCATAGCGTTGCAGGCGGGTCTGTCCGTGTTCATCATGCAAAAGCCGACCGGCCATGGGCAGAGCGATTTGCTCGATTTCGGTCAATATGCCGGCTTCGGCCAGGGCCGCCCGTCCGCGTTCGGCCAGAGCAAGATTGATTGATCGTCCCACGGGCACCTGGTGGCGACGCGGGTCGGCAAAGCGCTCGAACAATGCCACGCTCCATCCCCTGCGAGCCAGAAGAATTGCCAGCAAGGACCCGGCCAACCCTGCCCCAACGATGGAAACCCGACGACATGAGTCCCGATCACTCATAGCAGCTTCTCCACCAGATCTACGAACGTATCGGTCTCGGCCATGGTGTTGTAGAGCGGTACCGGGGCGACCCGGATGATGTCCGGTTCCCGCCAGTCCGTGACCACACCATGGGCTTCGAGACGTTCGAACAGGTTGCGCCCGGCCTTGCGCCCGGCCTTGACCTGCAATGAAAGCTGACAGCCGCGTCGATGCGGCTCCAGTGGCGTCAGGATGCGAATGTGCTCGCCGACCCGTTCGGTGATCGTATGCGCCAGGTGGCCCGTCATGTCCAGCGAACAGCGCCTGAGGTGTTTCATGCCGGCTTCGGCAAAGATTTCCAGTGAGGCCCACAACGGGGCCAGGGCCAGGACCGGCGGATTGGACAGCTGCCAGCCTTCGGCGCCGCGCATGGGTCGGAAATCCGGACCCATTCGAAAGCGGGATTTCTCGTCATGGCCCCACCAGCCGGCCAGGCGCGGTCCGTCGAATTCCGCGTGGCGGTCATGCACAAAGCAGCCGGCCACCGCGCCGGGCCCGGAATTGAGGTACTTGTAACTGCACCAGACGGCGAAATCCACACCAGCTTCATGCAGCTCCAGCGGAATGTTGCCGACGGCATGGGCCAGATCCAGGCCCAGAATCACGCCGGCTTTCTGACAGGCGCGGGCAATCCTGGGCAGATCGAAGACCTGTCCACTGGCGTATTGCACTCCGGGCCAAAGCACCAGGGCGACCTGTTCTCCGTAGCGCTCCAGGTAATCCTCCAGGTCCTCCTCGTGCAGCAAGCCGTCACGACGCGGCGCCAGTTCGACCAGATCATGGTCGATGTCAAGGTCGTGGTAGGCCAGCTGCGAGGCCACCGCATGGCGGTCGGAAGGGAAGGCGCCGCGTTCGATCAGAATGCGCCGCCGCGCGCCCGATGGCCTGAAGAAACTGGTCATCATCAGGTGCAGGTTGACTGTCAGCGAATTCATCGCCACCACTTCATGGGGTTGAGCGCCGGTGATCCGCGCCAGATTGTCGGTGGCCAGACGATGGTAGGGCATCCAGGCCAGCGGACCGTCAAAATGCCCGGCCACGCCCAGGCTGGCCCAACGTTCCAGCTCGGCCTCGACGGCATCGGCTGCCGCGATCGGCTGCAGCCCCAGCGAGTTGCCGCACAGATACAGGCAATCATGCCGGCCCGGGCCATGCGGAATGCGGAAGCGGTCGCGAAAGTGACCGGCTTCGGGAAAATGTTCCGAGTAATGAATGCTCATGAGATGGGGTAGATGACCGGCGTGCTGGCGGCGGCATCCCCGCGGACCGCGCCGACACCCTGGCTGAGCAGATACAGTCCGTCGGAAACCGAGTCGGGGACGAAGATCATCTCGGTGATGGTGCAATGAGCCCGTTTTCGCGGCGGCCGGGCATCGTCGTGGCCCAAGGTCCAGAATCGTCGATGTTGGGCCAGCCGCCCGCCGTCATCGGCGGCATCGACCGAGGGCGTGTCAATCAGAAGGTGCTCGATGCCTGCCTTGACCAGCTTGTCCATTGCCTCGATTGACAGCAGCGGGTAGGGGCTCGCCGTGGCGTAGTCACGCCGGCACTTGTCTTCATCGTTAGGCAAGGTGCGGATGATCAGCGCGCGTGCCGCCTCGGGAATTTCGAACTGGTCGGCGGCAACTACCGGCCCCGGACCGGCCGGCGTATCACCATGGTCTTCGCCCGGGCGAACACTGACCAGGCTCGCTGGAACCAGGGCCATGGCGAGACCATCCTGGACGGCAATGGCTTCATGAGTGATATGCCCCGGTCCCTCGGTATGGGTGCCATGGCAGTGCGGGATCAGGGTGAGGGACTCGACATTGCAACTGCCGCCGGCGGCTACCTGACCGGTAAACCCGCCGGATTGAAGGGGCTCGGCGCGGATGTCGCTGTCGACAAAAAATTTCGGGTGCTGGCCATCGGCGCTGACTTCAATGGCCAGGCAGGTCCCGCGTGACAGGTCGACCCGTCGTGGCTGTCCGGCCAGTTCGATCGTCGCGATCATGCTGCCAACACGAACCGGTCCGGGGGCAGGTTGAGGAAGCTCAGAGTGTTTTTCCAGAACAGCTTTTCGGCCAGTTCCGGTGTCGGATTGATGGCGCGAATCGCCGAGCCCGGCTCCTGCTCACCCAGGGGGAACGGGTAATCGGTGCCCAGGGCAACCTTGTCTTCGCCCATGACCTCGACCAGGTAAGTCAAAGCCCGGGGATCATGCGTGACCGAATCCACCCAGAACCGCCCGATGTACTCACGTGGATTGACCTCGTTGCGGGTGGCGACCAGGTCCGGGCGCATTTTGAAGCCGTGTTCGATACGGCCGATGGTAAATGGAAAAGAGCCGCCGCCATGGGCAAAACACACCCTAAGATCGGGGAGACGCTCGAGCACGCCGCCGAAAATCATCGAGCAGATGGCGCGCGACAATTCGGCCGGCATGCCGACCAGCCAC
>PWWM01000156.1 GCA_003561495.1 Gammaproteobacteria bacterium
CACTCGTCTTTCCATTGACCATCGACCAGTAAGCCCATGCCGGGTCCTCCTTGAGAATCGTGCTTGATGAACGCGCCGTTGTCGGCGCGAGAAATAGTTACCAGTGTAACAATTTGGGGGTGACGGAGGTCGGAAGTCAGAGGTCGGTGGTCAGTCGGCGTTGGTCAATCGCCGGATCAGTTCAAGACTGCGTTGGATGTAGCCGCCACCGAACAGGTTGGCGTGATTGAGCAGGTGATACAGCTGGTACCAGGGGCGACGGGCCTCATGGTCGTCGGGCAGTGGCCATTCGCTTTCATAGGCCTGGTAGAAGTGGCTGGAGAAGCCGCCGAACAAATGGGTCATGGCCAGGTCGCATTCGCGGTCGGCATAGTGAATGGCCGGGTCGAAGATTACCGGTTGGGCGCCGGCTGTCATTTCGGCATTGCCTTGCCACAGGTCACCGTGAATCAGGGCGGGTTCCGGATGGTGGCGTGCGAACCGGTCCAGCCAGGCCTGGAACAGCGGCCTTTGCCAGCGGCCCAGGTCGTGATCGGGCCATTCCCGGGCGAGTCGGTCGAGCTGGAAGCCCAGTCGTTGCCAGGCAAAGAATTCGCTCCAGTTGTCCGACCAGGGATTGGGTTGCGGGGTCCGGCCAATGTAATTGGAACGGCTCCATCCATAGCGATCGAAACCGTGCCGATGCATGCGCGCCAGCGACTGGCCGAGTTGTCGATCGGCATCGGCCGTGCGCGGCTGCAAGGGCAAATACTCCAGGGCCAGCCAGGCGGTGTTCTGGTAGACATCGCGCTCCAGCACTTTCGGCACCCGAACCGTGCCGGTGTCCAGGATCGCCTGAAGACCCTCGGCCTCGCAGGAGAGCAATCCGGCCTGTCCTGCGGGCAACGTCTTGACGAACACCTGCCCATCAGCGGCCGTGATGGCCCAGGCATCGGCAATATCCCCACCGGTGAGGTGGTCAATATGCAATCCGTGTTCATCCAGCCCAAGTTGCCGAGCCAGATGACCCGCCATTTCCACATCCATGGCCATGGGGCCTGACAGCGCTCAGCCGCTGACGTAGCGTTCCAGTTGTTCGATCAACTGCTGCTGGTCACCGATGACGGCATTGACCAGATCACCGATCGACACCAGGCCGATAACCTGGTCCTGCTCGAGCACCGGCAAGTGACGAATGCGCTTGCGAGTCATCAGTGCCAGGCCCTCATCGGCGGTTGCACGCGGATTGATGGTGATGACATCGGCAGTCATGATGTCGGCGACGTGGGTCTCGTGGGAGGACTTACCGGCCAGGATGATCTTGCGGGCATAGTCACGTTCAGAAAACATGCCCTTCAATTGATCGCCCTGCATGACCATCAGCGCACCGACGCCACGCTCGGCCATCTGCCGAATGGCATCGAGAACCGTATCATCGGGACTGACAGACCACATATCGTCGCCCTTCTCGTTCAGGATCTGGCGAATGGTGTGCATCAATGCTCCCTGATTTGAGCCGGAGTCCAGTATAGGGCAGTTACGGCTTCATGCAAATTGTCGGGCATGCATCGATGAGATTCCCGGACGGCTTCACTTGCCAATGCAAAAGCTCGAAAAGATCCGTCCCAGCAATTCGTCACTGCTCAACTTACCGGTGATCTCGCCGAGCGAATCGGCCGCGCCCTTGAGTTCTTCGGCCAGCAATTCACCGGAACCGGTGGTGCGAATCTCGGCCAGGCCGCGACGCACATGCACGGCCGCCTTTTCGATGGACTCGACATGGCGCTGGCGAGCCGAGAACTCACCGCCGGTTTCACCATCCAGCCCCAAGGTCTCGAGCACGGTTTTTTCCAGCGCCTTGAGCCCGGCGCCGGTCTTGGCCGACAGGTTGACCTGGCCGCGCGAGGCCCCGGGCGGATGATCACTCAAATCGATCTTGTTGTTGATGCGAATGCAGGGTACGGCTTCGTTCAGGCCTTCAGGGCGATGCGGGTTGGTATCACCGGCCTCGACCACCCAGAAGACCAGATCGGCAGTCTGCATTTCACGCCGTGCCCGACGCACGCCCTCGATTTCGACTTCATCGACGGTCTCGCGCAAACCGGCGGTATCGGACAGGATGACCGGCATGCCGGCAATGGTGACGGTTTCACGCAGCACATCGCGGGTGGTGCCGGGAATTTCAGTCACGATGGCGCTATCGGAACGGGTCAGGGCATTGAGCAGGCTGGACTTGCCGGCGTTGGGTTTGCCGATGATGGCGATGCGAATGCCATCAGTCAGCAGACGTCCCGAGCGTGAGCGCGCCAACAGGGATTCAATCCGATCGAGCACCGCTTCGACCCGCTCGGCAACCTGACCATCGGCGAGAAAGTCGACATCTTCGTCGGGAAAGTCCAGCGCCGCTTCAATCCAGACGCGCAGTTCGGTCAGGGCGCTCGCCAGATCAGTGGCCTGGTGTGAGAGTGCACCTTCCAGGCTGCGGCTGGCCGCGCGCGCGGCCTGTTCACTGGCCGAGGCAATCAGGTCGGCAATCGCCTCGGCCTGGGCCAGGTCGATCCGATCATTGATGAAGGCTCGCTCGGAAAATTCCCCCGGCCGAGCCCGCCGGGCGCCGGCTTCAACCAGACAGCGCTGCAACATTTCCAGCACCACCGGCGAGCCATGGGTATGCAGCTCGACCACATCTTCACCGGTAAAAGAGGCCGGCGCCTTGAAGGCAATCACCAGACCGGTGTCGATGATCTCACCATCGCCGTCGCTGAACTGACGCAAGCCAACCTGGCGAGGCGGCGGCAAGTCCCCGCAAATCCGCTCAGCCAGCAAAAAACTCTCCGGCCCCGACAACCGAATCCCCCCCACCCCACCGCGTCCCGGCGGCGAAGCCACAGCACAAATCGTATCCCCGTTACTCATCTCCCCATTCTGCCAACATTCTTTTCCGTTTTTCGTCTCCCGTCTTCCGTCTGCCGTCTTACCGTTTTTTCGCTTCCTCTTCCTTATCCAACCGCCGCAGGATATACCACTGCTGGGCCAGCGAAACCCCGGCGTTGGTCGCCCAGTACAACACCAGGCCGGCCGGGAACAGCGCGAACAGGAAGGCGAAGATCACCGGCAGCCACATCATGATCTTGCGCTGCATCGGGTCCATGCCGGCGGTCGGCATCAGACGTTGAGTAATGATCATGAAGATCCCGTTGAGCACCGGCAGGATGAAGTACGGATCCGGACGACTCAGATCGGGCACCCACAAAAAAGAGGTCTGCCGCAGCTCGACCGATTCCAGCAACACCCAGTACAGCGAGATGAAGATCGGGATCTGAACCAGGATGGGCAGACAGCCGCCGAGCGGATTGACCTTTTCCTTCTTGTAGATTTCCATCATGGCCTGGCCGAACTTCTGTCGGTCATCGCCATAGCGTTCCTTGAGCTGCTGGATGCGCGGCTGCAGTTTCCGCATCTTGCACATGGAACGGAACTGGGCTTCGGTGAGCTTGTAGAACAACAGCTTGATCAGCAGCGTCAGGACCACGATCGACCAACCCCAATGGTTGATGACCGCATGAATCTTGTCCAAAACCCAGAACAGTGGCTGGGACAGGATGCGGAACCAGCGGTAGTCGACGGTCAGCACCAGTCCATCCGCGATTTCGTTGAGGCGGTTCTGCAGTTTCGGCCCGGCATACAGACGGGCGGTGAAGTTGTAGGTTTCGCCGGGCGGGACCGTGACCTGGGGCGAGGTGGCGGCGACCACGTAGCGCGGCAGGCGATCGGTGTCGACAAACCGGGTGGTGTAGCGATGGGTCTGATGTTCCGGCGGAATCCAGGCAGCCAGGAAGTAGTGCTGGATCATGGCCGCCCAGCCACCCTGGATATCCGTTTGGAGATCACGCGAGCGGATATCGGAAAAGCCGCGCTTTTGGAGCTTGTCTTCAGGCGAGTAGACCGCTGCGCCGGTGTAACTGAAACGCTCGGGGTTGGTAAATGCCCAACCGGCATCCGAGTGGTCGGGCTCGGTGCGCTGAAGCTGCACATAACGCGCGCCGCGCCAGTCGATGTCGGAGTGGTTGCGCACTTCGATGTCCAGATCAACCACGTAATCGCCACGGTGGAAAATCCAGGTGGCGACGACTTCGACGCCGGTTTCATCACGCCAATACAGCGGCACTTCCAGGCGGTCCTGCCCCTCGGCCAGCTCGAAACGGTCCTGATCGAACTCCCAACGGGTGCGATGATTGGGCGCATCGTGATCTCGACTGAGCAACCCGGCCTGGGCCACGAAGATTTCCGGGAGCTCCTCGATCAGCAGGACAAACGGCTCGTTGGGTCGGTCCACTTCGACCGGGTAATCCTTGAGACGCAAATCGACCAGGGTGCCGCCGTTGGCATCGAGGTCGACGGTAAAGACATCGGTAATCACCTCGATGCGACGGGCGGCGCGCATCTCGACTTCGCGCGGCTGTTCCGGCAAATCATCGGGCTCGGCCCGGTCCGGTGTCTCAACCAGTTCCGGCAGATCCGGCAGGTCGCCCGGGGTGGGATCGGGCAATTCGGGACGATCATCATCGAACTCGACCGGCTCGGTCGGCTGGTCGGGCTGACGCGGCGCGGCATAATCGCGCTGCCACTCGATCATGATGAAAAAGCCGATCATGACCAGCAAAAGAATAAAAAAGACTCGGGTGCTCATTTCAGGTCAAACGCTGCCATAACTGATCCAGTGCCAAGCGCAAATCGGCCGAGGTTGCCGTGGCTGCCGGGGGTTTGGCCAGGACAATGTAATCGCATGGGACCAGTTCGCTGCGTTTCAGTCGAAACGATTCACGAACCTGGCGACGAATGCGATTGCGAACCACCGCTTTCGGGCTGACCCGCCTGGAAACCGCCAACCCGAGGCGGGCGGTTTCGGCCGGCGCGTAATGAATCCGAAACAGTGAATTGCCGATGGCCTTGCGCTGATCGAAGACACGCCGGAACTCCGCACCACTCAGCAGGCGCGCGGTCCTGGGAAAATCCTCGCCCATCGCTGCGACATTGACGGTTAGCGACTGTTGCTGGCCGCCAGTCGCTTGCGCCCCTTGGCACGGCGTGCATTGATGATGGCCCGCCCGGAACGGGTAGCCATACGGGCACGAAAACCATGACGGCGAGCGCGCTTGAGTCTGGAAGGTTGAAATGTCCGCTTCATGACGAATTTCCTAGAAGAGCCTGAATCTGGAATGCGGGGCTGATCCGGCGTGTCATCCGCTGCTGACAAACCCGCAACAAAAGACGTCAAGCATAGCGTTTTTCAGGGTAAAAAGTCAATGTCAATCGCGGTTGGTTTCAATTTGTTGCGCGTATGGCCGTTTACCTGTGGATAATTGTTTGGAGGTTTCCTACACTGCATGGTCTATGAGCGATACACCCACCTCGATTCGACACATGGAGTTGTGGCAGCAATGCATCAGCCGCCTCGAACACCATGTGCCACTCGAAGAGCTCAATACCTGGATTCGACCCTTGCGGCTGGCCGATGGGTCCAACGGCAAGTTGTGTCTGCAGGCGCCGAACGACTTCGTGTGCGACCAGGTCCGTGACCATTACCTGAAAGCCATTCGCGAATTTTTTGTCAATCACGGCTTTGAGTCCGAGGCGATCACCATCGAGGTCGGTGAACAACCGGCGCGCCAGAGTAAGCCCAGCCGGTCCAGCGACGTTGGCGCCCATGGACTCGATGACCGCTACCGATTCGACAATTTCGTGCTCGGCAACTCCAATGAGCTGGCCTTTGCCGCGGCCAGCCAGGTCGCCAACAATCCCGGGACGGTTTACAACCCCCTGCTGCTTTACGGTAGCACCGGCCTGGGCAAGACCCACCTGCTGCACGCCGCCGGTCACCAGATTGCCGAAAACAATCCGCAGGCCCGCGTGCTGTACCTGCATTCGGAAAAGTTTGTCAGCGAAATGATCCAGGCGCTGCGTCGAGACGGTATCGATGCCTTCAAGCGTCGCTACCGCTCGGTCGACACCCTGCTGATCGACGATATCCAGTTTTTCGCCGGCAAGGACCGTTCGCAGGAAGAATTCTTCCACACCTTCAATACCCTGCTGGAATCGCGCCAACAGATCATCCTGACCTGTGATCGTTATCCCAAGGAGGTGGACGGCATCGAGGCGCGCCTGCGTTCGCGCTTCGGTTGGGGCCTGACGGTCTCGATCGAACCACCGGATTTCGAAACCCGGGTGGCGATTCTGCACAAGAAGGCGCTGGAACGCGGGCTGGATCTGGATGAATCGGTGACCTATCTGATCGCCAAGCGGATGCGCTCGAATGTGCGTGACCTGGAAGGCGCACTCAATTCACTGATCGCCAACGCGCGATTTTCCGGGCGCCAGATCGATCTTGAATACACCCAGGAGATCCTGCGCGACGTACTGGCCGTGCATGATCGAATGATCACCATCGAGAATATCCAGAAGCTGGTCGCCGATTACTACCAGCTTCGGGTCGCGGATCTGCTGTCGAAGCGCCGGACACGCTCGATTGCCCGACCACGCCAGATGGCGATGTTTCTAGCCAAGAACCTGACCGAGCATTCCTTGCCTGAAATCGGCAATGCCTTCGGTGGCAGGGACCATACAACCGTACTGCACGCCTGTCGTAGAATCGAGGCGCTGTGCGAGACCGACGGGCGCTTGCGCGAGGAACGGGCGCGACTGACCCGGGAGTTATCCTCATGAGGGACTGGATGAGTACTGCAAAAGCTGTGGACAACCGGACCGGTTTGAGTTATCCACAATCCGATCACAGTTTGCAAGCTCGGTTAGTCACTTGGGAGGACAGATGTAAGTATTTGAAAATAAAGTTAAATTCAGGGTTGTGCTGTTATTGACAGGCCCTGTTACTACTGCTTTTTTCTTGTTTATACACAATAACAACAGTAAACCCGTGAACCTTCCGAAGGAGCAAAGATGAAATTTTCGATCCCACGTGAGGCCCTGCTTGCCCCGATCGCCCAGGTAGTCAACGTGGTCGAGAGACGGCAAACCTTGCCGGTGCTGGCCAACTTCCTGATCGAGGCCAATGATGATGGCTTGCGCATCACCGGTACCGACATGGAAGTGGAGCTGGTGGCGCTGGCCAATGCCGAAGTTGCTCAGACCGGATCCATCACCGTTCCGGCCCGCAAGCTGGTCGATATCTGCAAGGCGCTTCCGGAAGGTGTGCAGATGAACATCCAGCTCAATGACGACAAGCTGGCCATTCATGCCGGGCGTAGCCGCTTTACCCTGGCGACTCTGCCGGCCGGTGAATTTCCTTCCAGTGATCAGGCCGAGAGCCTGGCCAGCTACCAGATCAGTCAGGGCAAGCTGAGCTGGCTGGTCGACAAGACCAGCTTTGCCATGGCGCACCAGGATGTGCGCCATTACCTCAACGGGTTGTTGCTGGAGTTTCGCGAGGGCGGCCTGCGCGCTGTGGCGACTGACGGTCATCGCCTGGCCTTGGGCGAAATGGAAGCGGATATCCGTGGCGAGGTGCGCAGCCTGATCGTTCCGCGCAAGGGTGTTCTGGAAATGAACCGGATCCTGGAAGATGTCGATGAGCCATTGTCGGTCATCATCGGGCAGGGTTTTCTGCGCATTGATCGTGAACGCATGGTCATGACCACCAAGCTGATCGATGGTCGCTTCCCCGACTACGAGGCGGTCATTCCCATGGCCACCGACCAGGCCCTGATTCTGGATCGTGCGGAGATGAGCCAGGCCCTGCAGCGAGCGGCCATTCTCTCCAACGAGAAATACCGCGGCGTGCGCCTGGATCTGGAACCGGGCACGGTCCGGGTCGTGGCGCATAACCCGCAGCAGGAAGAAGCGGTCGAAGAGGTCGAATCCGATCATACCTTCGACAGCTTCAAGGTCGGATTCAACGTCAACTACCTGCTCGATGCCCTGAACGCCATCGATGGTGAGAAGGTTCGCATTGCCTTGCGTGATGCCAACAGTTCCTGTCTGGTGACCGCGGTCGACAGCGATTCGGTCCGCCAGGTGGTCATGCCGTTGAAACTGTAGCGCCGGGTTGCGTGACGCTTGAGTCTTGATCGACTTCAGATCCGTGGTTTCAGGAATCTTCAGCCCACCACCCTGAAACCGGGGTCCGGGGTCAACTGGCTGTTCGGCGACAACGGCGCCGGCAAGACCAGCGTCCTCGAGGCCATTTTCCTGCTGGCCCGCGGCCGGTCGTTTCGGGTCCGCCAGATTTCCAACGTCATTCAGCATGGACAGAGCGCATTGCAGGTGGTGGCGCGTCGGTTTGAGAATGGGGTGTTTCTCGGCATCGAGCGCGACGGCGAGGATTGGCGAGGGCGAATCGATGGGCGTGAGACCCGACGCATCAGCGAGTTTGCCGCCACCCTGCCCCTGGTACTGATCGAACCGGACAGCCATCGTTTGATTGACGGCGGACCGGATCGCCGCCGCCAGTACCTCGACTGGCAATTGTTCCACGTGGAACCTTCCTACCTGGACGCCTGGCAACGTTACGCTCGTTTGTTGCGCCAGCGCAATGCGGGGCTGCGAACCGGGGCATCCATTGCGACCCTTGCCGCGGTCGAGGCGCCCATGGTCCAGGCTGCTCAACGCATCAATAGTCTCCGTACCACCCAGGTCAAGGCATTGAGTGCCGAGATCGAAGCGCTTCTGGATGCCCTGAAATTTCGCTTGCCAGGACAGATCGACCTGCGTTATCGACCCGGCCATCCGGCCGATGCCGACCTGGCCACGGCCTTGGCGGATCAGCAAGCCAGTGACCAGGAGCGCGGATTCACCCAGCGCGGACCGCACCGGGCCGAGTTGGTGCTGACTTGTGAAGGTCACCCCGCTTCGGTTGAATTGTCCCGCGGCCAGCAGAAGTTGTTGGCCATTATTCTTCTGCTCGCGCAACTGAGCCTATTCCAGCGCCACGCCAGTCACCGGCCGATGTTGCTGCTGGATGATCCGGTCTCGGAACTGGACACCGGTCATCTAGACCAGTTGCTGGACTGGATCGAAGGCCAAGATTTTCAGAGTTGGGTTACCGCAACCGAA
>PWWM01000026.1 GCA_003561495.1 Gammaproteobacteria bacterium
CAATGCCGATTTTAGTCACGTGAACCCGGCCATGTCGATGGATTCATTCTCGACCGTCGGCCACACGCGCGGGCGATCTCCGGTCAGGCGCTTCTTGCCTCCGGCAAACCGCACCTGCCCTCCGATCTGCGCTGGGCCGACCTACATTCGTGGCGAACTCCACCGGTGCGATAGGATCGTAGGTCGGGGCTACGTCCCCGACGGACACCGTCGAATCCTTCTCCGTCGCCTAGTTCGCGTGCCCTAACTCCGATCGAAACTCCCATGAACCCTCTATCGGTTCAGGAAAAAGCCCATCAACAAAAACAACCAGTTGGGAATCTGTTTGATGAGAGGACACAGAGTTTATGGGGGCGGGGCGACGAGTCGTCTTGCCCGGTCAGGCCGTGATCGGTCGGATACCACCCGATGCTTCTCCAAAACCTCATCCTGTTTGCACCGCGACAGCGGAACCATAAACAGGACTGAGGGCTCTACGCGGGCGCAGCGTGGTTATCGAAGCAACTGATTGACCCGAACCAGGTCGTCCTGGTCAAGCTGTCCGGCAACTTCACGCAGGCGCAGCTGATTGAGAATGAACTGGTGGCGCGCCTGCGAGAAATCACGCTCGGCCTGGAAGAAGCGTTGCTCGGACTGCAGTACATCGACGATGGTGCGTATGCCGACTTCGAAACCCGCATTGGTCGCTTCCAGCGCGCTTTCCGCAGAAACCAGCGCCTGGCGGCGCGCCTCGACCTCACGGATACCGGCCACAATGGACCGGTAGGCGTTTTCGGTCTGACGAATCACCATACGCTCGACCTGGTCCAGCGTTTCGTCGGCCGCGCGCAGCGAAAAGCCGGCCTGGCGACGCCGTGATTGCACAGCCAACCCCTGGAACAGCGGCACGTTCAAGTTCAAACCGACCTGCCAGCCACGATTGACCAACTCGGCAGAGGCCAGGGCTTCCTGGGTGACTGGATCGCGTCCGACCCACTCGTTGTCGACATTGCGAGTGTATGAACCGGTCAAATCAAGGGTCGGGAAATGGCCGGCCCGGGCCACTCGCAGATCCGCCTTGGCCGCATCGAGCTGGCCACGCTGTTGCAGAATGGTCGGACTATGCTCCAGAGCCAATTGCACCCATTCCGCAACCCCTTCCGGATCCGGACCTTCGAGCGGAATGTCCTCAATCAGTCGAGAATAGTTTTCGAACATGGCGCCGGTAATCTCTCGCAAGGCTTCACGCGCATTCTCAACCTCGTTCTCAGCCAGAATGACCCGCGCCTGGGCGGCATCATAAACCGCACGCGCCTCGTGGACGTCTGTGACAGCGGCCAACCCCACCTCGAAGCGCTGCTCGGCCTGCTCGAACTGGCGCCTCAAAGCCGTTTCCTCGGCACGCGCAAAACGCACCGAATCCAGCGCCGTCAGAACATCGAAATAACGCTGGCTGACCCGCAGCAAAAAAGCCTGCCAGGCTTCGGCATACTGCGCATCAGCCGCAGTCAGCTCGGCCCGAGCCCGGGCCAGTCGTCCGTAATTGGCATCATCGTAGATGGTCTGCCGCAAGGTCAGCGAATAGTTTTCCCGATCAACGTCGGTCGCATCCAGGTCAGTGCCGGCGATGCGGGTTCTGGAACGTCCCAGCGTCATGCCGGCCGTGCCGCTCAATGAGGGCAACAGCGCTGCGCGTGCCTGCACCGGGGCTTCACCAGCTGCCGCCAGCCGCTGTTCGGCGGCCCGCAACTCCGCATCATTGGCCTGAGCCAGTTCGTACACACCCAGCAAGTCCACACCTTGAGCAGGCGCCATCATGAACAGGCCAGCGATAGAGCAAATGATCAGATTTCGCATCAGTATTCTTCCGGTAATGTTGAGCGACGATTTCTTGTCTGAATCGTGGCTAGAATTCGAATTGGATCTTGTCTTCAGCACCGATCAACCTGGGCAGGTCCGTTTCGAACAAGCTGTCGACATGCCAGCGATCCGGCCCCAGCTGATGCAGGCATATGGCCTCCATGGCCGGGCCATGCCCGTGCACGCCGAACAAGCGTCCGCCCGGCTTGACCCACTCCTTGAGTCGTGCCGGTATGGTTGCCGCCGATGCCGTCAACACCACTACATCGAAGGGCGCATCGGGTCGGTAATCACCCAGCACGTCGGCGCTGTCACAGCGCACGCCATCAAAACCCAGTCTCTGTAATCGTGACGCCGCGGATTCTGACAGATCAGCGTGAATGTCCACCGTCACCACATCGCCGCCCAGGGCGCTCAGGCATGCTGCGGTGAAACCCGAGCCGGTACCGATTTCCAGCACGCGCTGACCCTCCTGCAAACCAAGTGCCTGCAGCATGCGTCCTTCCTCTAGCGGCTTCATCATCACCTGGCCATGACCGAGGGGTATGCGCAGGTCGGCAAAGGCCAGTTTCCTGTAACGAGACGGCACGAAGTCCTCACGCGGCACATCGCGCAATACATCAAGCACCCGCGGATCCAGTACCTCCCAGGTACGAACCTGTTGCTCGACCATGTTGAAGCGCGCTTGTTCAAGATTCAGTGACATGGCAAGTTTTCCAATTCTCAAGATTTCAAGTTTAACGTTTCGGCGCTGACCGGGCATGTGCCACTGGTCACGCCGATGATGCGCAACTCAGGCGGCAGCGGCCGGCAATCGGCGGATTCGAGCACCCAGCTGGCCGAGTTTCTCCTCGATATTCTCGTAGCCGCGATCGATATGATAGACCCGGTCGACAATGGTATCTCCCCTGGCCACCAACCCGGCCAGAACCAGGCAGGCCGAAGCCCGCAGATCAGTCGCCATCAATGGCGCACCGGTCAGGTGATCAACACCGCGAACGATCACGGCATTGCCTTCCAGACGCATGTCCGCGCCCAGGCGCTGCAATTCAAGTACATGCATGAAACGGTTCTCGAAGACATTTTCCCGCACGACCCCGGTGCCCTCGGCAATCGAATCGAGCGCGGTGAACTGGGCCTGCATATCCGTCGGAAACCCCGGGTAGGGCGCCGTGGCAATGTTGACTGCCCGTGGACGGCGGCCGGCCATGTCCAGCTCGATCCAGTCATCGCCGGTATTGATCCGTGCGCCGGCATCCTCGAGTTTGACCAGGATAGCGTCCATGGTCTTGGGTGCGGCATTGACCGCTCGAATACATCCGCCGGTCATCGCCGCCCCGACCAGAAAGGTACCGGCTTCGATCCGATCCGGCAGAACCTTGTAATCGAAACCTTCCAGCTCCCGGCAACCCTCGACCGTAATCGTATTGGTGCCATGACCGGAGATCTGCGCGCCCATGGAAATCAGGCACTCGGCCAGGTCCACGACCTCCGGTTCCTGGGCAGCGTTCTCGATGATGGTCACGCCTTCGGCCAGTGTGGCCGCCATCAGGATGTTTTCGGTGCCGGTCACGGTCACCTTATCCAGCACGACCCGGGCGCCTTGCAGCCGGTCGGCACGAGCGTTGATATAACCGGACTCCACGCTGATCTTCGCGCCCAGCGCCGACAACCCGTTGAGATGCAGATCAACCGGGCGCGCACCAATGGCACACCCGCCGGGCAGCGAAACCCGCGCATAACCGGTTCGCGCCAGAAGCGGGCCCAGTACCAGTATTGAAGCCCGCATGGTCTTGACCAGCTCATACGGAGCCACCTGGGCATGCAGTCTCCCGGCATCGAGACCCACCGAGAAGTGATCACCCAGCGAAACCTCGACACCCATGTGGCCCAAAAGCTCGATTGATGTCGTCACATCCTTCAGGTGCGGTACGCCCTTGAGCCGGCAGGGTTGCTCGGTCAGCAGCGAAGCCATGAGAATGGGAAGAACGGCATTCTTTGCCCCGGACACCTCGACGGTGCCCTCCAGAGGCCGACCTCCAGTAATGAGGATTCGGGCCATCAGGCAGGCCCCGGTTCAGCTGCCGGCTTCATCGGGCGTTTTCAGGTCCAGTGTCAGGGCATGGATTTCATGCCCCAGGCCCGGCCCGATGGCGGCATGCACCAGGCGATGACGCTCGATTCGACTGCGACCTTCAAAATCCGGGCTTATAATGCGGGCGCTGTAATGCACGTTATCATCGGATTGCACGTTGACCCGGGCGCCGGGCATTGCCTCGAGTATCTTTTGCTGCAGTTGTTGGGGACTCATGGACGCTCCATTGGAAGGTCGCGGACTTGGCTTTTGCGGCAAGACCCCCTAGTTTAACCGAAATGTTGCTGCCGACTGTGCCCACCAATCTCCTGAATCGACGTGTCCATCACCCTGATCATTGCCCTGCTTGAACTGGCGGCCGGATTCACTTTGCTGATCTGGGCAGCCGGTCGTCTGGTTGCCGGCGCCTCGGCCCTGGCCAGCAATCTGGGGGTTCCCTCGCTGGTGGTGGGCCTGACCATCGTCGGGTTCGGCACCTCGGCACCGGAAATGCTGGTTTCTGCGATTGCCTCCATGCGCGGCAATCCATCGCTGGCTATCGGCAATGCCCTGGGCTCCAATATCGCCAACATCGGCCTGATCCTGGGTCTGACCGCGATGATCTATCCGTTGCGCGTCGAACGCATCACGCTCAAGCGCGAGTTGCCCATCCTGGGGGTCATTACGCTTGTCACCCTGGCGCTGATGTGGAACCTGCAGCTCACCCGAGTCGACGGTCTGATCCTGGCCGCTGGCCTGATCATGGTGGTCGCAGCCATGGTCGTGCTGTGTCTCAAGCGTGGTGAGGCTGATCCGCTGGCCACCAGTCTGAGCGAGGAAATTCCGTCCAGGATGAGTACCCGGGTCGCAGTCGGATGGACCGTGGTTGGCCTGGTCATGCTGCCCTTGAGTGCACATATCCTGGTCAATGGAGCCGTCACCCTGGCCCTGATCGTCGGGGTTTCGGAAGCGGTGGTCGGCCTGACCATCATTGCCCTGGGTACCAGCCTGCCGGAGCTGGCCGCGGCGGCGGCCTGCGCGCTCAAGAAAGAAGATGACCTGGCCATCGGCAACATCCTCGGCTCGAACATGTTCAACCTGCTCGGCGTGCTCGGCATCGCCGCGCTGATTCACCCGATGAGCATCGAATCCATTCTTCTCCACCGCGACTTCACCATCATGGCACTGTTTACCCTGGCCTTGTTTGTCATGGCCTGGCGAAGGCGTGGACCCGGACTGCTCAGCCGTCACAGCGCCGTGCTGTTGTTCATGAGCTTCCTGATCTATCAAACCGTGGTGATCTACCAGGCCGTCGGCGGCCATGCCCTGGCCGCCTGACATCCAGTACACTTGATGCGATGAGTATTGATCCACAACGCCTCATACAGGCCGCCACCGAGGTGCTGAACACCGAAGCCCGAGCCATCAACGATCTGGTCGGACGCATCGATGACCATTTCGTCCAGGCCAGTCAGCGCATTCTGGATTGCAACGGCCACCTGATTGTCACCGGCATGGGCAAGTCCGGGCACATCGGTCACAAGATCGCGGCCACCCTGGCTTCCACCGGAACCCCGGCCTTTTTCGTTCATCCGGCCGAAGCCAGCCATGGTGACCTGGGCATGATCCGCTCCGACGACCTGCTTTTGGCGCTGTCCAACTCCGGAGAAACCGAGGAGGTCCTGAAGCTGTTGCCGGTCATCAAACGCCTGGGCATTGGCCTGATCGCCATGACCGGCAACCCCGAATCGACCCTGGCGAAACATGCCGACATCCATCTCGACACCAGCGTCGACCAGGAGGCCTGTCCGCTGGGACTGGCGCCAACCGCCTCGACATCGGCGCAACTGGCTCTGGGCGATGCGTTGGCGGTGGCCTTGCTGGATGCGCGCGGGTTTACCGCGGAGGACTTTGCCCGCTCCCACCCCGGTGGCAAGCTGGGGCGGCAATTGTTGCTGTCGATTGCCGATGTGATGCATGCGGGGGACGACCTGCCCCGAGTCCATGACCAGGCCAGCCTGGCCGAAGCCATCGTGGAAATGACCCGCAGCCGTCTGGGCATGTGCGCGGTTCTTGACACTGAGGGCAACTTGCTTGGCGTCGTGACCGATGGCGACCTGCGCCGTCATGTAGACGAGCTCGATGACATCCGGTCCCTGCCGGTCAGGCGCATCATGACCGCCAACCCACGGACCATCTCACCCGATGAGCTGGCCGCGCGTGCCGTGGCCATCATGCAGGACCACCGCATCCAGGGACTGCTGGTGGTTGACGAGCACCAGCAACTGGTCGGCGCCCTGAACTTCCAGGACCTGCTCCAGGCCGGCGTGGTATGAGCGCACTTTTTTCCGACCGCGCACTTCGCCGCGCCGGCCCGATCCGGCTGGCGGTATTCGATGTCGACGGCGTCATGACCGATGGCCGACTCTACTACAGTGAAAACGGGATCGAATCCAAGACCTTCCACACCCGTGATGGATTGGGTCTGAAAGCACTCATGCGCCACAACATCCAGGTGGCCATCATTACCGCTCGCCAGTCCGGGATTGTCTCGCGACGTGCCGGCGAGCTGGGTATCGCACATCTCATGCAAGGCCGGGAGGACAAACGCCAGGCACTGGATGAGTTACTGATCGAGCTTGGACTCGAAGCCGAACAAGCGGCTTACACCGGAGATGATCTGGTCGACTGGCCGGCCATGAGTCGCTGCGGACTCAAATGTGTGCCGTCCGACGCAAATCACTGGCTGATTGAACAGGCCGATCATGTCACTGCCCATGGCGGCGGCCACGGCGCCGTTCGCGAAGTCTGCGAACTGCTTCTCGCCGGGCAGGATCTGCTTGAGGCCTGGCAGGAGAGTTTCCGATGAAGTGGTCGGTCATCGTTGCCGCCTCCGTGGCCTTGCTGCTGGTTTTTGCGCTGCGCTGGTTCTGGCCCAGCGATCGCGTCCAACCCCCGGCGGTGGAACTGCCCGACGCCCGTTTTGATTACATCCTCACTGATTTCAGCGCGAGTTTCTCGGATCCTCAGGGTCATCCGGAGCTGTTGGTCTCCGGGCCGCGCCTGGAACATGATTCACGCACCCGAATCGCCAGCGTGGAACAACCACGTTTCCAGATTCGCCCCCAAAGTGATCAATGGACCGGGCGTTCCGACACGGCTCGGTTCGAACGTGACGAAGACGAAATCAGCCTGCTCGGCAACGTCGTCCTGAGCCAGTCGGTCGAGCAGGGCGAATTGGTGATCGAAAGCCAGGCGCTGCACCATCATCGCGGTGCCGGTACAATCAGCGCCGATACACCAGTGGAAATTCATCGGCCGGGCACTTGGCTGCGTGCCGGTGGTCTGATGATCACACTTGAGAAGGATCTCATCGAGCTGTCCAATCATGTTCAAGCCCAAATGCAAACTGCCCCGCGCAGCAACGATCGCGATTAGTCTCGCCGTATCCATCCTGCTGATTGGCGCCAGCCTGGCTTCGGAAAGACCAGCCCTGCCGATCGACATCAATTCCGAATCCGGCCGTTACGACGTTCGCAGCGGCGCCTATCACCTGAGTGGCAATGTCCGAATCAAGCGCGGTGACCTGCTGGTTCGGGCCGACGAAGCCCGGTCTTTCAGCGGACCGGACGGACAGGTCGAGCGCATTGAACTGTATGGCAATCCCACCACCTGGAGTGATGTGCTTGAGGATGGCTCGGCGGTTGAAGGTCAATCGCTGGAGATCACTTACGACTTCACCCGCAATATCATCACCATGCAGGGCGAGGCCCTGATTCGCAACGTCCAGGGCGCTTTCAGCGGTTCCAAGCTGGTCTATGACCTCGACAGCGAGGATCTGGTTGGCGACGGCGGGGTCAACCTGGTCATCGAGCCCGACGCCGGTGAACGAGCCCGGCGCCAGATCACCGAGCCGCCGGAAGAATCGGAAAACTGAAGCCATGTTGATCGCCGAGCAACTGGTCAAGCGCTACCGAGGGCGTGCCGTGGTCCACGGCGTGTCACTGGATGTCGCCAAGGGGGAGATCGTCGGCCTGCTCGGTCCCAACGGCGCCGGCAAGACGACCACCTTTTACATGGTGGTCGGCCTGGTTCCCGCCGATGGCGGGCGAATCCGGATCAACGATACTGACCTGACCCGGGCCAACATGCACCAGCGGGCCCGCAAGGGTCTGGGCTATCTGCCCCAGGAAGCCTCGGTATTTCGCAAACTCAGCGTCGCCGACAACATCATGGCCATCCTCGAATTGCGCAAGGACCTCGACCGCGAGGAACGGCGCAACGAACTGGGCCGTCTGATGGACGAGTTGCATGTCTCGCACCTGGCCGACCAGATGGGCGTCTCGTTGTCGGGTGGTGAGCGCCGGCGGGTGGAAATCGCCCGTGCCCTGGCCGGCAACCCCGATTTCATCCTGCTCGATGAACCCTTCGCCGGCGTCGACCCGATCTCGGTCGGCGAAATCCAGCGCATCGTCAAGCAACTGGCCGATCGCCAGATCGGCGTCCTGATCACCGACCACAACGTCCGCGAAACCCTGGGCATCTGTGACCGCGCCTACATCATCAGCGAAGGCCGCGTGCTGACCCACGGCAAGCCGGCCGATGTGATGGCGGATGAGAATGTGAGGAATGTGTATTTGGGGAAAGAGTTTCGGATGTGATTCCTTAATTCGGTTTCCGGTTTCCGGTTTCCGGTTTCCGGAAAAGGCCCAAGGAACAAGGCTCAAGGAACAAGGTTTAAGGAATTCGGTTTCGGGTTTCCGGTTTCCGGTTTCCGGAAAACCCTGACCATGCCCGCCCGGAAACCGGAAACCGGAACCCGGAAACCGTCCGCCCTCCCTGACCACCGACCACTGACCACCGACCACTGACTACCGACCACCAATCGCTCTGGCCAACTCCGTCACCTGCTCCTCGCTCGTCGCCCATGAACACACCAACCTCGCCAGGTCGTTGTGGCCGGGCCAGATGTGGAATTCGAAGCCCTGGGATTTGAGATCGGCCAGTTTTTCCGGGGCGGCGCGTACGAAGACTTCGTTGGCTTCGACCGGCCAGTGCAGTGAACATCCACCGCCAGCCTCGATGGCGCGAGCCAATCGGGCGGCATGGTGATTGGCCGTGCCGGCCAG
>PWWM01000075.1 GCA_003561495.1 Gammaproteobacteria bacterium
CAGCAATGTGGTGTTGTCGCTGACCTCGCTCATGGCCCGGGTCAGCGGATCGCTGGAATCGGGCCCCGGAGGATTGAGAAGACTGGCTGAAAGCTGGCGCTCGCGGCGATTGGTCAGTTCGGACAAGGTGGCGCGCACCAGCACCGTCAGTTCCTCGCTGTCGCCATCGCTGTCGATGAGTGACTCGACCTGTCTGCCGGTGACAAACCAGTCTCGCCATTCACTGCCGCGATCCCAGTTCGCGATCAGCTGGGATTCGGCCGTGGTGGGCAGACTGACGAAGTAGGTCAGACGATTGGGCACCAGGCCCAGGCGTCGCTCCGGAAGTTCACTGGCCACGGATTCACCGGCCAGGCCGGATGGGCACTCCATTTCCAGAATCGATGGGTCCGCCGACGCGAACAGGTAATGACGCGGTTCGCCGGAAGTCAGACGCTGACGGAAAATCACTTCCTCTTCTTCATCACGGGCGAACGAGCCGGTCAGCTCGAAACTCAGACGACCGTGGTAATTGGCCACCCGATCATCGGCTCCGCGTGCCGAACGCTTCTCGCGATCGACCCAGCGCACATTTCCATAGCACAATTGCAACTCGCCAAGACCGATCTGATCAGCAAGCAAATACGGGTTGGGAAACAGTCCGAGCAGGGCGCGACTGGCCGGCAGTTCAATGCGCGCACCACAGGTGGCAGCCTCCTGGCATGGTCTGACCATCAAGCCTTCCGGTCGATACGCTGTGACCTGATCGGTTCCGGCATCCAGGTCAATATCCGCTCCACTACGAGTGACTGATTCGTAATATTGACTGATTGCATCCTGCATGGCCCCGGCCAGATTGGCCTGGGCGCGCTCGTGGCGCTCCAGCAGGCGTTGTACGGGATCGCTGCGCGTCGTGCCCAGGCCGGTCACGCAATCCACCCAGGCGGCCCGACCCTGCTCGAGGTTCCTGCCCCGGTCAACGATCGAATCGATGGCCTCCTGCCAGCGCAAGGCCCCGAAAAATACCGGCCGCTGCGGCACCCAGTACACCAGATACTGCATGAGAATCGACCACTCCAGCACATTGACCCAATCGACCGGTTGACAGGCCGCGTTCAGGTGCCAGTTCAAGTGACCATCCAGGTAACTGGCACGCTGCCAGCTGACCAGACCCATTTCACGGCGCAAGAACTCGGCCGCGAAGGGACCACTTCCATCGCCGGTCAACTCTTCACGATCCAGTTCTTCCGTCAACAATCCCGTCAATTCGGCCAGGCAGGCGTCAAACATCTCGCGGGGCAGTGGTCCGACCAGCAACGGATCGGGGTTGCACTGACTGATGGCGTGACGGATATCCTCACGGACCGGCTGATCCAGGTAGAAGGCCGCATCACTGGCAAACAGGGCCAGGCGGGCATAGGCATCGGCCAACTCGGACATGGCCGCAAGCGTCCCGGGCTCCGATTCGGCCAGGTGTGCGGCCGCATCGTGCATCAAGGCAAGAATCACCGGAAGCCCGGTATCCACAACCCGCCATCGCACCGGATCCATTTCGACCAGCGAATCGAGAAAACGCCTGTATTCGCCGGCCAGTGCGTGATCTTCCTGCACATCGGAAAGCAGAATCAATCCTTCCATCAAGGTCCATACCATGGCCAGAATCTGTTCCTGATGCTCGTGAATGCGCGCCTCGTCCAGCAGCAATTCAGCGATGGCCAAGTGACGCTGAGGACCCCGGGACAGCTCGTTCATCGCCATGACACGCTCGGCCTGACGCCGGGCATGTGCCTGGTGGTCGGACGAGCTCTGTGCAAATTCATCCAGCAGGGGTTGCCAAAGATCAAGAATGCGTTCAGTCGCCGAAGAGCCATCCGTTGACTGCCCATCCGGTTCGCGAGTCTCTGCGGCATCCATGCGTTCGAGCAGGGAAGGCCACAATTGCGGAGCACTGTAGGCAGCCTGAGGATAGAGACGGGCCAGTCGCCCCACGGCATCTTCCTGGCGCAACAGATCGGACACTCGATGCAGTGCCGGCATCATGAAGCCGGGCACGCCGGCCGGCAGGTTGCGGTCGCGGGCATGGATCAACCAGGCGAACATACCATCAGAGGACACCGCCCAATGCGGAGCGACCCGCTCAGCGCGACGCTTCAAGGTCAGATTGTACGCTTCAACCTGCTCCCGCCATTGTCCTGGATCGAGAGCGGGATCCTCCAGCGAGGCAGCCAGGGCAAGACTGTGTGTGCGGGCTTCAAGGGCGGTGTCGGGATGAAAATGCAACGCGACGATATCGCTGACCGGCAGCTGCGCACGCAGCGGTCCGGCCCAGCCGCCAGCCAGCAGAATCAGCACCATGACCAAGATCGAATGCAATTTCATGGCCGCTATACTACCTGCAACCTTCCCCGATCGAAACGAAACAGGCGCGAAATTGAACAAGCTCAACATCCTGACCACCGGCGGCACGATCGACAAGATCTACTACGACGACAAGTCCGACTACCAGATCGGCGAACCGGAAATCGGACGCATTCTGCGCGCCATGAATGTCGCTTTCGACTTCGAGATCAGGGCCCTGATGCGCAAGGACTCCCTGCACCTGGAGCCGGCCGACCGCGAACTCATCCGCCAGGCCATCCACACCAGCCCGGACCGGCATTTTCTGATTACCCACGGCACCGACACCATGACCGATACCGCCGCCGCACTGGGCGACGTGGACGATCGGGTCATCGTCATGACCGGTGCGCTCAACCCGGCCCGATTCATCGACTCTGACGCTGTGTTCAATATCGGATGCGCAGTCGGCGCCGTCCAGGCCCTGCCGCCCGGCATCTGGATCGCCATGAACGGCTGCATCTGGGACCCGGCCAAGGTCCGCAAAAACCGCCGCGCCAATCGCTTCGAGGCAGTCTAGGGTTTTTGGGGGGGGAGCATCGGGTGGCATCCGACCGCTCACGGCCTGACCGGGTGAACGCTTGAGTCGATATTTTCGTGTTTGGTGGCCTTGGGGTCGATAATGTCTGCGAGTTGCCGGTAGCAAGGGGAGTGGCTTCGATCTGAAGATTGGTGGCATGGAGGGTCCGGGTAAAACTTACTGCCCGCCGCCGCAACCGGTCAGTCCGTGATCGGTCAAATACCACCCAATGCGACAGTTGGGAGAAGATTGAAAGTCTGATGGTGGCTTCGATCTAATTCAATCATCAACCAACTCCCAACCGACAAGCGACGAGTGGGCTTGACCGGGGCCGTGGTCGAGGTGACGGCGGCGGGCAAGATCCATCCGTTCTTCGAGCATCCGAAAATCCTACTAGGGGCAAACCCCTATCCATTGGATCAAACGCAATTCGGTGGCACCAGAACGCCTGTGAACTCAACGAATCGACCAAGCCGTTCACCTCGAGCGCGGCCCCGGGCAAGGCGACTCGGCGCCCAGCCCCCACCCCCACCCAAACTTCAAGCGCAATCCGGACAAGTCCCAGGGTGAGACTGAACCTGTTCAGGTCCCGGGACTTGTCTCCGGCGTCATTCGTGCCCATGATTAGGATTTGGTTCTCCGGAAAGACATTCGATGCCCAATCGCACCGCGCTTTACGATGCCCATGTCGCCGCCGGCGGCAAGATGGTGGACTTTGCCGGCTGGTCCTTGCCCATCAACTATGGGTCGCAGCTCGACGAACATCATGCCGTTCGCAAGACCGCGGGCATGTTTGATGTCTCGCACATGACGGTGGTCGACATTCGCGGTCAAGAGGCCGGGCCGTTTCTGCGCCGGTTGCTGGCCAATGATGTTGCCAGGCTCAAGGAGCCCGGCCAGGCCTTGTACGGCTGCATGCTCAATGATGAAGGCGGCGTCATCGACGATCTGATCACCTATTTTCTCGATGAGACGTTTTATCGAACCGTGGTCAATGCCGCGACCCGCGAGGCCGATCTGGACTGGATTCGGCGCCAGGCCGGCGATTTCGATGTCGAAATTCAAGAACGTGAAGACCTGGCCATGATCGCGGTCCAGGGCCCCAAGGCCCGGCCAATCGTCATCGACCTGCTCAATGCGCCGACCCTTGACGCGCTCAAACCGTTCCGGTCCTCCAGCCACGGCGACTACTTCGTGGCCCGCACCGGTTATACCGGCGAGGATGGCTTCGAAATCCTGCTGCCGTCCGTCCAGGCCGAGTCCTTCTGGCAGGGCCTGCTTGACGCCGGCGTGGTCCCTTGTGGACTGGGTGCGCGTGACAGCCTGCGACTGGAAGCCGGCTTGAACCTGTATGGTCAGGACATGGACACCCGCACCACCCCACTGGAGTCCAATCTGGGCTGGACCGTGGCTTTCGATCCCGAGGAGCGCAATTTCATTGGCCGCCGGGCTCTGGAACAACAGAAATCCGCAGGCGTGGATCGCCAACTGGTCGGCCTGGTCCTCGAGCGCGGCGCCATTCCACGCACCGGCGCGGTGATTCACGCCGGCGAAGTCCAGGGTCAGGTCACCAGCGGCAGCTTTGGCCCGACCATCGAACGCCCCATCGCCCTGGCCCGCATCCCGGCCGGCTCGTTCGAGACCGTCGAGGTCGAACTGCGTGGCAAACGTCTGACCGCCCGTGTCGTCAAACCGCCCTTCGTGCGCGCCGGCAAAGTCAAAGTCTGATTCCCCTATGCCGATGAATTCATCGTCGTCCTGCATCCATGATGAGCCCGAAAAGTTGGATAGGATCGTAGGTCGGGGTTACATCCCCGACGGACGAGGTCGAATCCTTCTCCATCGCGTCGTTCATGTGCCGAACTGACTGAATGCTACCGAATCAAGGTAGCGCGGCGGATCAGGACGAAGACCGGGATGGCGCCGAGGATGACCAGGACCAGGGCCGGAGTGGCGGCCATTTGCCATTGGCCCTCGGTGGTCAGTTCATAGATGCGAACCGCCAGGGTGTCCCATCCGAACGGCCTGAGCATCAGGGTGGCCGGCATTTCCTTGGCAATCTCGACCAGGGCCAGCAGAAAGGCGGTGACCAGTCCCGGCCACAGCAGCGGCAGATTGACCCGCCACAATCGGTATCCGCGTGAAACCCCCAGGCTGCGCGCGACCTCCACGTATTCGGGTCGAATGCGCCCGGCCACCCCGTCCAGCGGCCCCCAGGCCACGCGCACGAAACGGATCAGGTAAGCCAATACCAGGGCCGCCAGACTACCGGCCAGCGCCGTGCCGGTAAACTGATCGAAACGAATGAAAGCCAGCATGATCGCCACGGCCAGCACCGTACCCGGGATGGCATAGCCCAGGGCCGCCACTTCCCCCAGCATGACAACGCGTCGGCGCGCCCGATGGGTGGCGATCAGCATCAGAACGCCGCCCACCAGCACGGTGATGGCCCCGACCAGCCCGAGCAACATCGTATTGCCGATCACCCGCGGCATGGTCCCGGACACCACATCGCCAAGATTGGGCCAGGCCCAGACCAGGAGCTGAATGAGCGGCACCACCACCGCGATCGCGATCACGGCCAATTGAACACCGGTGGCGGCCCAGGCGCGGGCGCCGGTCAGGCGAATGCGGTGGGCGCTGGGACGACGATCGGAGAGTTGCGCGTGATGGCCGCGCGAAAAGCGCTCAGCCAGCAACAGCACCAGCATGAACAGCATCAGGATAGAAGCCAGTTGCACGGCGGCGGTCAGGTTGAACAGGCCAAACCAGGTGCGATAGACCGCCGTGGTAAAGGTCTCGAATCCGTAAATGGCCACTGCCCCGAAATCAGCCAGGGTTTCCATCAGCGCCAGCGCCAGACCGGCCACGATCGCCGGACGAGCGATCGGCAGGACCACCCGCAGAAAAGTTTCCAGGGGCCCGACGCCAAGACTGCGTCCGGCTTCGAATGCTGCCAGCCCACCACTGATGAAGGAAGCCCTGGCCAGCAGGTAGACGTAAGGATAGAAGGCCAGGATCAGGATCATCAGGACTCCGCCCGGTTGACTCAGGGCAGCCAGCAGCACGGGCGTGGAATCGAACATCTCCCGCCACAGGGTTTGCAGGGGACCGGCATAGTCCAGCACACCGAGATAAATGAAGGCCAGCACATAGGTTGGAAAGGCCAGCGGCAAGACCAGCAAGGGGTCCAGCCAGCGTCTCAAGGGGTATTCACAACAGGCCGACAACCAGGCAAGCCCCACGCCCAGCACAGTCACTCCGACCCCGACAACCACCACCAGCAGCAGGGTGTGACGCACCAGCAGCGGCATCATGTGTTGACGCAAATGTGCCCAGGTATCGGTTTGCGGATCCAGCCAGCTCAGGGCCAGCATCAGCATCGGCAGACCGACCAGCAACAACAGCGGCAGCAGCGCCCAGTGTCGCACCGGGCGGTTTAGGAATCGCTCCTTCAGTGCCTCAGCGGTAGCGGACACGATCCATGAGGCGTACCGCCTCGGCCTGGCGCTGCCCGGCCACGGTCAGCGGAGTCTCGTCGGCCTTGAACTCGCCCCAGTCCACCACCAACCCTTTGGCGGGCACCGCCGGGTTGGCCGGAAACTCCAGGTTGCGCTCGGCAAATTCCGCCTGGGCCTGGTCGGAGGCCAGCCACTCGATCAACGCTCTGGCCTGGTTCGGACGAGGTGCATGACGGGTCACGCCGGCGCCGGAGATGTTGACATGCACCCCGGTGGTGTCCTGGTTGGCCCAGAACAGACGGACCGGGTAATCTGGATCTTCAGCAATCAGGCGACCCAGGTAGTAACTGTTGACGATTCCCACATCGCACTGGCCGGCGGCAATGGCCTCGATGGTCTGGGTGTCGGATGAATAGGGGTTGGTGGCCAGATTGTCGACCCAGCCAGAGACTATTTCAGCGGTCCGTTCGGCGCCATGATGCTCGATCATCATGGCCACGAGCGACTGGTTGTACACCTTGCGGGAAGTGCGCAGGCACAGCCGGCCGGCCCACTGCTCCTCGGCCAAGGCCTCGTAAGTCGATAACTCATCGACTTCGACCCGGTCGGGGTGATAGACAATCACCCGCGCACGCAGCGACAGGCCAAACCAACGCCCTTGGTCATCACGCAAGGCAGCGGGGATGGCCTGCTCGAGCGACGGACTTTCGATCTCGGCCAGCAAGCCCCGCTCCGTGGCCTGCCACAGGTTGCCGGCATCAACGGTCATGAAAACATCGGCGCTGGTGCGCCGGCCTTCGGCGGCCAGGCGCTCGATCAACGAGGCCTCGTTGTCACTGGTGAAATCGACCTGCACACCGGTTGCGGCCGTGTAACGCTCAAACAATGGCTCGATCAAATAAGGCTGGCGAGAGGTGTAGACCACCACCCGGGCCTGCTGTCCGGTGGCTTCATCTGTCGGCTGCGGCGCCTGCTCCCCGCATGCGGTCAGTACGAGAACGAAAAAGGCAATGACGACGGTTCGCATGAATGGGCTCTCTGGGATACCTGAATGCCCATTGTAACGCGAATGATTTGCATTTAGTGGAAAAGGTGAAAGGTGAAAGGTGAAAGGTGAAAGGTGAAAGGTGAAAGGTGAAAGGTGAAAGGTGAAAGGTGAAAGGGGAGATGGGAGACGTAACGGTCGGGGACGTAGCCCCGACCTACGGCTGAGAGGCCTGGAAGCGGTCGGCGAAAATGGAGGGTGAGGGGGCTAGAGAGGGCAGGCCGACGAATTCGCTTTCCTCTTCCCCGAAAATGAGCTTCAACTCCGATTGCACGGGCGGGCGGTCCGCCACCAAGGTAAAGCGGTACATCATGCCCCAGTCCAGGGGCGTATCACCGGGATCGGTCCAGCGGACATGATCGGATTCGCGCGCCATGGTCCAGTCCTGGCCGTTAAGCCGGTCGGCACGGGCGAAATCAAGTCCATCGACTTCGACGGTGCTGAATGCCGGAACCTGCAGCCCGATCAGGCCGCGATTGGAGGTGACTTGCAGATCCGGGGCACTGCCCTCGATGCTCGCGATCATGAAGTCGTAATTGAACACCGCGTAGTCATAGCGCCATGAGTCATCACCCAGGTCGGTGGTCTGTACCGCCACGACAATGGTGCCGCTGTCGGTCTCCACGACGCTTCGCGAGGTTCCGTCCTGCTCGCCGGTCACCCAGGCATCGAGCACCGAACCCTGGTTCATGCCGGTGTCGGGGGCAATGGGCATTTGCCAATTGGAACCGTTCCAGACCGGTGTGACCTCCAGCCAGCCCATGGCGTTGAAGATATTGATTTCGTCGCGGGTGACATACCAGGCGTCGAGGAAATAGCGGGCGTCAGGATGGCTGTTCGGGTCGAGTTCCGACTCCATCACCAGAAGTCGGTTGTCATAGCCCTGGCCACTATTCTGGCTTTGATTACCGTCGCACTCCGCATCGAAGAAGGAATGACAACGCCCCCATAACCCTTTGGCGGGCACAACCTCGTTTCTGGGCGCAAGGGAGGCTCCGATGTCATTGGAGTTGGCCGCATAGACGTCAACGCACCCCGACCAAAGAATATTGCCACCGGGACAAGGACAGAATTCGTTGATGGTAAAGAAGGTGTGCTTAAGGGCCGACACCCCAATCATCTCGAACTGCCCATCGTCTGACAGCCGATAGAGATTCCAGATCAGATACGGGTGCTGGTCATTATCATATGGCGGCGCTGGATCGCTGAACTGGACATACCAGGGCACATCGGCATTGCCCACATTGGTCAGCGTGGCGCTCGGTATCACGACCATCGGACCACCGGTGGCGCCATCGCATTCCTGGCATCTTGCAACCGATGGCGTACCCATGCCGGTCATGGCGATATCGGCATCGAATCCCTCCATGGTGGGCCAGTTGGCAAACTCCGGCTGGCAACTTCCCAGAGGTTCGAGCCCCTCGGCGCGTTCAACAACCGGTGAAGAAACAAAGACACCGCCGACACGTTCTCCGGCCATTTCGGGCACACCAAGAGCCGCAGCCAACGCCGGGGTCACCCAGATATCCATATACCGCAACGACAACCAATCGGCATCCTCCATCAACTCGAAATGCACATGATCCAGGGTCAACCAGTCTTGAC
>PWWM01000036.1 GCA_003561495.1 Gammaproteobacteria bacterium
ACTTCCAGCCGTGACGAATCTGAGGGGATGGCTTCGGGCGTGGCCGTGGCGCGAGAGGGGTCAGCCTGGGCGCTGGCCATCGATGAACTCGATCTGGATGCGCTGCACGGCTTGCTCGCCGAACCACTGGCCTGGGTGCCCTTCATGCCGTCGCGCCTGGCCGGTCGAATCAGCAACCTGGAAGCTGGCTGGCTGAGTGGAGCGGGGTTGTATCAATTGCAGGGACAGGTCGATGGGCTGGGTATTGCCTTGCCGGATCCGCTACCCACCGTCGACGGTCTTGACATCGAACTGGCGCTGGCCGGAGATCGGGCCCTGCTCCGACCGGATGGGCAACCACGGGTCGACTGGCCGGCGCTGCTGCGAGAGACCGTGTCGCTGGATTCTATTGGCGGCGAGGTGCTGTTGTCACCCTCGGCCATCGAGCTTCAGGGGGTAGAGATCGAAAATGATTTCACCCATGGAATTGCCGATGGTTGGATTTATCTTGGCGCCGAACGGCCCTTCCTGGATTTCACCATCGATGCCCGGCGGGTCAGCCGGATCGATCCAAGACCCTATCTTCCGCCGCGCTACATTCCGGAAAATGCCATGCAATGGCTGGACGATTCCCTCCATTGGGTCGAGCAGGGTCAGGGCGTGGTCGTATTCCACATGCGTGCCGGCAAGATGGCCCGGGAGATCGAGGATGGCGACTTTCAGGCTGAAATCGATTTTTCCGGCGCCACCATCGATTACTGGCCGGATTGGCCGGTAGCCCGCGAACTGAGCGGTCACGCCGAATTTGTCGGATCCTCGCTCAGTGCCCGGGTTGACTCGGGACGAATGGGCAATGTGCCGGTCAGCGCGCCGAGACTCGAGATCGCCGAGCTGACCGAGCCGGAGATGATCATTGAGGTGGAAGCCGATGCAGTCGAGTCCGAAGCGATCGCCGGCTTGCTGGGCGCCATTCCCGAAGCGGACTGGGAGGCGATACTCGATCCCATGCAGTGGTCCGGACCGGCCTCGGTCAGCACCCGATTGAACCTGCCGTTTCGCAACATGGAGGACTGGTGGATTGAGGGTCAGGCTCGACTGGAGCACAGTCAGCTACGGCTGCCGGCCATTCCGCTCGAGTTTCGCGAGATGAGCGGGCAGGTGGATTTTGATCGGGAAGGCATTGGCCCGGCCGAGTTGCGGGTGGGTGATCGCGATGATCCCGATCGGTTCACGATCACGGCCTCGCTCGCCCAACCCGGCTGGCTGACAGTCGAGGCTCAGACCAATCCCGCCCGATTGTTCCCGGAAGACTCACCGCTGTCGATCACGAAGGCATTTCTGGATGGTCGATCGGCATTCAGTTTCGATCTGCGCGCCGATGAACAGGGCCGATTGCGCCAGCAGTTGGAAAGTCAGCTTGAGGGGCTGTCAATGAACCTGCCGGCGCCTCTCAAGAAGGATCACGACGAGGCCTGGCCCATTCATGTGGTTTTTCGCACCGATCCCGGGCAAAGCGATCTCGAGCTTCATATCGACCCCTTGCTGGACCTGCGAGCCACCGAAGCTGACGATGGTTGGCGGATTGCGGCCGGTTTCAACCGGGATCATGGCGAGTTGCCCGAGGAACCCGGCATGCTGGTTCAGGGCCGGATCGATGCCCTGGCGCTGGGCGAGTGGTTCGAAGTGCTGCAGACTGCAGATGGCGCCGGGGAGGGTTTCGAGTTGCCCCTCCACGGCAACATCGAGCTCGGTCTGCTGGAGATCTTCGGACTGAAATTGCCGCACCTGGATGTGGACATCGAGCGGAGAAGTTCGACCTGGACCTTCGCGCTCAATGGCGAAAGCATCGAGGGGCAGGTGACCGTGCCCGTTCCCCTGGATTCGGGCCGGGTGCTGGTGGCCGATCTGTCGCGCCTGCACCTGCAGCCGGTCGAGCCGCCGGACGATGACCCGGATTTCGATCTCCAGCCGCTGCCACCGCAGACCTCTGGCCAGAGCCCACGCAATCGTCCGCCCCTGCATTTGCTGATCGAGGACTTGCGCTGGGGCGATCTTGACCTGGGCCGTGCCCGACTGGAGTCCCATGCCGTGGCCGAAGGCATGGAAATCGAATACGTGGATGTTTCCGGGCCGGATTTGCGCCTGACCGGCAGCGGTCGCTGGATCGAGCGCGAGGATCGGATTCACAGCGAATTTCAGGGACGGCTGATGACCGATTCGCTGAGCGATCTGCTGGAGTCGGCCGGTTATGAATCCGGCATCGAAGCCAGCCGCGCCCAGATCGATGCCGAGCTGCGTTGGCCGGGTGCGCCCCAGGATTTCGCCCTGCGGCGACTCAGCGGCGCGTTCGACCTGCAGATGACCGATGGCTCCATCCCCGAGGCTCGCCCCGGCGCCGGACGTTTGCTGGGACTGGCCAGTTTCCAGGCCATCCCGAGACGCCTGATGCTGGATTTTCGCGATGTGTTCGGGGCCGGGCTGAAATTCGACAGTATCGAAGGGCGTTTTGATCTCGCGGCCGGTTTTGCCCGAACCGATGGCCTGGTCATCGAGTCAACGGCCGCAGTGATCACGATTACCGGTGATACCGACATGGCCGCCCGCCGCTACGATCAGTTGATCGTGGTCGAGCCCGGTCTGGGTGCGACGCTGCCCCTGATCGGTATTGTCGCCGGCGGACCGGCGGGCGCGGCCGCCGGGCTGGTGTTGCGCCAGCTCTTCGACCGTCCCCTGCGCGGCCTGGCCGAGGCCCGTTACTCGGTCACCGGCAGCTGGGACGATCCCAAGATCGAGCTGATCGAGGCCCGGGTTGAAGCCGAGGACGGTGAGGAAGAAGTCATCGATCCGCGCACCGATGGTCCGGATGATGATTGAATCGCAGCCCGGTCGACCGAATATCTGCTTCTGACCGCACAAGCTTTGGCATCCCATTTTTCTCCAAGGAGCTGACCAGGAACATGTTTGAACTCGCGCGTGCACAACTGCTGGAACCTTCCGGACTGGGACAATCGGAGCTCGAGCTGGCCATGGGCCGGCTGGCCGGAAAGGGCATCGACCTGGGTGAGCTGTATTTTCAGCGCCGTGTGCGCGAGGGCTGGATGCTCGAGGATGGCAGTGTCCGCCAAGGCAACTGGGATGTCGATCAGGGCGTCGGTGTTCGGGCCATCGCCGGGACCGGGACCGGCTTCGCCTATGCCGATTCCATCACTTTGCCGGCACTGCTCGATGCCGCCGACAGCGCCCGCGCGATCACCCGCTCCGGTCACACCGGCCAGGTGCGTATCCGGCAATCCCCGCTGGCTCGTCAGCGCTATGGCAATGAGGACCCGACCGCGCAGGGAAAAGCCGCCGACCGGGTCGAATTGCTGCGCACCATTGATGCCTACGTGCGCTCACTGGATGAGCGCGTCAGCCAGGTCAGCGTCAATCTCTCGGCCAGTCACGAAGCCATCGTGATCGCAGCCAGCGACGGCGTGCTGACCGGTGATGTGCGCCCGCTGGTCAGGCTGGATATCCGCGTGTTGATGGAAGAGGGCGAGCGTCGTGAACAGGGGTTCTCCGGCGGTGGCGGCCGCTTCGCGCTCGAGGAACTCATGGACCCTGAAAACTGGCAGGGATTTGCCAACCAGGCCGTCAGCCAGGGCGCGATCAACCTCACCGCCGAGGCCGCGCCGGCCGGTTACATGACCGTCGTGCTCGGGCCCGGCTGGCCCGGGGTGCTGCTGCACGAGGCCATCGGTCATGGTCTGGAAGGCGACTTCAATCGCAAGGGCATCTCGGCCTTTTCCAATCGCATTGGTGAGCGGGTGGCCACCGAGGAGTGCACCATTGTTGACGACGGCACGCTGGAGCGCCGCCGCGGCTCGCTCAATATCGATGACGAGGGCACACCGGCCGGCTGCACCACGCTGATCGAGAACGGTCGTCTGGTCGGCTACATGCAGGACAAGCTCAATGCCCGCCTGATGGGGGTCAAGCCCACCGGCAATGGTCGCCGCGAGTCCTTTGCCCACTTGCCCATGCCGCGCATGACCAATACCTACATGCTGCCGGGCAAGCATGATCCGGCCGACATCATTGCCTCGGTCGATGACGGGATTTACGCGGTCAATTTCAATGGTGGACAGGTTGACATCACCTCGGGCAAGTTCGTGTTTGCCGCCTCCGAAGCCTACCGGATCAAGAACGGCAAGGTCGGCGCCGCCATCAAGGGCGCGACCCTGATCGGCAACGGACCGGATGTGCTGACCCGGGTCGGCATGGTCGGCAATGACCTCAAGCTCGACAGTGGCGTGGGCGTATGCGGCAAGGAAGGTCAGAGCGTGCCGGTCGGCGTTGGCCAGCCCACCCTGCGCATCGACGGGCTGACCGTTGGGGGGACGGCCTGATGGGTCAGGTACAGACCTCCGGCATCAACGCCATCATCGAAGACCCCGACCGCGAGACCGAATTGCTGACCGGCATTGCCCGGCGCGTGCTCGACCGGGCCCGTCAGGGCGGCGCCGACCAGGCTGAGGTCAGTATCTCTTCAAGCCTGTCGCGCGAGGCCGGCGTGCGCCTGGGCGAAGTCGAGGTGCTCGAGGAAGCGCGCGATCGAGGCGTGCGGGTCACGGTTTATCGCAACCAGTGCTCCGGTTCGGCCTCGACCGGGGACCTGCGCCCGGATGTCATCGATGAATGTGTGGACCGCGCCCTGGCCATCGCCCGCCACACCCAGCCGGACAAGGCCAGCGGCCTGGCCGATGCCGAGTGGATGGCGCAGGAATTTCCCGACCTGGACCTGTGGCACCCGGTGGACCTGGACATGCAGGATTTGATCGACCGGGCCCTGTTGATCGAACAGGCCGGGCGGGATGCCGATGAGCGCATCGGCAATTCCGAAGGCGCCAGTGTCTCCACCGAGGCCGGCATCGGCGTCCATGCCAACAGCCACGGGTTTCTCGGCGCCAGTCGCGGCACCCGCCATTCGCAAAGTTGTGTCCTGATTGCCGGCGATGACAGTGGCATGCAGCGCGACTACGACTGGGACAGCGCCCGCCGATTCGAGGCCCTGGCCCGGCCGGAAGAGACCGGCGCCGGGGCCGCTCGTCGCGTGCTCAGGCGCTTGGGCGCCAAACGCGTGCCGACCGGACCGGCGCCGGTCCTGTTTGCACCGGAGGTTGCGCGTGGGCTGATCGGTCACCTGGTCGGCGCGGTCTCCGGCGGCAATCTGTACCGGCGGGCCAGCTTTCTGCTTGATTCGGTCGGACAGACCTTGCTGCCGGAATGGGCCTCGCTGATCGAGCAGCCGCGAATGCCCGGTGGCCCCGCTTCGGCCTGTTATGACGGCGACGGCGTGGCCACCCGCGAGTCGGCCCTGGTGGCCGACGGCCAACTGCTGCGTTATGTTCTCGGCAACTACTCGGCCCGGCGACTGGGACTGACGACCACGGCCAATGCCGGGGGCGTGCGCAACCTGGTCCTGACCGGTCCGACTCGCCCGCCGGAGCAATTGATGGCCGACATGGGCACCGGCCTGCTGGTCACCGAGGTCATGGGGCAGGGCGTCAACCTGGTCACCGGCGATTACTCGCGCGGCGCGGCCGGGTTCTGGGTCGAGAACGGTGAAATCGCCTGGCCGGCCGAAGAAATCACCATCGCCGGCCACCTGCGCGACATGCTCGCCAACCTGCGCGGCGCCGGCAGCGACATTGACCGCCGCCGCAGCATCCAGACCGGATCCCTGCTGGTTGACCGCATGGTGGTGGCGGGGATGAGCTAGAGAGCGACCTCGGCCAGGTTGCCCTTTTCTTCCAGCCAGGCGCGCCGGTCCGCGGCGCGCTTGCGGGCCAGCAGCATGTCCATCAGGGCTTCGGTGGCCTGGTCATCGTCGATGGTGAGCTGGACCAGGCGGCGGGTGTCGGGGTCGATGGTTGATTCGCGCAATTGCATGGGGTTCATTTCGCCCAGACCCTTGAAACGGGTTTCCGAGATCTTGCCCTTGATCTTTTCGGCTTCGATTCGCGCCAGCAGGCCCTTGCGTTCCTCGGCATCCAGGGCATAAAAGGTCTGCTTGCCGACATCGATCCGGTATAGCGGCGGCATCGCCACGAAAATGCGCCCGGCATCCACCAGCGGGCGAAAATGGCGCACGAACAGGGCCGAGAGCAAGGTGGCGATATGCAGGCCATCGGAGTCGGCGTCAGCCAGAATGATGATCTTGCCGTAGCGCAGTTTGTCCATGTCGGCCGAGCCGGGATCGACGCCGATGGCGATCGCCAGGTCATGGACTTCCTGCGAACGCAGTACCTGGTCGGGTTCGGTTTCCCAGGTATTGAGAATCTTTCCCCTCAGCGGCATGATGGCCTGGAACTCGCGGTTGCGGGCCTGCTTGGCGCTGCCGCCGGCCGAGTCGCCCTCGACCAGAAACAGTTCGGTTTCTTCCAGGTCGGTGGAGGCGCAGTCGGCCAGCTTGCCGGGCAGGGCCGGGCCGGCGGTGACCTTGCGCCGGGCCACCTTCTTCCGGGCTTTCTGGCGTTTCAGGGCGTTGTCGATGGCCAGCCGCGCAATCGCCTCGCCGTCGGCCACGTGCTTGTTCAGCCATAGCGCGAAGGCATCCTTGACCACGCCGGAGACAAAGCTGGCGGCGGCGCGGGAACTGAGCCGTTCCTTGGTCTGGCCGGAAAACTGCGGGTCGGCCAGCTTGATCGAGAGCACGAAGGTCAGCCGTTCCCAGATATCTTCGGGTGCCAGCTTCAGTCCGCGAGGCAGCAGGTTGCGAATATCGCAAAACTCGCGCACGGCCTCGATCAGGCCGTTTCGCAGGCCGTTGGTGTGGGTGCCGCCGGCCGGCGTCGGGATCAGGTTGACGTAGGATTCCTGCAACAGCTCGCCCTCGGGCACCCAGCACAGCGCCCAGGCGGCTTCCTGGTCGCCGCCGGACAGGTCCCCGGTGAACGGGCTGGCCGGGACCGGGTCCAGGCCCTGCAGGTGTTCATTGAGGTAATCGGTCAGGCCGTCCTCGAATTGCCAGGTTTCGGTCTCGCCGTTTTGTCGGTCGTCGAGGCTGACTTTCAGGCCCGGGCACAGGATGGCCTTGGCCTTGAGCAGATGTTTCAGCCGCGGGCGCGAGAGATTGGCCGAGTCGAAGTATTTCGGATCCGGCCAGAAGTGCACGGTCGTGCCGGTATTGCGTTTGCCGACCTGGTCGATGACTTTCAGCGGCGTTTGGGTCTCGCCGTCTGCAAACGCGATCTCGTGCAACTGGCCGTCGCGCTTGATGCGACATTCCAGGCGGCTCGATAGCGCATTGACGACCGACACGCCCACGCCGTGCAGGCCACCGGAAAACTTGTAGTTCCTGCCGGAGAACTTGCCGCCGGCATGCAGCCGGGTCAGGATCAACTCCACTCCGGGCAGCTTGTGTTCCGGGTGCGGATCCACCGGCATGCCACGTCCGTCATCGCTGACCTCGATCGAGCCGTCCTGGTGCAAAATGACGTTGATTTCGCGGGCGTAGCCGACCAACGCCTCGTCGACGGCATTGTCGACCACTTCGGCGACCAGGTGGTTGGGCCGGGCGGTGTCGGTATACATGCCTGGTCGGCGTTTGACCGGTTCCAGGCCTTGCAGGACCTCGATATCGGACGCCTGGTATTGAGTGCTCATGGCCGGCGGTGATGGAATGGAGTTGACGATTCAGTGGCAAGAATATCGCAGATTACACCCGGGGTTGGGCCGGATGATCGAGGCCGGTATAGTGAGTGGCAATGAATCCCGAAAACGTGTCGAATCGCCGGTGAACCGATGAAGCTGTATCGGGCCGTGATCCGTTTCCTGCGGATCATCAACCAGTTGTATTTCGTCGAAATCAGTTCGACCGGACGCGAGCACGTGCCCGAGCGCGGGCCGGTCATTCTGGCCGCCAATCATCCCGGCTCGATACTGGATTCCATTGTTCTGGCCACCCAGGTCCATCGCACCATCAACTACCTGGCCCGCAGCGGTCTGTTTCGCTTTCGGCCACTGGCGGCGCTGTTCAAGCGTCTGGGGGCGGTGCCGATCTATCGATCTCATGAAACCGCCGACTCCATGCAACGCAACGAAGTGGTGTTTGCCAAGGTCCACGAACTGCTCGATGCCGGCGGCTGCATCGGTATCTTTCCGGAAGGGCGCAATTCGCCGCCAACCCGCATCGGTCCGTTGCGCAAGGGCGCGGCGCGCATCGCCCTGAGTGCCGAGGCCCGCCATGAAGGCAGGCTGGGCCTGGTGGTGGTGCCGGTCGGGGTCAATTTCGAAAACCGAGGCTTTCTGATGTCCGCGGTCCTGCTTCGCTTCGGCGCACCGATCGAGGTTTCCGACTACCTGGAACTGTACCGGCGCGATCCGTCCCTGGCCCTGACCCGGATGACCGAGGACATCAAGCATGCCCTCAACCAGCAGGTCCTGACCATCGAGGATGCGCGTCTGGGGCAGCTTGTGGATGAGCTGGAAACGGTATTCGGAGATGAGCTGGGTCGACGATTCGAGGGAATGGCGGCATCAGCCGGCAAGGCGCCGCCACGTCAAAGGCCGGTCAAGCGCTGGTTATGGCAAATGGCCGCCTGGTATCGTCGCTCGACGCCGGAAAGCAGTCGGGCCTTCCAGCGACGCATGCACAGCCGAAAGTACATTCGAGACGTGCTGGTCGAGGCCTGGCAGGTCGAGCCGCGCCGGGTGGTGGCCTTGCGCAATCGTCTGGAACGCTACAAGGATCACCTGCGCCAGACCGAGCTGCGCGAGGCGCTGGGTCATGCTTTCGACGAGCCGGTCAAACAACGCCTGATCCGTTTGCGCATGACCCTGTACTCGGTGTTGATGGCGCCGTTTGCACTGTTCGGCCTGATTCACAACATCGTGCCTTACATGCTGGCCCGCGGTCTGGGTCGGCTGGGCAGTGACGAGGCGGTCCGCGCCTTCACACTTTTCGGCAGCGGGGTGCTGGCCTTTGCCGGGGCTTACACC
>PWWM01000247.1 GCA_003561495.1 Gammaproteobacteria bacterium
GATGATCAGCCGGCGCTTGCAATCGCTTTCGTTGCTGATCTGGATCTTGCGCGCCTCGATATCGTGCTGAGTGGCGATACCCAGACGCATTCGACACAACAGTGACTGCTGCCGGCAGCGAAACTCCACGAAATGCGGGCCCATGACCACCTGGCGGTCGACCGAGGGTTCACCGGCTGGATCGACCGGGATGGAAAACACTTCTCCACTGTCGATATCGCGTACATAGACCCAATGCCCCATGGCATTGGTCGTCATGTCCGGTTGCCAGCGAGTGATGCCGATGCCCTGCCAGCTACTGCCGCCGCCGCCATCGGAATTGATATGGATGCTGTACTGACCATTGGAAAGCACGCTGTAACGTGGTGATTCCGGGCGGGCTGCGACCGGCCAGGTGGCGGGTTCCGGAACCAGGTGGGGAATGCGCGGCCGCTGTGTTCGAGTCTGCTCGATCAGTTCGGGCAGGGCTCGCGGCAGGCGTTCGTGCAGCAACATCGACACGCCCGCCACGCGGCGATCGGCATGGAAGCGCCGGACCATGGCGTCATCGTTGAAGTAATTGTCGATGGCCAGCAAGGCCATGGACTGGTGATGACTCATCCAGGCCTTGACGATATTGGCCCGCCGCGCACCTTTGGAAATACTGCGCCCGAAATCCAGCGCCTCGTAGCAGCCATACAGCCCGATGCCACGCAGAGATTGAATCGATCGCAGGTTGTCGACCACGGCCCGGGGCTCGAACGGCAAGGCCATCAATGATGCATACGGGGCGATCACCAGGCGTTCTCCCAGGTCGCGCTTGAAACCCAGACCGGGCACACCGAACGCCCGGTAGGCGTAGACCTGTTGCTCGTCGAGCTGGTAGTAGGCGGATTCGGAAATGCCCCACGGGATTCCGAAGCGATCGGCAAACCGCTGATGCATGGCAATGGCTGTCCGGCTGGCCCGGTCCAGTAATGTACGTTTGGGTACACGGGTAAACAGCCGGGGCATCATGTACTCGAACAGGGTAGCGCTCCACGACATCAGGATGGTGCGGCCGCGACGACGACGAAACGGCCGGCCCAGGTGGAGCCAGTGCTCGGTCGGCGCCTGCCCGGTGGCGATTGCGAACAAGCTGGCCAGGCGTGCCTCGGAGGCCAGCAAGTCGTAGAAATTGGGATCAGGCGCGGCATTGCTGACATCGAAGCCAATCCGAAACAGATGCCGTTCCTTGTCGTACAGGAAGCGAAAATCCATCTCGTTGGCCCAGCGATCGGCCTGCTTGATGATGTCCTCGAAATTGGCATGCAGATGGCCGGCGACGGCACGGGCCTGCTCGAGCTGTTCGACCAAGCGGTCCATGAGCTCTGAATGACCATTGGCCGAGCGCAGCCTGCCAATCACATCGAAGACTCGCCGGCAACGCGCAGACCAGGTCCGCAGTTTCCACGGCCCGGTCAACAGGCGTTCCAGCCGCTGCCAGTCTGCGGCCTGTTCGTCGCTGCCGGCGACAAGCACATGCAGCGTTTCCAGCTCGGCCAGCCATGGCATGAGTTGCTCCAGCGCATGGTCGGTCCTGGAAAGTTGGTCACTGATCTGCTCCAGCCAGATGCGGAATTCGGCAATGGCCTCGAAGGACACCGTGACCTGTTCGTCCGAGGCCAATCCGATCACGGCCTCGGCGATTTCGTCGAAATATTCGTTCTGCCAGCGTTCCAGCAACGACCGGCAGGCTGCCAGATCGGACTGGACCAGTTCCCGTTGCAGTTCACGAATGCGCACAAGCAGCCGACGACTGGGTTGATGTGAGGGAACCACGCCAGGCAGGGCCTCAATGGTTTCGGCGATCACGCCCAGGGTGTCGGCCAGGCCCAGCAGCAAAGCAGTCGGCTTCAATGGACTGACAAGCAACTCGTCCAGCCCCCGCGCCAGAGTGATCAGGCTGACGGCCAGGTTACCGCTGTCCACGGTCGACACATAGGCCGGCTCGAGCCGGTTCAGGTTGCGCAACTCATACCAGTTGAGCCAGTGACCGCGGTAGCGCTCCAGCCGATCCATACCCTCCGTGACGTTGCGCAGCCAGGCGGCCAGGCTCAGACTGTCGACCCAACCCATGTCATGAGCGGCCAGCCCAGAGTCCAGGGCCAGGCCGATGTTGGTTGGTGAGGTTCTTTCGGCCAGCGCGACCCTGGGCTCCTGCTGGTAATTATCCGGTGGCAGCCAGTGCGTGTCCGGTCCGACCAGTTGGTCGAAGTACATCCAGGTTCGACGCCCCACTCGTCTGAGCAATGCAAGCCCGGCCTCATCCGGCAGCCCGTCAACAACACTGCGTTCGTGATCGACCCAGGCGGCGATTTGTGGCGCCAGTAACCAGGCCAGCAATAGCGGGCAAGCCTGGGCCAGCATCAGGGGGTCGAGAACAGCCAGCACAGCCGATGTGATGATCGCAAGCACGGGCGCCGCCCACATTTCCCGCCACAGTCGGCGACGAGCGCTGGCCAGACCTCTTTGCACATGAGCGGCTGTTGTCCATTCCAGCAGACGCCGCCGGGTCAGTCCCATGCGTACCAGGGCACGCGCCGTGACGTCGATGAGTATGGCGCTCTGGTAGGGCAAAAGCACCAGGTTGAGCAGCCAGAACTTAAGCTGCTGCCAAAGATTGCCGGGCAGGCGGCGTAATCTTGACGGGGCCGAGCGGGGGCTGACCAGGCTCCGACCCAACGCATCGAGCATCTCGGTGACCATCCCGGCACCGAGCAGCAGCGCAAACACCAATAACCACAACACATCGCTGCCGGGAAGCATCCCGGACAGGGCCAACAGCATCAGGATCAGGACCGCAGGTGGCTGCAAACTGCGACGCAGGTTATCGATGATCTTCCAGCGATGAATCCACGGTATCGGATTGGGTTCACGTCTACCGTCGGCGAGCCGAACCCTCGCCCTGAGCCAGGGCAGCAATTGCCAGTCTCCCCGGACCCAGCGATGCTGGCGGCGCATGTAGGACACCACGCTGGAGGGAAACTGCTCCATGAGGACGATATCGGAGGCCAAACCCACTCGACCATGAATGCCCTCGAGCAGATCGTGACTGAGCACGGTGTTTTCCGGTATGCGCCCGGCCAGGGTGTGTTCGATGGCTCGCCAGTCGTAGATGCCCTTGCCGGTGAATACGCCCTCTCCGAACAAGTCATGGTAGAGCTCGGAACTGGCATGGGTATAAAGGTCCAGTGTAGTATCGCCGGAAAAGATGCGCGTAAACGGCGTTGCGCTGGTGCTGTCCGGGTCCACTTCCAGGCGCGGCTGAATGATGCTGTATCCGGCCTTGAGGCCGCCATTTCGATGATCAAGCACGGCCTGGCTGAGCGGATGGGCCAGCGTGCCAACCAGTTGCGAGGCAGCGCCCGGCGGGAGCCGGGTATCGGCATCCAGGGTCAGCACGTAGCGCACATCGTCCAGCACGCTGCTCGGCCCGAAGCGAATGTTGAAGCTGGTGTCCTCATCTCCGGCCAGCAGACGATTGAACTCCATGAGCTTGCCACGTTTTCGCTCCCAGCCCATCCAGCAGCCCTCGGCCGCGTTCCATTGCCGCTGTCTGGACAGGAACAGGAAGCGATGCTCACCATGCCGGCTTGCCAGGCGTTTGATGCGGGACCGTGCCCGCTCGAGAATTCTCTTGTCCCCATGAGTTTCCGGTTCGTCGGCATCGTGGAGATCACCCAGCACCACGAAGACCAGCGACGGGTCTTCATTGGCCAGATAGTTGACTTCTAGGCGCTCGAAGACCGGATCAACATCATCGGGCCGGGCAAAGATCACCGGCACGACCACCGCCGTTCTGAAGGCGGGCGGAATTCCGGTGCGTTCAAAGTCCATGCGCGCCAGCGTGCGGGGTGGCAGGATCCAGGTGATCAGGCCATTGGCCAGCGCCACCGACAAGCCGATGATGGGCACCAGCGCCAGAACCACCAGGGCTGAAAAAGCCAGACCATGCAGATGGCCCCATGTGAACGCACCAAGCAGACCCAGCGTGACGGCCGAGAACAGGCTCAACAGGACCGCAAAAGTCGCTCCGGGCCACCGCAGCAGAAAATCCCGGCAACGCTGGGCGATCCCCGGCCGGTAACCCACTGCCTTTCTGAGACGATCATGCCCGCCGCCGATCAACCAGTACCCCACATGATGGTGGCGTGGTTTGCCCGGGCTGGATTGCTGGCACAAGCTGATCACGGATTCGGCGATGTCGGTCTCAGTGCCCGGGCTGCTGCGCGCCAGTTGCTCCACGCGCCGCCGATAACGGTCGCGAGTGAGAAAATCCATGTTTGCATAGGCGCCGGCCGGATCACCGGCCAGGATCTGCTCGACGCGGCTGAGATGTTCGAAGGATTCCCTCCAGTCGTGGGCGGCCAGTGTGCGCAGACTCAAGACACCGCCAACGATCTGATCGACAAGCTGGTCCTGTTCTATTCGGTCGCTTCCTGTCTGCACCTTGCCCAGGCGCATTCCTGCGGTGATCAGCTGATCCATCACCGCCAGGGAAAGGAACGCCGGCAGAGCCCATAATTCGCCGATGGTCAGTGCCTGGTAGCGTTGAAACCGATGGACAGCCTGCTCGATCCAGGCCGCTTCGACCGGCTGGCCGCCATGCTCAAGTAACAAGCCGGCCAGCTCGGCCACCCGGGGCCTGGGGGAAGCGTTGTTGATCGAAACCCCGGGCAGACTGCGAACAAAGCCAGCCGGCATATCCTGTTTGAGGGCCGAAAGCGCATCCTCGATGACATGCCGATTATCGAGAAACCATTCTTCGCCACGAGAGGCCGTGCGAGCGGTATCGCGCTCTTTCTCGAACGCGGCATAAATGGTTGCCAGACGGGTTTGTCGAGATTTCAGGTCAAGCGCTCGAGCGCGGCATGCAGAAGTGTTTTCGGCCTGCTCGGCGAGCGTGCGAAGGGCATTTTCAAGATTCTTTTGGGTGGGTCTTTTGCCGGTTGGAGGCTCACTCATGGTCGCTTGCATCCAACCGGATTACTGGTCGTGAACGCCAAAGCCGTCCTGAAGGGCAAGCACCGGGGTGTTCACCCTAGCCAGTACCGACTGCAGGATGGACTCTCCACTCCAGCCGTTCAACTCGCTGCCTCCGTGTGCCCGCATCACCATCAGGTCGGGGCTGTCCTTGCGACAAACCTCGGCAATGCTTTCCAGTGGAAGTTTGGAGCAATCGATTCGAACCTCGATGTCATGCCCGGTTCCGAACTGCTCACGCAATTGATCCAGGTGGCCAACGGCCGCCCGGCGATTGCATTCGATCAGTTGATCGCGCAGAGCGATCTCGGCCTGGGTCAATGGCCGCCTGCGCGGCATGATGGGCTCGCAGATGACATGGTAGAAGCGGATTTCGGCTTGTTTTTCCACGTCCAGGGCGATGGCGACATGGGCAGCCAGTTCAGCCTTGTGAGACCCGTCCAGAGGCACCAAAATGCGCTTGTAGGCGACGGCATCGGCCGATTTGGCGCCATTGCGCACGATCAGGTAGGACACCCCGGTGCTGACCAGAACCTTGTGCGCCGTCCCACCAAAGGGAAACTCGGTTTCAGCCCCGGCGCCCCAGGCAGTCATGATCACCAGGTTGACCGAATTTTTTCGGATGAAATCGGCAATCTGATCCGAGGGTCGGCCCTCGGTCAGCCTGATCTCCACTTGCGTATCGACCAGGCGCGGATCATCGGCCAGGGACTTCAAATAGCTTTCGGCCTGGGTACAGCTCAACCGCCAATCGATACTCTTGCTGCCCGTACCGGCCCGGCTGTGTGCTCCGTTCAGGACCTGGAGCAGCGTCACTCGGCTGTCGAAAGCCCGGGCGATCCGACCCGCGTGGGTGATTGCCCGCTCGGCAAACTCCGACCCATCCAGTGGAACCAGCACATGACGAAATACCATCGCTCGACCATCCATTTTTCCACCCAGGCCTTGATCATAAGCAAGTAACGGACAGCGTCTCTTGACGCTCGTCAAGCTCGCGGGTTGTCCACTCGGCCGGCCCCTGCGTACAGGCCTGTCAACGTGTTCGGCAGCGAGTCACGTCAACACTCCGGTGGGGAAACTGGGATAATGCGGGGTATCGCAATGATCGGAATTGCCGTCATGCACGAATCCGCAATTGCCCGAATGCCAAAGGTCGAGCTGCATCTTCATATCGAGGGCTCGCTGGAGCCGGAATTGATGTTTGCACTGGCCAAGCGAAATGATGTGGAACTTCCTTATGCTTCGATCGAGGAAGTTCGCGCCGCCTACGATTTCTCGAATCTGCAGTCATTTCTCGACATCTACTACGCCGGCGCCCTTGTGCTGCAGACCGAACAGGATTTCTACGACCTGACCTGGGCCTACATGGAGCGATGCCAGGCCGACAAGGTTCGCCATACCGAGATCTTTTTCGATGCCCAGACCCACACCGACCGGGGTGTGGCCTTCGAGACCGTGGTCAAAGGCATCACGCGGGCTTTGAGCGATGGCCGCGAGCGAATGGGTATCAGCTCTCATCTGATCCTGTGTTTTCTGCGTCACCTGAGTGCGGAGGCAGCCATGACCACACTGGAGCAGGCGCTACCATACCGAGATCACATCATCGGCGTGGGACTGGATTCCTCGGAAAAAGGCCATCCGCCGGAAAAATTCACCGAGGTCTTCGACCGAGCCCGTGGCGAGGGTTTTCTGACCGTTGCTCATGCCGGCGAGGAGGGGCCAGCAGCCTACATCGAGCAGGCTCTGGACCTTCTCAAGGTGCAACGCATCGATCACGGCGTGCGCTGTGTCGAGGATCCATTGCTGGTCCGGAGGCTGCAGAAGGAACAGATCCCGCTGACCGTCTGTCCGCTGTCAAACGTCAGGCTGCGGGTGTTCGACCGACTGGCCGATCACAACCTCAAGCACCTGCTCGATGCCGGTCTTTGCGTGACCGTCAATTCCGATGATCCCGCCTATTTTGGTGGCTACATCGGCCAGAACCTGCTCGAAACCACGCGCGCCCTGAACCTGGACCTGGACGACCTGGAGCGATTGGCTCGCAACGCGGTAACCGCTTCATTCCTCGACGACGGCGGCAAGGAAGACCTGATGATCCAGATCGACCAATGGCGTGAGCAGGCCGGCCAGGGCTGTGGTTGAATTCATTGAATCAGTGCGCAACGGCCGGCGACGGAGGCAAGTGTGAAAAGTCGCTGGATGCCAGCCTGGTTGCGGGTCTGGATCGCCTTTGGCGGCGTGCTGGTCAATTGTATTGTCCACATTGTCCCGCTGATGCTGATCGCCCTGCTCAAGGTGGTGTTGCGGTGGCCAGGCGCACGGGCCTTTTTTGATCGCTGGCTGATGGCGATCGCGGCAAGCTGGATCGATTTCAACAGCACCCTGTTCGAACGTCTGACCGATACCCGCCTGCATGTCACCGGCCTGCCCGATCCGATGCCGGAGGGCCATTTCCTGGTGGTGTGCAATCACCAGAGCTGGGTGGATATTCCGGTGCTTCAAAAACTGCTCAATCGGCGCCTGCCCTTGCTGCGCTTTTTTCTGAAAAGCCAATTGATCTGGGTGCCGTTACTGGGCATGGCCTGGTGGGCACTGGACTTTCCCTTCATGAAACGCTACTCCCGCGAACAGATCCAGCGGCGTCCGGAGCTGGCCGGGCGAGATATCGAAGCGACCCGTCGCGCCTGCAAAAAGTTTCGCAAAATTCCGGTTTCTGTCGTCAACTTCGTGGAAGGGACCCGCTTCACCTCGAAAAAACACAAAAGCCAGGCCTCCCCTTTCGAATATTTGCTCAAGCCGCGGGCCGGCGGTACCGCCTTCGTGGTTGACGCGATGGGCGATTCACTCGACACACTGGTCGATGTCACGCTGGTCTACCCGCACGGGTGTGGCGAACTGGTAGATCTTTTTGCCAATCGCATTCCCGAGATTCGAGTCGATTTCCAGATCATGCCCATCCCGGAAGAGCTTCGCCGGGGCGATTATCAGAACGACCCGGATTTCAGGCGCCGATTCCAGGAATGGCTGAACACCTTGTGGCACGACAAGGATGAGCGGATCCGACGCATGCACGAGTCGGCCGTGCAGGAAAAATAGTCGATCGCGCAAACATCAGCAGCCGAGAAATGTGACTGCAATCGCTGATTTATTGACCAGTGACAAGCTGCCACGGCCAATTCTGCGATAGCGTGAGGGTATCCCGACTTCACTCGGCCAGAAAGGGGAAGCCGAATGATGCACAAAACGCACATCGATGAACATCTGTTGCCAAGTCTGAGGCATCAGGAAAGGCGCCTTGCTCGTCAATTTGCGCTGGTTGCCGCCCTGCTTTTGCTCGTTCTGATCCCCATCTACCAGTTCATCGATTGGCGGATCCTGGAGATTTCAGATGCGCTGGTCATCCAGCATGGGATCTGGCGCTTGCCGCCCATCCTGATCGCGGCGGTAACACTGGCCTGGTGCCTGCGGGCGAACAATGTCAGGGGCGCGGCCGTGCTGCTGAGATTGTTGGCCCTGAGCGTCATGGTCATGATGTTTGGCCTACTGGCGACCAATCTGTGGGTCGCTGGCGGTGATCCACAACGCATCATCCATGGCGTGATCCTGGCCACCTTCGCGATCTCACTGGTGACCCTGCGCGGGAGTGCGGAAATGATCGTGCTTTTCGGGCTGCCGCTGGCCGGCCTGGTGATTGGATCACACCTGGCCGGGTTCTCCTTTTCCGAATGGTCGTTCATTCTGATCGAACCGTTGGTGATGCTCGGGGTGGGCCTGATCGCCGCAGAACTGCTCTATCGTGTCCGCATCCAGTCTTTCCTGGACCGCGAGCGGCTCAAGCAAATGGCCCTGACCGATCCGTTGACCGGCCTGAGTAATCGACGCTCCATCGAGCCGCAGCTGGAGGGCGAAGTCTCTCGAGCTCGCCGTCACCGTGTACCCCTGTCCATC
>PWWM01000085.1 GCA_003561495.1 Gammaproteobacteria bacterium
AAGTGATCATTGGTTCGGCAATCGAGGTACACAGGGAACTCGGGCCTGGACTATTGGAATCAACTTATGAAGAGTGCCTGTGTTTCGAGCTTTCGGAGCGAGACATTCAATTTCAGCGGCAGAGTATTCTGCCGGTTGCATACAAGGGCCGTCGTCTCGATTGCGGATATCGACTTGATATCCTTGTGGCTGATACGGTGGTCGTGGAGGTCAAGTCAGTTGCCAAATTGGAATCTGTACACGAGGCTCAACTATTGACATACCTTCGATTAGGTGGCTGGCGGGCTGGATTATTGATTAACTTCAATGTTCCAGTCTTGAAACAAGGCATTCGACGCAGGGTTCTCTAGATTTAACTCTGTGTTCTCTGTGCCTCTGTGGTGAATTGGATTTTCAGACGATGACGATAACCGAATTACAACTAGCCCTCCCCGAGATCTTCGTGCTGACCATGGCCTGTGTGGTGCTGTTGGCGGATCTGTTCATTTCGCAGGAGCGGCGGGGGCTGACGCATTTGCTGGCGTTGCTGACACTGGTATTTGCGGCCATTCTGACGCTGCGGGTGATGTTGCCGCCGGGTGAGGTGTTGTATGCGTTTTCCGATACCTTCGTGCGCGATCGTTTCGGTGATGTGCTGAAGGTGTTTGCCTACATCATCCTGGCCGGGGTGTTTGTCTATGCCAAGCATTACCTGCGCCAGTTCAACCTGTTCAAGGGCGAGTTCTATACCTTGAGCTTGTTTGCGCTGCTGGGCGTGATGGTGATGATCTCGGCTTCCAACATGATCACCGTTTACCTGGGTCTGGAGTTGCTGGCGCTTTCGACTTATGCGCTGGTTGCGTTCGATCGGGATTCGCGCTTCGGTTCGGAAGCGGCGATGAAGTATTTCATTCTCGGGTCGCTGGCCTCGGGTCTTTTGCTCTACGGCATGAGCCTGATCTATGGAGCGACCGGCTCACTCAATCTGGCCGAAGTCAGCGCTGCACTGGGTGGTGGGGCCGGTGATTCCATGCTGCTGACCTTCGGTCTGGTGTTCGTGGTCATCGGCATTGCTTTCAAGCTCGGCGCGGTGCCGTTTCACATGTGGGTGCCGGATGTCTATCACGGCGCCCCGCTGGCGATTGCCCTGTTCATCTCCTCGGTGCCCAAGCTGGCCGGTCTGGCCTTGGCTATCCGGCTGCTCGACAACGGCCTGATCGGCCTGCATAGTGACTGGCAGGGCATGCTGGTGGTGCTGGCGGCGCTGTCGCTGGTGCTGGGCAACGTGGTCGCCATCGCCCAGACCAACATCAAGCGTATGCTGGCCTATTCGACCATCTCGCACATGGGCTTCATGATGCTCGGCATTCTGGCCGGCACACCCGAGGGCTATGCCGCGGCGATGTTCTACGCCATTGCCTATGCCATCATGTCGGCCGGCGCCTTTGCCGTGATCATCCTGATCTCCAATGGCGATCGTGAGGCCGATCAGCTCGAGGACTTCAAGGGACTGGCCAAGCGCAATCCATGGCATGCCTTCCTGATGATGATGATTCTTTTCTCGCTGGCCGGTATCCCGGTCTTCCTGGGCTTTTTCGCCAAGTGGCAGGTGATTGCCGCAGCCATCGGGGCAGGCTTCACCGGTCTTGCCGTGCTGGCCGTGGTCATGGCCGTCATCGGCGCGTTCTACTACCTGCGGGTGGTCAAACTGATGTATTTCGACGAGCCTGAAGACGAGTCGGCCATCACTGCTCCTGTTGATTTCCGCGCCGTGCTGACCATCAATGGTGTCGCGGTGCTGGCGCTGGGTATCTTTTCCGGCGGCCTGATCACGCTTTGCGTCAGCGCATTTGTCTGAGCCCGCCTTATTCACCACCCCTCCTACTGCGACGTCTCGCTACGGATCGGTAGTGAATAAGGCGGGCTGAGGCTAGCGCGATGGCTTCCGGCATTCTGCTGCTCGACAAACCGGTCGAGCTGACCTCCAACGCGGCGCTTGGCCGGGCCAAACGCGTGCTCGGCATTCGCAAGGCCGGTCATTCCGGCACCCTGGACCCCATGGCCTCCGGCTTGTTGGTGCTTTGTTTCGGTGAAGCCACCAAGGTCAGCGGATTTTTGCTCGATGCCGCCAAGGCTTATTCGGCGGAGGCCACGCTGGGTATCGTCACCGACAGCGAAGATGCCGAGGGCGAGGTGATCGCCGAGCACCCGGTGCCGGCGCTCGATCGTGACGCGATCAATAAGGTGCTGGAACGTTTTCGCGGCGATATCGAGCAGGTCCCGCCCATGCACTCGGCGTTAAAGCAGGGCGGCAAGCGTTTGTACGAACTGGCCCGCAAGGGCGAGACCGTCGAGCGCCCGGCGCGCGCAGTCACCATCCACAAGCTGGAGCTGACCGGCATGGACTTGCCCCGGTTCACCCTGGATGTGGAATGTTCCAAGGGCACGTACATCCGTTCACTGGTCAGGGATATTGGTGAGAAGCTGGGCTGTGGCGCGCATCTGAGCGCCCTGAGGCGAACGTTCAGCGCGCCGTTTGATTTGAAAAACGCGATTGGCTTGAGCGATCTGGAGAGCCTGGCCCCGGAAGAAGCCACCGCGCTGTTGCTGCCGCCCGACCAGGCCCTGGTCCACCTGCCCGAAATCCACCTCGATTCCATTCAGGCCACCCGCATCGGCCACGGCCAGCGCCTGGCCGCTGTTGATCATCCCGGCGCCGGCCTGGTCCGGCTCTACGGCCCCGACGGCTTCATCGGCATCGGCCAAACCGACGGCCACGGCCACCTCAAACCCAAACGCTTGTTTGGCTGACCCGCTGTCGCGGATCAAGAAGAGCACACCACAGAGACACGGAGGACACAGAGAAATTCGAGAAGTTATTTCTTTTCTCTGTGTCGTCTGTGTCTCTCATCAAACAGATTTCCAAGTGGTTGCTTTTATTGATGGGCGTTTTCCTGAACCGGCATAGGATTCATGGAAGTTTCGATCGGAGTTAGGGCACGCGAACGATGCGACGGAGTAGGATTCGACGGTGTCCGTCGGGGACGTAGCCCCGACCTACGATCCTATCGAACCGGTGGAGTTCGCCACGAATGCAGGTCGGCCCAGCGCAGATCGGAGGGCAGGTGCGGTTTGCCGGAGGCAAGAAGCGCCTGACCGGAGATCGCCCGCGCGTGTGGCCGACGGTCGAGAATGAATCCATCGACATGGCCCGGTTCACGTGACCAAAATCGGCATGGCGCACTTTCCCCGACACGTCATTTCGCCCCTGTTTGCATCGCGACAGCGGGCCCGGGAACGGGACAGAAGACTCCGTGGTGAACCCAGAGGTTTGTTCCGAGAGAGACAACGTGGTTACAAAAAAAGCTTCTTCTGAACATGAATTTTTCGGCAATGCGAACACATCGTGACCGTGCCCGCTTGGGCATTCTGATCGGCCTGCTGTTTATCCTGGTATCCAGCCCGGTTTTGAGCTCGGATGATCAGGGCTGGATTCCCTTTTCGGTGCGTGGTGGTCATATCGTGCTGGATGCCAAGGTCAACGGGCACCCGGCTCGGGCAATTCTCGACTCGGGCGCGACGCTTGGCGCCGTGTCGGAGGGCTTTGCCGAACAGGCTGATATCGAGACCGATGGCAGACAGGAGATACGAGTCCTGGGTGTTTACGGGGATCGGCGTGTTTTCGGTTCTCATCGGTTCAATCTGGAGTTGGGTGAGCAGGAGATTTCGGTGGCCGGCTTGCCGGTCGTCCCCGGTGATGGATTCGATCTCTTGCTCGGGCGTCCGATGTTTGATCACGGCATTGTGCAGATCGACTATCCGAACGAGCGGGTTCGCTTTCTCAGGGCTGGTTCGGTCGACTTCGAGAGCAATGTCAATGTGCGCCGTGACCGCGAGGGTCAAATCCTGGTCGAGGCCACCATCAATGATCAGTCGGCTTTGCTGCTTTTCGATACCGGAAACTCCGGCGTGACATTACTGACCCACCAGTTTGTGCGCCGCCATGATCTGGACGAGTTCGAAGTGCCCGCTGCCCATGTGCACGGACGAGGTATTGTGGAATCCGGTGACATCAACTTGCTGAGGCTCGATAGCGCCCGAATCGGTCCTTTTCCCTTCGACGGCTTTCTGGCCGGCTACCTGCCGGAGGCCAAGGGGTGGCTGGATGGCCAGCGTCCGGTCCCCGGCACTCGGATCCGCCAGCGGCATGTGAACTTTGACGGCATGCTTGGATACGAGGTTCTGCACAATTTTCTGGTGACCATTGATTTCAGCAACGCCAGACTGCACTTGCATCTGCCTTGATTGGTGGTCCTTGGTTTCAGATTCGATTTTCGCTCGACGCGAGTAGCCTGGGAGAAGGCATCCTCTCGCAGAGTCTTCAGTCCCGCTGCCGGGCGCGCTGCCGTGGTGGAAACAGGAGTGAAATGACGTGTCGGGGAAATTGTGCCATGCCGATTTAGGCCACGTGAATCCGGCCATGTCGATGTATTCATTTTCGGCCGTCGGCCACACGCGCGGGCGATCTCCGGTCAGGCGCTTCTTGCCTCCGGCAAACCGCACCTGCCCTCCGATCTGCGCTGGGCCGACCTACATATGTGGGAAGCCCAATCGGTCCGATAGAATTGTAGGTCGGGGCTACGTCCCCGACGGATACCGTCGAATCCTTCTCCGTCGCATTGTTCGCGTGCCCTAACTCCGATCGAAACTCCCATGAAGCCTCTGTCGGTCAAGGCAAAGGTCCATCAATAGGAACAACCAATTGGGAATATGTTTGATGAGAGACTCAGAGATGCGGATAAAAGAAAATCTTTTCACTCTGCGTCTTCGCGTCTCCGTGCGAAATTTTCTTTTCCCAACAATCCAGCTTCAAATCAGATCTCGAGTCGGTTGAACTCGCGGATGTTGATGAGCATTTCGTGGAGGCTGTGTTCGATGCCATTCCGGTCGCGGGCTTCGGCCAGGTTGCGGATGCTGTCGACGATGGCGATCCACCAGTTCATGTGGGTGGCCGAGATCTGGGCGGCGACGGCGACCAGGTCGCGGGTCATGGACAATGACTCGTCGCCTTCGCGCTTGAGAGCGATCAGGCTGTCCAGGTCGGGATGCTTGCGTTCGAGTTGTTCGAGCATGTAATCGATCACGCGCGGATCGGTTTCAAGTTCCTTCGACGAGGTCGGTTCGTCATTGGGATCGAGAAAGGCGATATCGAGCAGCGAGAGCAGGTCGCGAAACGATCCCCGGAGGCTGAGCAGCATCTGGCGCTTGCGCCGATTTTCGAGGTAGCGTTGAATCAGGCCCAGCAATCCGACCAGGATGAACGCCTCGATGCAGAACACCACCAGTTCCGGCACCAGTTCCTCGATGAATGGCCCCTCGGCGCCGGAGTAGAGAAAATACAGCCACAGGCTGATGCCGGCCAGGGCGAACACCACCATCAGGGAGATGATGAACAATCGGCTCATGGTTCCTCATCTCCACTGGCGTCCTGCTGCCCATTGGCAAAAGCCTGAACGATGCGAGCGATTCGGCCGGCCTCTTCGGCGCTGAGGTCGACCGGAAGGTTGGCTACATAGACGGTTTGCGAATCCCGCAATGGGATGGGAATGATGTTTGATGTGTTTCGCTCGGTGGCTTCCAGGGCGATGCGTTCGGCCACCCGCGTCTCGGGACTGATCTGCCCACGCGGAATGGCGCGCGGCCGTTCACCGCCGACGCTCTGGAAGGCGGCGGGGTCTTCCATCCAGGACAAAAAGTCGGTCAGGCCCTTGCAGAAACGCTCGGTGTAGAGGGCCAGTGCCTCGGCCCGAATGCTGGAGCCTTCCAGCTTGTGAAAGCGCGAGGCCAGCTCATCGGCATTGATCTTGCGCACATCCTTGCGCTCTTCCTCGGTCAACTCGACTTTCAGTTGCTCGACCGCGTTGCGCCGGGCGCGCGCCACGGCCGGATTGATCAATCCTTCCATGCCGGACTGCTTGAGGAAGTTCAGCAGTGAATCGATCGTGTAGGATCCGTCCGGCATCATGGGCTTGCGCTCCGTCAGGTTTTGTTCCTGGTCGGGTCATTGCGCCCGTACTGGTCATGGCTGGAGACCCAGTCCAGGGAGCTGATCGCGGCAGCCAGTGATATTTCACCGGCCAGTACTGTCCCGGCGACGATCTCGGCGAACTTGTGGACCTTGCCGACACCGGCACAATCCATGATCTTCAATGCTTCGTTCTGCGTGGGGAGTCCGGTGCCGCCGCCGACTGTCGCCACGATCAGCGAGGGCAGGGTGATCGAGATGTAGAGGTCCTTGTCTTCGGTCAGCTCGGTATACAGGATACCGGTGGACGACTCGGCGACATTGGCGACATCCTGACCGGTGGCGATGAACATCGCGGTGATGGCATTGGCGGCATGGCAGCCATTGTTGTTGGCGCCGGCGAGCATGCTGCCGACATTGGCGATGCCGGCATGCCGGTATAGCTGCTCGGTGTCGGCATCCATGATTTGCTGCAACACCTCTCGCTTGACCGTGCATTCCGCGGTCACTCGCTTGCCGCGGGTTCGCATGGTGTTGATCATGGAGGCCTTCTTGTCGGTGGCCAGGTTGGCTTCCAGGAAGAAGTCGCGTACCTCGGCGTCTTTGTAATTGGCCAGAATCCAGTTGCAGGCGGCAAACGTTGCCTTGCCCACCATGTTCATGCCGGCCGCATCGCCGGTGGTGAAATTGAAGCGGGTATAGACAAACCGGCTGGCCAGGTAATAGTCGATGTATTTCAGGTTGACGAACCGATCGGATTCCTTGCAAACGGCTTTGAGCTCGTCCATGTGCGCCACCAGCCAGTCGGCAAATGCTCGCGCCTGGCCGGCGGATTCGAAACCGAACACCGGTGCGCGCTGCATGTTGTCACCCACCACGGCACATGTTACGCCACCGCTTTGGGCAATGACTTTCATGCCGCGGTTGTAAGAGCCGACCAGCGTGCCTTCGGTGGTGGCCAGGGGGACGTAGAATTCACCGTTGGCATGCTTGCCATGAATCTTCAATGGCCCGGCGATGCCCAGCGGAATCTGGGCGACTCCGGTGAAGTGTTCGATGTTGCCGCGGGTGAGGTGCGGATCGAAGGACGGCCGGGCAATATGATTGAGCTTGCAACCCGACTTCTGTTCCACGAAAGCACGCCGGGCGATCACGACTTCCTCGGAATAGTCATCCTGAATGTCACGCGGAATCGCATCAGGGTCGCGCTGACCGGTATTGAGTTGATCCTTCACGTTCAACTCGAGCCGGCCGAAGGGTTCGACGGTAAACTCGAGATCGATCTCATGCTCTCCGGGTGGCAGAGATTCGGTAGCGATCTCGACATTCATCAGTGTGCCCAGCGAAAACTCGACGGACTTGTCACCACCCAGTTCATCCGCGGTTTGCCGCAGACCGGATTCGAACTGCAATCTGACCTGGGCCAGTGGGATCTGTTGGCCATTGAGGGCGATACGATCCAGTGATTTCAGGATCGCCGGCGCCAGGCGGTTCTTGATCGACAGCACGACCCCTTCGGAAGTATTGCGCAGGCTGGAACGGTTGTAGAGGTTCCTGAGCAGCGATTTTGGAATGAATTGCATCGTGGTCCTCCGCGTGGCGGATATGGAAATTACAGCCAACCTACAAAAATGCTACACCATACGGTCTGGATTGTCCTGTTGATTGGTTGTGTTGGTTTTATTGGTTCTTTTGGTTACCTCTGCGTCTCCCATCAAACAGATTTGCAAGTGGTTGTTTTTAATGATGGGATTTTTCTTGAACCGACGGAGGTTGAATGGGAGCTTCGATCGGAGTTAGGTCACGCGAACGATGTGACGGAGAAGGATTCGAAGGTGTCCGTCGGGGACGTAGCCCCGACCTACAACCCTACCGGACCGGTTGGGTTTGCGAAGAATGTAGGTCGGCCCTACGTGGCCGACGGTCGACATTGAATCTATCGACACCGTTCGGTTCGCGTGTTCGAGTTCTGCGTAGGGACTCAACCGGTGACCTGGTCGCGCAGGTAGACCGGTTCGATGCGGTAGCCGGGTACCGGCTGGGTATGCTGTGATAGCTCCAGCACGGCGCGGGCATCAGGCCAGGTTTGATCATCGACGGGCAATTCGAAACCTGATGAAGTCAGAACTTCGGCATGGGCGCGAGCGCCGGGGCCGGCGGCCAGCCAGTCGGTACCGTGAACTTCGGCCAGTGCATCCGGGGCCAGCAGGCGCTCTTCGCCGATGCGCTGGGGTCCGGAGGGGGAAGGCTGGTACCAGGCGGCATACACCTCGCCCATGCGCGCATCGAGCAGGGCCAGGAAATTGCGCCCGGGGTGCGTTCGGCCAATATTGAAGGCCAAGGCGTCGAGGCTGGAAACCGGATGTACCGGCAGGTCATGGGCCAGCGCCAGTCCCTGGACGATGCTCAGCCCGATGCGAAGGCTGGTGAAGCCGCCGGGGCCGCGACTTACCGCCAGGCTGTCGAGGTCGCCAAATCCGATGCCGGCTTCGCTCAAGAGCTCTCGCGACCACGGCAGGATCAGGTTTGCGTGGGCGCGCGATTCGACTGCATCGCGGCTCAGCACGGACTCGCCGCATTGCAGGGCGACGGAGCAGAGTTCGGTGGAGGATTCTATGGCGAGGCGGGGCATGGGTGTATTTTACAGGGGCTAATGGGCGAAAGGGTTAATGGGTGAAAGGGTTAATGGGTGAAAGGGTTAATGGGCAAAGAGGTTAAGGGGTTAAGAGGTTCAAGGCTCAAGGCTCAAGGAACAAGGTTTAAGGTTTAAGGTTTAAGGTTTAAGGTTTAAGGTTTAAGGAAAATCCATTAGCCCATTGGCCCGTTGGCCCTTTAGCCCCGAGCTACCATCAAATCTGGTGTGTGAGCTGACT
>PWWM01000112.1 GCA_003561495.1 Gammaproteobacteria bacterium
TCCGGAAACCTCATGGAGTTCCGAATTGGGCGTACAGTGGCAACCCCACACTCGACAGCGACTGACCCTGGCGGCTTTCGAGAACCGGATCGACGATCTGATTGATTTCTCCGGAACCGATTTTCAGGCCATCAACATCCGCGAAGCCCGCATTCGCGGCGCTGAACTGACCTGGCACTACACGGACAGCAACTGGCGTAGCCGCGCCCAGTTGACCTGGCAGGACAGCACGGATCGCGAAACCGGGCAACGATTGCTGCGCCGGGCGCGAGAAAACGCCAGTGTCAGCCTGGACCGACGGTTCGGCGCAAGCTGGATTGGCGGCGAGATCGTCCATGTCGGTGACCGCGTCGATGTCGGCCAGCAACCCCTGCCCTCGCATACCCTGATCAATCTCCGCGCCGGCTACGCGCTACCGGCCGGGTTTCGACTGGAGGGCCGGGTGGAAAACCTGACTGACCGCGATTATGAGCAGGTTTTCGGGTTCAATACCCATCGGCGTTCGTTGTTTGTCGCGGTGAGCTGGGAAAGTTAGCGGTCAGCGCGCCAGTTGCACCACCGGGGCGAACATGACGAACAAGAAGAAAATCGCCAGCGCCACCGAGGCCATTACCCGGACCGGATGGCGCTTGAACGCGCTCCAGATGGTGTCGGCCCGGCCCTCGCGCCGGGCCTGTTCGTGATCACGGCGGGCGCGCTCAGCGCGCTCGGCCTGATAATCATCAAGCAAGGCACGGGCGTGCGGATAGTCGTCGCGATGCCGAAGCCAGATGCCGCCGGCGGTAATGCCCAGCGGACCCGGTGGCGTCCGGTAGGTTTCGATGTCATTGGCATCCATCAGCTCGGCCACTTCACTGGCCTCGTCTTCCGGTACCATGCGCAGATTGAGCAACAGGCGGGGCATGCAAGGTTTCCTCAGGGTCCCTTCAACGCGGCATCGCGGAACCAGTGGACCCGGCATTCCAGACCGCGTGGACTCTTGCCGATGTAGACAAAGTCGATGCCGGGCCAGACCGGCATGCGTCCCTTTTCGAAAAAGCGCTGATTTTCCAGCTCCAGCAACACACCGATGCACGGCCAGTCATGCTTGCGGGCATCTTCCTCGAGCAATCGCACGGCCTTTTTCAACAGCCGGTAAACGACCAGTGTCTTGCGATAACCGGGCGCCACGAAGCTGCGGTAAAAGTACACCGGCTGACCCAGTTGCGGCGGATTCTGGGGAAGCGCCGTGCAGACCGCGGCGACCTGGTCGTCAGCATCGCGGGCGAACAGGACCACTTGACTCACTCGTTGCCGGGCAGACGATTCATCCGGCAAGGCCTTTTCGCGCACCCAGAAATCGACAATGTCATCACTGTCGGCAGCATTCAGCTCGCCCCAACCACGGCAATACCGAAACGTCGGCGCATGGCCGGTTTCGACGGGCTTGGTCATGATGCCCTCACTGCCCGTTATCGATCAGCCCCGGGCCGGAACCGAAATCTATCGATGACTGGGCGGCCAGCCAGGCCAGTACCGCGTAGGCCGCCGCATTCTGGGCCAGATCCTCGGGGTCGATCTTGTCCAGGGTGTCGTTTTCAGTGTGATGGTAATCAAAGTAGTTGGTGCCATCCTGACGCAGATCGACCACCGCCAGTCCGTAAGGCAGGGACGGAATGAAATCCGGCCCACCAAAAGCCTGGCGCCCACCCAGCTCGATGCCCAACGGCGCCAGTTCGGCCTGGATCGCCTCGATGACCGGCCAGGCCTCGTCGGAGACCCGTGCGCCAATCTCGTAGATCTGACCGGCGCCGAAATCGGACTCGGCCCCAAGCTGGTAATTCCCGAAGTTGTCACGATGTTTCTCCGCCCAGTGACGGCCACCCCACAAGCCCACCTCCTCGGCGGCGAAGTAGATCACGTGAATGGATCGGTCGGGCCGCTCATCACGCTCCAGGATCAGGCGAGCGGCCTCGGTGATGATGGCAATTCCCGCGCCATCATCGAGCGCGCCCGTTCCGACATCCCAGGAATCGAGGTGGGCGCCAAGAGCAACGATTTTTTCCGGGTATTTCGCGCCGGTAATCTCGGCAATCACGTTATGGCTGGTATAGGCCTCGGTTTTCTGGGCTGCGATCTCCATGTGCAGCCGGACCGGCTCGCCCAGCTCAAGCAATCTTTCCAGCTGGTCAGCATCAGGGTTGGAAATGGCCGCCGCCGGCAAGCGTCGCTGGCCGACATCGAATCGCATGCCGCCGGTATGGGCGAATCGGTTGGTCGATGTACCGATGGAGCGAATGATCACGCCGACCGCACCCATTTCAGCCGCCACGATGGCGCCGCGTGAACGTGCCTGCACGGCTGGACCGTAGCCGGAACCATCGCGTGCGCGCTCCATGCGGTTGGAAATGAACACGATTCGGTCAGCCACCTCATCGGGGCTGGCTGCTTCCAGGGATGCAAGATCGGCAAATTGCACCACCTCGGCCTCGATTCCGCCTTCGGGGGTCGGTGGTGAGTAGCCAATGGCCAGGGCTTCGAAGCGCTGCTCCACCGGCGCGGTGACGCCCACCCGTTCGAACCCCCGTTCCCAGGTCGGAAAGGTCACCGGCTCCTTCCAGACCCGGTCAAAGCCGATGTCGGTCAGCGTCTCCACCGCCCAGGCCACGGCCTTCGCATCGGCCTCGGTGCCGGCCATGCGTGGCCCGATTCGGGTAGTGAGATCTGCAACGATTTCAAAGCCGCCATCACGTTGCAACGCGGCTTCACGCAGCTCACGGGCGGTATCGAGATCGGCCTCGGTAAACCATTCGGCAGCAGCCGGCCAGGCCAGTAGCAGACTCAGCAAAACCAGGGTCGTTTTCATTGATTCAGGTATCCATGGCAAAAATAGAAAGGCAATCGGGATCAGTCCGATCCCACCTGGTCCGGCGACGGCAGCATGGGTTCGAGGTGTTTCAGGGCGCGCACGTACACCCGTCGCTTGAAAGGAATCACATGCTTGACCGGGTACCAGAAATCGACCCAGCGATAACTGTCGAATTCGGGACTTTCGACCCGGTCCAGGCGAAAAACACTGTCATCAGCCAGAAAATGGAGCAGGAACCAGACCTGCTTCTGGCCCACACACATCGGCTTCTGGTGGCGACGCCGGAAGCGGCGCGGCAAGCGGTACCGCAACCAACCCGGGGTGGACCCCAGAACCCGAACATGATGAGGTTCGAGTCCGGTCTCCTCGGTCAGTTCCCGGTACATCGCCTCCAGCGGCGTTTCATCAGTGTTCATGCCGCCCTGGGGAAACTGCCAGCCATCCTGGCCAGCGCGGCGTGCCCAGAAGACACGACCGTCATGCCTGGCCAGCACGATTCCGACATTGGGGCGGAAACCGTCCGGGTCTATCATGCGCCTTGTTCAGGCAGCGGCTATGATAGCTTGCCTGGAAAATATCAACTGCCTTCCATGTTAATCAATTCCTGCAATTCTTGCCAGACATGCGACGGGTTCAGCGCCAGTTTCTGATCTGGATCGGCTTGCTGCTGGCGATTCCGGCCAGTCTGCTACTGGCCACGAGCTGGGGCAGCGGCGGCTGGTTGTGGCCATGGGAAGCCGATGGCGCCATGCAGCGGATCATCGCCGAATTGCGCTGGCCGCGAGCCATCGCGGCCATGATCACCGGCAGCCTGCTGGCCGTGGCCGGATGCCTGATGCAGGTCCTGCTGCGTAACCCCTTGGCTGACCCCTATGTGCTGGGACTCTCCGGTGGGGCGGCGGCCTTTGCCCTGGCGGGCATGATGCTGGGACTGGCCTGGGTGCCCGTGCCCGTACTGGCCTTTCTGGGCGCCTTGCTGACCATGGTCGTGGTGTTTGTCCTGGCCCGCGGCAAGGGTCCGTGGAGCACCACCCGGGTCCTGTTGACCGGCGTGGTGGTGGCGGCCGGCTGGGGTGCACTGATCTCACTGATGCTGGCCACCGGCCCCGATGCCAGCCTGCGCAGCATGCTGTACTGGTTGATGGGCGATTTGAGCTATGCCCGCCTTTCTGCCTGGTGGCTGGCGCCACTGACCATTGGCCTGGGATTGTTGTGGTTACGCTCACGCAGCCTGAACGTCATGGCCGGTGGTCAGTTGCAGGCCGCGCTTCTGGGCGAGAACACCCGCAGCCGTTTCTGGGAAATCTATCTGATCGCCTCGGTGCTGACCGGACTGGCAGTGTCAATTGCCGGAGCCATCGGCTTTGTCGGATTGATCGTGCCCCACCTGATGCGCTTGATCGTGGGCGCCGATCACCGTCGGCTGCTGCCGGCTGCGGCCATTTTCGGCGGCGTGTTTCTGGTCGTCGCCGATACCTTTGCCCGCACCCTGTTGAGCCCACGCCAACTGCCGGTCGGCGTGCTGACCGCCCTGATCGGTGTGCCGCTGTTTCTGTTGCTGCTGCACCGCGCCGTCAGGATTCGCTGATGGTCGGCCCGATTCTTTCAATCCGCGATCTCGATGTGCAGATCGGTTCGGTCGTGGTCGCCGACAAGCTCGATCTGGACGTCGAATCAGGTCAGTTCTGGGGATTGCTGGGACCCAACGGCGTGGGCAAGACCACCTTGCTGAAAACCCTGGCCGGCGTGCATCCGGCCGAACGCGGCCAGATCCGACTGGACGGCCAACTCATGGACGGCTTGTCACGCAGACACATTGCCCGGCGACTGGGCATGCTGTCACAGCATACCGATTACGCCTTTGACGCCACTTGCGAACAAACGGCGCTGGTCGGTCGTCACCCCCACCTGAAAGCCTGGTCACGCGAGACCCGGGCTGATCGCGCCCTGGCCCGCCAGGCGCTGGCTGACCTGGGGCTGTCGGACCTGGCCGAGCGCAGTTGCATGAGCCTGTCCGGAGGCGAATCCCGTCGCCTGGCCCTGGCCACGGTACTGGTCCAGGATCCGGCCCTGTTGCTGCTAGATGAGCCCACCAATCATCTCGATCCGGCCAACCAGGTCACCATTCTCGATGTGCTCGTCCGCCGCGTCAGAAACCAGTCCCGGGCCGCCATCGCAGCCCTGCATGAGGTCAACCTGGCCACCTGCTATTGCACCCATGTGGTGATGCTGATGGGCAAAGGTCAGTGGTTGGCCGGCCCGACTTCGGAACTTCTGAACACCGAGAACCTCAGCCGTCTATACGGCTGCCGAATCCGCCTGGTCGATGACGGCCAGCAACGCGTGTTCGCGGTGGCGGGACAGTAGTGGAGCGGTGAAAGGTGAAAGGTGAAAGGGCCAAAAGGCTAAAGGGCCAAAGGGCAAAGGGTGAGCGGTGAAATGCCTTGAGCTTTTTCCGTCTTCCGTCTTCCGTCTTCCGTCTCCCGTCTTCCCTTTCCCCTTTCCCCTTTGCCCTTTACCCTTTTGCCAACACATTTTCCTGTAGTCTTAAGAATCATGGACTTGAACAACTACTCCAGCAACGACTTCCATGACGAGCTGATCGGGCCCGGTGGGCGGCCGCGGGCGGCGGCTCGGGCCATCTGGAAGTACCTCAAGAGCCTGGACGCCGATGAAATTTCCGAGCGCAAGGCGGCTTGCGAACTGGCTGCCATGGTGGCCGGCATCACTTTCCGCGTCTATTTCGAAGACACGGGTATTGATCGGGCCATGCCCTTCGATCTGATTCCGCGGGTCATCTCGGCCAGTGAATGGCAAGAGGTTGAACGCGGGCTGAAACAACGGGTCCAGGCGCTGAACCTGTTCATCGATGATCTCTACAACGACCAGCGCATCATCGCCGATGGCGTATTTCCGGCCGAGATGCTGGAGGGCTCGGAGAACTTCCGCGAACAATGCCGCGGGTTTTCACCCCCGCTGGGCATCTGGGCGCATATCTGCGGCTCGGACATCGTGCGCGATGGTGACGGCACCCTGTACGTACTCGAGGACAATCTGCGCATTCCTTCCGGTGTGTCCTACATGCTTGAAAATCGCCAGGTCATGAAACGGGTCTTTCCAGAGTTGTTCGAGGATTCCGGCATTCAGCCGATCGATGAATACCCGTCGCAACTCTACGATACCCTGGCCTCGCTGTCGCCGCGACCGGCCGATTACCCGACCGTGGTGGTGCTGACGCCGGGCATGTACAACTCGGCCTACTTCGAACACGCCTACCTGGCCCAGCAGATGGGGGTGGAGCTGATCGAGGGCCGCGATCTGGTCGTCAACGAAAACGATGAAGTCATGATGCGCACCATCGCCGGCCTGGAACCGGTCGATGTGATCTACCGGCGCATTGACGATGCCTTCATCGATCCGGAGGTCTTTCGTCCCGACTCAATGCTTGGCGTGCCAGGGCTGATGCGCGCCTGGCGGGCTGGAAAAGTGGCTCTGGCCAACGCGCCGGGGGCCGGGGTGGCCGACGACAAGGTGGTCTATGCCTGGGTCCCGGAAATCATCCGATACTACCTGGACGAAGACCCGCTGATCGCCAACGTCCCGACCTGGAAATGCTCCGAGCCGGAAGACCTCAAGTATGTGCTGGCGAATATCGGTGAACTGGTCATCAAGCCGGCCAATGAATCGGGCGGTTACGGCATGCTGATCGGCCCGCGTTCAACCAAGAAGGAGCAGCGTGAGTTTGCCCGCCTGATCAAGGCCGACCCGCGCAATTATATCGCCCAGCCGACCCTGGCGCTTTCGACCTGTCCAACCTTCATCCAGGGCCGGGTTTCACCCCGCCATATCGACCTGCGGCCCTTCGTGCTGTCGGGGCAGGAAACCTATGTCACCAATGGCGGCCTGACCCGGGTGGCGATGAAAGCCGGCTCGCTGGTGGTCAATTCCTCCCAGGGCGGCGGCAGCAAGGACACCTGGATCGTCGAGACGGGGAACTGAACCATGCTCTCGAGACTGGCTGAAAACCTCTACTGGCACGGACGCTACCTGGAACGCGCCGAGGATCTGGCGCGACTGGTCAATGTCAACGCCAACCTCAACATGGACCTGCCGGCCGGCATCAGCGCCGGCTGGGAGCCGCTGGTGCGCATCACCGGCAATGCCCAGGCCTTTCAGCAACGCCATGACCAGGCCGGTGAACGCCAGGTGGTCAATTTTCTGCTCGCCGACGAGCATAATCCCGGCTCGCTCAAGGCCTCGCTGGAGTTCGCCCGGGAAAACCTGCGCTCGGCGCGTGACCTGCTGCCGCGAGAAGTATGGGAGCAGATGAATACGTTATACCTGAAGGGGCAGGAGACATTGACCGGCAACCTGGCAAAGCGCCGCCGACATGACTTCCTGCATGAGCTGATTCTGGATTGCCAGCAGATTGCCGGCACGCTGCTGGGCTGCATGAGCCAGGACCATGCCTACGATTTCATCCTGATTGGGCGCTACCTTGAGCGCGCCGACATGACCACGCGCATTCTCGAGGTCCGCGGCCATGACCTGCTGCCGAAAGTCGATGATGAATTGACGCCCTACGAATCCATCCAGTGGATGAGCGTCTTGAAGTCACTGACCGCTTACCAGATGTATCGTCGCCACGTGCGCCTGCGGGTCAGCGGCAACGATGTGCTGCGCTTTTTGCTGCGCAATGAGCAATTCCCGCGCTCGGTCATGTTCTGCCTGCGTGCGCTCGAGGATCTGCTTGCCGGCCTGCCCGGTGATGATGACCAGGCCTTGCGCCAGATCACTCGCCTGCAGCGGCGTCTCAACGAAGTCCGACTGGCCGGTCTGCGCGGTCAACCCTTGAGCGAGTTGATGGATCATCTCCAGGCCGAGCTGGCCGAAACCGGCGTGGTCATCCGCCAGACCTGGTTCCTGCGCTGAGTGCCCCATGAAAACCTTTACCTGCACCTGCGGCAACACCCTGTATTTTGAAAACACCCATTGTGTTCAGTGCGAACGCAAGCTGGGTTTTCTCCCGGATGTGCTGACGGTGTCGGCCCTGGAGCGTGTCGGTGAGGATGAATGGCTGGCCCTGGCGCCCGAGGCCGAAGGTGGTCACTACCGATGTTGCCGCCACTATACTGATCAGGATGCCTGCAACTGGATGGTGCCGGTGGATGATCCCGAGCCGTATTGCACGGCCTGCCGCCTGAACCAGGTCATTCCCAACCTGGACAAGCCGGGCAATCGGGCCTTGTGGATTCGTATCGAGCAGCGCAAGCGTCGCCTGATTTACGACTTGAGGCGCCATCGCCTGCCGGTGTTTCCCAAAACCACCCACCCGAATACCGGGCTGGCATTCGCGTTCCTGGAGTCCAACCCGGGGCCGGAAGACATTCAGCCCGAGTTCAGCGATGACCATCAAGGCAACCAGATCATGACCGGCCATGCCGATGGCCTGATCACCATCAACCTCGCCGAAGCCGACGATGTCGAGCGTGAGCGCATGCGCGTTCAGATGAACGAACAGCAGCGCACCCTGCTGGGGCATTTTCGCCATGAAAGCGGTCACTACTACTGGGACCGGCTGGTCGCCAACGGCCCGTTGATCAACCGGGTCCGAGAATTGTTCGGTGACGAACGCATGGATTATGGCAGCGCCCTGGACAACTACTACAATCAGGGAGCCCGTCCCGACTGGCAGGATCACTACGTCAGCGCCTATGCCAGCGTCCATCCCTGGGAAGACTGGGCCGAATGCTGGGCCCACCTGTTGCAAATCACCGACACGCTGGAAACGGCCGTGGCCATCGGGCTGGCGCCGCCGCGGGCCATGGACAGTGATATGGATGTACGCATCCGCTACTGGATCGAACTCGCTGTGAAGATCAACTTGCTCAACCGCTCCCTGGACCAGCCCGACCCGTATCCATTTCTGTTGAGTCCGCCGGTAGTTGAAAAACTCAAGCTGGTCGAACAGGTGATTCGCGACAGCGGGTTTACGCCGTGATCCCGGATATCGATGTTTGATCCATGGCCCGTCCGCCGCAAGCACGCGCGGTCTCCGACCTGCGCTGGGCCGACCTACTCCCAGTCAAAGCGGGGGAGTTCGAGAAACAAGCGCTTCAATCCTTCGGACCAGGCTGAACTGAGTGAGGTGAGATAGGGGTCATTCTGGTCAAAGCGACAACGGCGCGCGACCGTCAGACTGTCGGCCGTGTAGAACAATAGCTCGATCGGCGGCCCCACGCTCAGGTTGGAGCGCATCGAGGCGTCCATGGAAATCATGGCGCAGCGACCGGCCCGTTCCAGGCTGATGGTCGGCTCGATGATGCGATCGAGAATCGGTTTGCCATACTTGGTCTCACCGATCTGCAGGAACGGTTTTTCCTGTGAGGCGGCAATGTAGTTGCCCTGCGGGTAGATCAGATAGGCTTCGTGGGGTTGACCTTGGATCTGGCCGCCGAGAATGAAAGATGCCTCCATCAATCCGGTCTGCTGCTCGGGCTGGCCTGAAAAGTCACTCTGGACCTGGGCACTGATCTCACCCACGTAGCGCGCAATTTCATCAAGATGAGCGAGCGCGTTGATGCTGACATCGATATCCGGATTGGCCAGGTCTCGTTCGAGACGTTTGGTGACCGCCTGGGTGGTCGCCAGATTACCGGCCGAGAGCAAGACCACGACGCGGTCTGCTGCGGTATCAAACAGGTGCATCTTGGAATAGATGCTGACATCGTCGACCCCGGCATTGGTGCGCGAGTCCGAAGCGAATACCAGCCCGGCGTCCAGACTTATGGCAACACAGTAGGTCATCGAATTGCAGTCATCTCACCGGACCAGGACGGAACCGGATTATACCCTCAACCCTCTCGAATCGAGACTTCCTGGCCGGCTCGCAAACGCTCGTTGCCGCGAATCACTACCCGATCCCCTTCCTGGATGGGTCCGGAAACCTCGATCCACTCACCCTCGCCGATGCCGGTGGACACCCGAATTCGCCGGGCGCGATTGTCCTCATCGATGATGAATACGGCAATGCCGTCGCCACGCAGCACCAGTGCATCGCGTGGCACGGCCAGCACCTCGCGAACATCGGCGGTCGGCACGGTCACCCGAACGGTCTGACCCACCGGCAGAAAATCATCCAGATCCAGACGCAGTTCAAACACGTGGCGGGCCTCGTCACCAACACTGACCACCGTGCGCACCGGCGCATTCAGCCGTTGCTCGAGGCCAGCCGTGATCATCAGTTCATCACCCGGGCGTACGTAGCGATAATAGTTGAGCGGCGCGCGCGCAACCACTTCCAGGCTTTGCGGATTGACTAGCCGCACCACGCGGTTGCCAACTGAAACCCGCTCGCCGGCATTGGCAACGCGTTCGGCCACCACACCCGAAAACGGTGCGGTAATGCGAGTACGTTCCAACTGATCCTCGAGTTGATCCAGGCGACTGCTCACCACCTCCAGGTCACCAGCGGCAATATCCCGTTCCGAGCGGGTCTGATCGATCTGGCTGGCCGCGGCCAGGTTGGTTTCGGCCAATCGCTGAAAACGTGTCAACTCGGCCTCTAGAAAATTCAGCCTTGCCTCGGCGCGTCGCACCTCGGCCGACAGTTCACGTACACGCAACCTGAGACCCGTGTCCTCGATTTCAGCCACCACATCGCCGGCCTCGACATGGCTGCCAACATCGGCAACGCGTATCAACCGACCGTCAACCTCGGCCGACAGGAACGCGTCGGAACGTGACACCACCGTACCGGCCACTTGCATGGTGGGTGCCATGGTGGTGTAGCGAGCTTCGCTCAGCTCGACGGGTGAAGGCCGCCCTCCGGGCTGGGCGAGTGCATGTCCGGCCAGCAGCGCAAGGCTGATAACCAGCAGTATTTTCATCCTATTCATCTTGTCCTGACTCATGCCGGCACCACCTGTCCCGATGGTGAGGTCTGTTTTTCTTCATTGACCCTGAGCAGACTGGGCAACAGGATCAGCGTAAAGAGAGTACTCAAGGCCATGCCGCCAACAATCACCGCGGCCAGCCCACGATACAACTCGGTGCCGGCCCCCGGCAACAGCAGCAGGGGCAGCATACCGAACAGGCTGGTCAGCGTGCTCATCAGGATGGGCCTCAAGCGCAGACGCACGGCGGTTTCAACGGCATCACGACGGCTCAAGCCATCCCTTTCACCATCGCGCGCCCGGTAGACCAGCAGGATGGCATTGTTGACCACCAGACCCAGCAAGATCACGAACCCGATCATGGTCAGCATGTCCATGGCCTGCCCGGTAAAGGCGCCGACCAGGCGCAGGCCAATCACGCCACCCACGGTGGCCATGGGGATGGTCATCAGCACCAGTACCGAATCGCGGAACGATCGGAACAAGGCCGAGATCAGCAGGTAGAGAATGACAATGGCCAGCACGAAACTACCCGCCAGGTTGCGCAGGGTTTCACCCAAAGCCTCGGCCGTGCCGCGGTAGGTGATGACCCCATCCGGCGGCATTGCGGCCCGCAAATCCGGCTCAACCCTTTCGGCCAGGATCTCAAGGGCGGTTTCCATGGGCATACCCGCCGGCGGTGTCACCTGCAAGGACAGGGTACGGCTGCGATCGACGCGGCGAATCTGGTTCGGCCCGGCAGTGCGCTCGAGTCGCGTCAACTCACCCAGCGTGGCGATCTGACCGGATGGCGTGGCCAGGGGCATGGCCATCAACTCTTCCGGCGTCAACCAGCGCTCACCCCGCATGATCACGTCCAGGCGACGATCGCCATCGAAGTAATCGCCGAGGAAGGCGCCGTTACCCAGCGCCCGAATCAAGGTGGCGACATCATTTCGAGTCCAGCCCAATTCCGCAATCCGGCGATCATCAGGCACCAGCCGCAACTCCGGCTCAGCCAGCTCCAGGCCTGGCTGGGGGCGCACGGTTGCACCGGGAAGGGCCGACTGGATCAACCCGAACCCGATCTGGCCGGCCTCGAGAAGGTCCTCGAAATCAGCCGACTGCAGATCCATATCGATGCGACGCGATCCGCGACCACCAAAGATTGGCGAGCGATTGGCGGCTCCGAAAGTGTCCGGAAAACCCTGAAGAATCTCAGTGTTGACCACCCGCAGCATTTCATCGATATCGCGATCGTTCTCGGCTCGCATGCCCATGAAAGCGCCGGTACCGAAAAAGCCCAGAAAACTGTTGCGGATCTTGGGCTCCTTTTCGCCGTCGAGGTAAGGCCTGAGCCGATCATTGATCACATTGATTAATTCACGTTCAGCGGTCTCTGGACCCATGCCCGAGGGGGTCTGAATGAATCCGAAGACAAAATTGCGATTACCCTCAGGCAGGTAATCGGCTGGTGGCAACAATAGCGTCACTACCAGGATTGGAGTCAGGGTCAGGCCGCCAATCCAGCCCCAGCGCCGCCGCGGCGTACTGGTCAGTTCCATGATCAGCCCGGTGACCTTCTCCCACCAATGCGCCTGACGATCAACCAGTCGCTGCTCACCAAGCAAGCGATAGCTGGCCGTGGGCAACACGATGATCGCGACCAGCAGGGAACACACGATGGCGGCCGAGATCACCACGGCAAGGTCAGCGAACAATTGTCCGGCCTCATCCTGCAGAAAGATCACCGGCACGAAAATCGCCACGGTCGTTGCAGTGGAGGCCAGCAATGCGCCCCAGACCTGGCCGGTGCCGCGGTCGGACGCCTCCATGGGTTCTCGACCCTGCTCTCGCTGTCGGACAATATTCTCCAGCACCACGATCGCCGCATCGAGCACCATGCCGGTCGCAAAAGCCAGCCCGGCCAGCGAAATCACATTCAAGGTGCGACCGACTGAATCCAGCACCAGGAAAGCGAAACACAAACAAAGTGGAATGGCCAGCGCCACCATCAGCACGGCGCGCAGTCGACGGAAGAAGAACCACAACACCAGCACCGCCAGGCTCATGCCCAGAATCAGGTTGGTGGCGACCATGGCAATGGACTGGCGGATGTAAATGGTGTCGTCGGAAACCTGGACGATGTGCAGTCCGGCCGGCTCCAGGTGACTCTCCGACAATCTGGCGACCGTGGTCTGTAACTCGGCCATCACATCCAGAACGTTGACCCCGGGCTCGGCAATCACGTTCATCGAGATCGACGGGCCGCCATTCTGAGTCATGACCCCGGTGCTATCGCGCATGATCCGTTCGACTGTGGCAACATCGCCGAGAAAAACCGGTCGGCCCTCGCGCCACTCCAGAACCAGATTCTCGAGGTCGGAAATGGCATATTGGCCCGCAAAGCGCAGCGTGTACTGGCGCCGCCCCACTTCCTGGAAGCCGCCCGACACATCGGCGTTTTGACCCAGGCGCTGTCCAACGCGGGTCAGATCCACGCCGATGGCGGCGGCGCGGTAGGGATCAAACGTGATGCGCACTTCATAAGGCCGCCCCCCACGCGGATTGGCTGAGGACACACCGGGGATGCGCTCCAGGCGCTCCTGAATCACTTCCTGGACGAAATCCTGGTATTCGATGATTGGCCGATCATTGCCCGGCAGTGGACGAATGGAGAACCAGGCGATGGTGTCGCCGAATTGGTCCGAACCGACCCGCACGGTCGGCTCCGAGGCATCGGCCGGATAGCGCGGCACCTGGTTGAGCCGGTTGATGACTTCAATGAGGGCGCGGTTGATGTCGGCATTGACATCAAACTCAAGATTGATCGAGGCACGACCCTGGCTGGCCGTGGAGGTCATGCGTTGCAAGCCCGGCACATCGCGCAACTGGTTTTCCTGTGGCTCGATGATTTCGGATTCGATTTCAGAAGGCGCGGCGGCCCGCCAGCCGGTGGAAACCGAAATCGATGGTCGATCAATGTTGGGTGTCATCTGGATGGGCAATCGGGAAAGACTGAGCATCCCAAAAATGACCAGAAGCATGCATCCCACGGCAACCGCAATCGGGTTGCTTAGTCCAAGGCGTGTCAGTGGCAAAATCGTGCTCCTCTCCAGCGGGCCAGTATCCTAGATCGGCCACTGTAGAGCCGGTGTCAAGGCGAATGCCCCGTATCGCGCTTGAATGGACAACATCGAAGCCTGTAAGTGCCCGTCGAAAAAGAAAAATCCGCATTGAATACGGAGAAGCTGATCACACTGATGGCCGGAAAATGCGATACTCTGTTTACCACAATAAAAAATCATGCCGGAAGTTCAAGTCCAGGCACTGGCCAACCTTCGCCATACCAGCACGAAGGAAGACGATAATTTGAACCAGATCGAGACCATCATTGCAGTGCTGGCGGGCCAGACCGCTTTCGGCCTGCTGCTGGCATTGTTCCTGATCGTATTCCTACTGGAGTTCCACCACCGTTTCCTTTTTTATTGGGCGCTGAGCTGCCTGGCGCTGGCCGTCCATTACTTGTCAGCAGCCGTCCTGCTCCATTCATCACAAGTTCCCGAGGCCATCCCATTGAGCCAGGGGCTGCATCAGTCCGTGATGGTGGCCGGCATCAGCCTGCATGCATTGTGGCTGGTGATCGGAGCCTGGGTCGCCGCGAGCAATCGACCCCTGCACCAGGTTTTACATTGGTCACTGGTTGCCCTGGTTACGGTGATCGCTGCGATACTACCTGCCGGATGGGGCAGCCTGTTGATTCTCCAGTTGCCGGTGCCTGAAGCACCGAGCATTTCGACCATGCCCGTCCTGGTGGCGACAGCGTTTGTAATTGCCGGCTTTTTTCTATGGCGCTCCCTCAAACGCTTTCCCTTGCTCAGCTCGCGCCTGGTGCCAATCGCCTTTGGCCTGTACGCCGTGTTCCTGGTTCTTGTGAGCCTGACATCACCTCCCCTGCTTCCGGAAGCCTTGCTACTGTCCCCGACGGCCAATCTCGGCCTGGCTGGCCTGCTCTTGCAAGTCCTGATCGGCTTCAGCATTGTTGTCTGGCTGCTGGAAATCGAACGCCGGCGTTCAAGCCACGCCCGCGACAAGGCCCGCAATGCCGAGGAACGGCTGACACGTTTGCGCATGAACGACCCCGCCACGGGCCTGCCCAACCGTCGCCAGTTACAGGAGCAGCTGGCCGTCGAGGTGCGCGCGGCCAGCAGCAAGCGCAACCGGGTTGCCGTGCTGGCCATTGGGATTGAACGCTTTCGTGTGGTCAGCCAGGCCCTGGGTTGGCAGAAATCCGACCAGTTGCTTCTCAAGCTGTCGCAGAAATTGCTCGCACTCGCCCCCCGGGATGTCATCCTGGGGCGAATCGGTGAACACGAATTCCTGATGATTCTGCCCAATGCCGGCAACCGTGAACGAGCTACACAACGGATCCATGACATTCTGACCGAAGGTACGGGACCGATCGAGCAGGATGGCCGGAAGGTCTATCTGAAGCTTTCTGGTGGGCTGTGCTTTGCACCGGATGATCATATCGACGCCGTCGCCTTGATTCGCATGGCCCGCCAGACCCAGGCCCATGCTGCAACGGTCGGACAATTACTTGAGGAGTGCTGTCCGGAGCATGGTGATGGCGAGTCGCACAATCTGCTTGAGCTGGAGCAGGAACTTCGGGCCGGTGTCAAGAACAAGGAATTCCAGTTGCACTTTCAACCACTGGTCAGCATTCGACAGCGGCGCATTACCGGCTTTGAAGGCCTGTTGCGCTGGCAACATCCCAAACGTGGCCTGCTGACACCCGGCTCATTTCTGCACGAGGCCACACGACTCGATGTATTGAATCAGCTCGAGGACGATATCCTGATGCAGGCGCTCAGCCAGTTGTCGGACTGGCAGAATGAATTGTCATTGCCGCCGTTGAGCATGTCCATCAACCTTTCGGCACAACGTTTCCAGCAACGCGAACTGGTGACCAAACTGGACAGGTTTTGTCAGAAAACCGGGGTTAAACCATCTGGACTTCACCTGGAAATCACCGAAAGCACAGCCATGCAGGATTTCGAGGCCGGGCTCGATACCATCGCCCGCCTGAGAGCATTGGGTTGCAAGGTCTGCCTGGACGATTTCGGCACTGGCTACAGTTCCCTGTCGCACCTGCGTCGGTTGCAGGTGGACTACGTCAAACTTGACCGCAGCTTCATCAAGAACCTGGAACGCGACCAGCACGAACGCGACATGATTCGGGCCATTGTCGATCTGATTCACAGCCTGGGCATGACCGTGCTGGCCGAGGGTGTCGAAGACAAACAGCAACTGGGCTACCTGATTCATTGCCGGGTCGATGTGGTCCAGGGCTATTTGTTTGGCAAGCCGCAACCGGCCGAGGCGTACCGCGGGGTGCTGGAGCGGCCGGAGTTGGTGTTGGGTTAGAAGCGGTGAAAGGTGAAAGGTGAAAGGTTAAAGGTGAAAGGTTAAAGGTGAAAGGTTAAAGGGGTCAGGATTCAGGGGAGAGGGTGGCTCGTGTCTCGGCGATTCTTTTTGTTCGTTCGCGGTCCATGGCTTTGGCGATGGACTCGCCTTTCATGCCCTGGGATACGAACTGGGTAGCTTCAACGGATTGGGCGGCCTGGGCGGCCTTCCGCAAGTAGTCGGCCTGGGGATAGGGGGCATCTTCGCGGCCCAATCGACCTTGCGCATCACACTGGCAGGCCAACAGAAAGGGTTCGAGTCGTTCGGGGCGGCGGAAGAGATCCAGGCGTTTGAACAGCTTGAGCACGGTGCGCGGCTTCAATTCCAGCGCACGATGCGCATGCAGGTGAAACTCGCCGACCAGCAGGGCCAATTCCCGGCAATCATTGGGAATCGCCAGGCGTCGGCACAATGACTCAATCGGAACCAGCCCACGCTTTTCGTGGCCTCGATGGGCCGGCCATTCGCTCGATGGCGTCAGGGCCTTGCCCAGGTCATGGACCAGGCAGGCAAAGCGCACCGGCAACTCCGCCCCGATGCGAGCGGCCTGATCCACCACCATCAAGGTATGGACGCCGGTGTCGATCTCGGGATGATAGCGAGCGGTTTGCGGCACACCGAACAGGGCATCGACTTCCGGCAGGATGACGTCCAGGGCGCCGACATCGCGCAGTACTTCAAAAAAGCGCGATGGTCGAGCCTGCATCAGGGCTTTTTTCATTTCCTGCCAGACCCTTTCGGGCACCAACTCATCGGCCTCACCGGCTGCAACCATGTTGCGACAAAGCTCAAGGGTCTCGGCAGCAATTTCGAAAGACTCAAAACGGGCAGCGAAGCGCGCCAGACGCAAGATCCTCACCGGGTCTTCGGCAAATGCGTCGGCGACATGCCGCAAAATGCCGTTTCTCAAATCGTCATGTCCCCCGAAGGGATCAATAAGGCGGCCCTGAGCATCCACAGCCATGGCATTGACGGTCAGATCACGCCTGGCCAGATCATCTTTCAGAGAAACATCGGGGCCGGTGTGAAAGACAAAGCCATGGTAGCCCCGTCCCGACTTGCGCTCGGTGCGCGCCAGCGCGTATTCCTCACCGCTTCGAGGGTGTATGAAAACCGGAAAATCGCGCCCGACCGGCTTGAAGCCACGCCGGACCATTTCGTCCGGCGTGGCGCCGACAATCACGAAATCACGATCCGGTGCTTCGATACCCAACAAATGGTCACGGACTGAACCTCCGACCTGGTAACACTCCAGCCCCCGAATGCAGTCGTCGAGTTCAGGGCTCCTCACGGTCACCGCGGCGAGCCAGGCGTCGATATTTCTGGTAACGCGCCTGGCGATGCCCCGATTCCAGCCAGGTCGGCGCCAGTTGAGACAAGCCCCATGGCTGGATTCCGAGATCCAGAAGGCCATTGTCGGTTGATACGCTATCGATTTTCAGGGACTTGAAGTTGTCACTGGAAAACGGCTTGCCAGGCACCAGATCAAAGACCAGCCCTTGCAGGCGACCCAGGAAATCGGGCAGACCGATGATCAGGCGCCTCAATCCGAGCTGATCACGAACCCACTCCACCAGCTCCTTCAGACTCCAGACCTCGGCACCACACAGCGTATAGGTTTTGCCGTTGCTATCCGGATCTTCCAGGTCACGAACAAAAGCTTCGGCGACATCACCGACATAAACCGGCGAAAAGCGCGCGTTGGGACGCGCCAGCGGCAATACCGGGCTGATCTTCAACAGGCCGGCAAACCGATTGACGAAGCTGTCGTCAGGCCCAAAAATGGTCGAAGGTTGAAAAATCGTGGCCTGCAGTTGACCCGAATCGACCGCAGTGCGAATCAGGGATTCCGCCGCGCCGCGGCTTTTCAGATAATGACTCTCACCCTGCCCGGCATTGAGCGAGCTCATCTGCAGGAGACGACCGACCTTCGCGGCTTCGCAGGCAATGACCAGTCGCTCGACCAGGTCCACGTGGACTCGCCGGAAACCCTTGCCCCCGAACCCTCGTTCATTGAGTATGCCGACCAGATTGATGGCGACGTCGTGGCCTTCCAGGGCCTGGGTCAGCGATTCCAGATCATGGGGGTCGCATTGACTGATGGTGGTGCGCGGAACGATGCGCAGATGTCGGGCATCCTGCGCGTAACGGGTGCCGACCGTGATGTCATGGCCGGCTGCCGACAAGCGTCGGATCAGATGACCTCCGACAAAACCCGACCCTCCCAGAACAAAGACTTTCATGACAACCTGATTTCCGTATCCAAAGGCATTGACCGGTTATTTTACCGCATGCCGGCACAACCGAACCCCTGACCATTCAGGCGGGCATCATCGCCCAGCAGGGTTTTTCGCAATACGGTGGGCTCTCGGTCCATTTTCCATTCATAAATGGTGGCAAACGCCAGCACCCGGGGCACATAATCGCGAGTTTCGAAAAACGGCAACGTTTCCAGCCAGACATCGGGATCGCCAAGCGGTCGCGTATCCAGCCACCGTGCCACTGCATTGATGCCGGCATTGTAGGCGGCGGCAACATGAATCCACTGGCCGTCATAGCGCTGCTCCAGCTCAGCCAGGTGGGCGATTCCGAGGGCGATATTGATTTCGGGGTTCATCAGATCAGCGGCGTTGCGGTAGGTCAGGCCATTGCGTTGCGCCACGGCGGCCGCCGTCGACGGCATCAATTGCAGCAAACCGCGCGCTCCGGCCGGCGACAGGGCATCAATCTGCATGGCCGACTCGGCTCGCATCAAGCCGTAGACCAAAGCCGGTTCAACCCGCCAGCGCTGACTGGCGCTGGCCACTCGACCCCTCTCGACCATGGGAAAACGCCAGGGATAGGCCTGCAGTCGTCCATTGTTGGCCAGGGCGCTGATTGCCCGGTCATGCCACTCCTGACCGGCCGCCAGCAAGGCCGCCTGGTCCAGCTCGGCATGGCTCATCCGGCGAGACACCCGGATCCAGGTGCGTCGAGCATGATGGTACAGGCCGACCCGCTGGAGCTCCATCGCCCGCTCGAATTCAGCATCACGCATCAGCCGGCGCTGGATGGCGGGATCTGCCGTAATCTCTTCATTGCACAGGGTCAGATCCTGTCCCAGGCGACTGGCCGCCAGAAAACCGTAGTAATTGGGTTCGGCCGCCAGCGAAGTAAAAGCCACCAATGCCTCGGGGCGACCCATTTCGGCCAGCGCCCGACCCCGCCAGTAGCGCCATCTTCCCTGGGCCTGCTCAGTCAGATCCATGGCCTGAATGGACGCCAACACCTCGCGCCATTGGCCGTGGGCCATGGCCGCGCGGGCGCGCCATTCCAGCATCTGCTGATCAATTGCCTGCTCAGGCAGTGCATCAATGACTTCCGGGGCCTGCTGTTCCAGGGCAACGGCCATGTACAGGGCGATTTCGCGCTCGATGGTCGCAATGTCCTGATCAGACCAGTCGAATCGCCGCTTGAGCGGTGACCACAACCGTTGCGCGCGTTCCCAGTCACTGCGAGCCAGCCGCTGCAGACCGGATTGCATGATGGAGCGCGCCTGGTCATGATCAGGCCACTGCCGGGCCTCCCGCAATGATTGCTGCGGACGTGCCTGCATGCTCAGCCACAGCTCCGCCCAGTGGCGCTGGTCTCTGTCGAGGTAGCGGCGCAAGTAGCGAGCCAGGCCATCCTGGCCACCCGACAAGGCCAGATGGAATCGGCGCCAGGCCTGTTGATCGGTCGGGTACCCCTGACTTCTCCACCAATTGAACAACGGATCACAGGCCGAATCCTGGGAATGCCCGACCAGCCACAGCCGTTCGGCCCGCTCGATCAGGTCGCGGGTTCGCCCAGCTTCGAGATCCGCCCTTCCCAGGTAGCATTGCACTCGGATATCCGTGGCGTTACGCCCATGTCGGATCAGCGTTTCGAATTCGCCGCGTCGGCCCAGACTGCGCAACCAGGCCGTCTCCAGTGACGCCGCGAACGACCAATCCCGGTAGCGCGCCAGAAACTGCTCCATGACGGTCTCGGGCACCTGATCGATTCGCTGTCGCAGCAACTCGAATTCCAGGTACGGGCGAATCGGGTAGTCACCCAATCTGGAAATCGCATCCAGCGTGGCGGCCTGGTCGCCTCGACCGGCAGCCGCCCAGCCCTCCCGAAAGATTTCGCGCTGCGTTTCGAGATCGGTGGCGACGCCGCTATCGGATTCAGCACCCGCACCAGTGGCGCCCAGCCCGAGTAAACAAGCCAGAATCCAGCTTTTTAATAATTTGCTTGCCATTGCAACCGCGACTACTCCAACATGAAAAGCATGATGCGCTGTTTAGAAAGATTCGACAAGTGTTGCTGACGCTGCTGGCCCTGGTCTTGATTGGCCTGATCGCCGGTATTCTGGCCGGCCTGCTGGGCATTGGCGGCGGTCTGGTCATCGTGCCGGCACTGACCTTCATCCTGGTGACCCTGAGCGCTCCGATGGAGATTGCCGTGCCCATGGCAGTGGCCACTTCCCTGGCCACCATGCTGCTGACCTCGGCCAGCGCCATATGGTTCCATGACCGTCGCGGAGGCGTAGATTGGCCCTGCGTGATTCGCCTCGGTCCGGCCGTGGGCGTCGGGGCTGCGCTCGGCGCCTGGTTGGCAGTCTGGATGCCCGGCGAGATGCTGGCGCGGGTTTTCGCCGTGATCGCCGGACTGATCGGGTTGCGCATGGTGCTGGCGGCCTCGACTTCGACCCGTTCGCGCGAGCCGTTTCCGCGCGCGTGGTGGCTGCTTGGACCGGGGATCGGCGCCATTTCGGCCATGATCGGTATCGGTGGAGGCAGCTTCAACGTGCCCTATCTGGCGCGCAATGGCTATCCCATGGTGCGTGCGGTAGCCATCGCCTCGACCTGCGGATGGCCGATTGCCCTGGGTGGGGTCGCCGGTTTTATCGTGCTGGGATGGGGCCAGGAACTCTGGGAAGCCAGCCTGGGCTATCTGTATCTGCCCGGAGTGATCACGATTGGTCTGTTCGGCATGCTGGGGGCGCCGCTGGGGGTGGCGCTGGCTCACCGTCTGCCGGCTACCCGACTGCGACGGGTGTTTGGCGTGGTGCTGATTCTAGTCGCCGTGCGTATGGCCTGGTAGGTTGACGTCCTCGTCAATATTGATCGTCATGGCCAGGGGCAAATGGTCCGAGTAGCTGACCGGCAATACATCGAGCGCAGCCACATCCATGTCCGGCGAGATCAGAATGTGGTCAATGCCGCGCTGCGGGTCCCAGGACGGAAACGTCAGAATGTCACGCGTGGGAATGATCAAGCCGGCGCGGTCACAGAAGCTTTTCAACTCGCGTGAGCCGGGGCCGGTGTTGAGGTCTCCCATGACCACCAGGTGGGGATACTCGCGAATCAGGTCGGCGACATACCCCAGTTGCTGGGAACGGGCTCGCCGACCCAGCGCCAGGTGCAGGACCACCAGCCAGAGCGCTTTCGGGCCTTCACCGTAGCGTGCCACCATGGCGCCGCGACCGGGAATGGCCCCGGGCAGTCGATGCTCCTCGACCAGACTGGGCTCGATCCTGCTGAGCAGACCATTACCGGCATGGGCCAGCACACCGACCTTGCGGTTGCCCTGGTGATTCCAGTACGGGAAACGGGCATGGGTGGCCAGATACTTGGCCTGATTGAGAAAGCCCGAACGCAGACTGCCACAATCGACCTCCTGCAAGGCGACGATGTCGAATTCGGCGACCAGCTCGGATATCGCATCCAGGTTGGCCACCCGCTGGTTGTTCGGCAGAACCTGGCGCCAACTCTTGGTCAGGTACTCACGATACTTGCCCGTGGTCGTGCCCGCCTGGATGTTGTAGCTCAGCAGCTTGAGCTGCCGTGAGGGATTCGACACGAGGCCTCAGGAATCGGCTGACACGTCGGCAGCTTGTTCCTCGTCTCCGGCCGGTCCTTCCTGGTCATTCAGACCCAGCGCTTCGGCTTCCTTGTCCACCAGGTAATCAATGGCTGTCAACATCTGCTCAAAAGAATCGAAGCTGCCCGGCGTGATCCGCCAGCGGCCCTGGACAACGACTGTCGGGGTCTGGCGAATACCATAACGTTGCACATCACTGCGATTGCGACGCATGCGCGAGTCAACCGCGAACGACTGGGCAGTGTTGATGAATGACTCGGTGGTGACATCGAAATCGGTGTAAATGGCAGCAATGTCCTCGAAGTTTCGAATCGTGCGACCCTCGCGATGCAAGGCATCGAAAACGGCCTGGTGGGCATCGTCACCCAGCCCCATCACCTCAGCGGTGTAGTAAGCGCGGGCGAACAGATCCCAGCCACGCTGCAAACCGATCGGCAGTCGCTTGAATTCGACATAATCGGGCTGGCGGGCTTCCCAGCCCTTGATGTGGGGCAGGAACGTGTTACAGGCCGGACAGGGATAGGCGAAAGCCTCAATGACCTGAACTCGATCATCCGGGGTGCTGACCGGGGTTCCGATGGCCTGATAGTGGGTCCCTTCCTCGAAAGACTCGGCCACAGCCGTCAGGCTGAACATCCACAGGGCGGCAATGGCAATAATGGCGTTTCTGGTCATTGATAAAGATCCTGATCCTAGGGTTGTCATACAGACCGGTCAAGCGACCCATCGGTTCCGCAAGATGAACTGCCGGTCACGGCCTGGCTCGATACAGTCCCTCAATATAGGAACTGACAGCGTTGATCTCCTCATCGGTCAGCCGTGCCGCCACACCCACCATCATGGCGCTGAACGGATCATCATCACCGTTGGTCTCTCCACCACGGTAACGCTGCAATCGATCAGCGGTGTAATCGGCATGCTGGGCGCGAATCAGCGGATAGTAGGCACCCGGAATGCCCTCGCCGGAGGGGCCATGACAAGCCGCACAGGCCGGCACGCCGGTCTCACGATTGCCATCGTGGTAGATCCGCTGACCCAGTTCCACCAGCTCTTCATCGGCCACACCGGGTTGCAGGGTCTGTTCGGCATAAAACGCGGCAATATCGGCAATATCCTGGTCACTCAAATCCATGACCATGGGATACATTTCCGGGATATCACGCACCTGATCGCGAACCATGCGAGTCTGGCGCGCCGCATAATCGGCGTGCTGACCGGCCAGCTTGGGCCACTCGGGAATTTCACTGTTTCCATCCATGCCGTGGCAGGCAGCACAGACGGCTGATTTCTGCTCGCCGGCTTCCGGGTCACCGACCGCAACGGCCATCATTGGCGCCAGGGCCAGCAGCATCACCATGAATCGAGGCATTTTCCGTGGTACTCCATGCAAGGTCAAGTAACCTGATATTATCGCCTGTTCTTGACGTCCAATCCAGTCCGTGAACCCGATTGTAGCCCTGCTTCAGCGCGCAGAATACCTTGACAGTGTCCACACGCGCTCACAATTGCCTCCGGATCAGGGGGTCGAGGTGGCCATTGCCGGCCGATCAAACGCCGGAAAATCGAGCCTGATCAATCGCCTGTGCCGGCAAAAGAGCCTGGCAAGGACCAGCCGCACCCCCGGCCGAACCCGTCAATTGGTCTTTTTCCGGCTTGACGAGCAACGCCATCTGGTCGATCTGCCCGGCTATGGCTATGCCCGGGTCAGTGGAGACCTCAAGCGTCACTGGAAAGGCCTCATTCAAACCTATCTGGATCGGCGTGAAGCCCTGATCGGCCTGGTCGTGGTCATGGATATTCGCCATCCGCTCAAAGAATCCGACATCGAATTGATCGAGTGGGCCGGGTCCAGGGGCCTGGCCCTGCACCTGGTCCTGACCAAAGCCGACAAGCTCGGACGCGGCAAGCAGAACGAGGCCTTGATGGCGGTGCGAAAGCGAATCGACGAACGGGTCGGGGTGCAGGTCTTCTCGGCCACCAGCGGCCAGGGCCTGGGCGAACTTGAAAACGTGATGACCGAGTGGTTCAGTCAATTCCCCGGGGAGACGGATAACCCGGGCCAGTAATCGAGCTGGGTCAGTTCGCGATCAAGCAATTCGACGTCACCAAGGTTTTCGGCCACCAGATTCTTCAGTTGCTCGAAACTGTCGGCATCAACGGCCGTGAATCGACAAGCGACCTGATGACGCTGGACCCGAACGGCCGTCACCCACATTTCGAGCGAGACCTGCTCACCGCTGACCTGACCATTGAATTGCAGTCGGAGATGGGAATCGGGAACGACCTCCTCGCGGAAGGAATCATCGACTTTCAGCAAGGCGCCATTGATCGACAGATCAAGCAGTTCACAATGAACTCTGTCCTTGCCAGTCGGGGTGAGCTGGCACTCGGCATGAAAGGGAAATCGGTGGAAACGCCGACGTTCCTCATTTTCCGACATGGGCAAGTTCCTTGGACTTGTATTGATCGTCATGGCTCGGCCCCCCTGACCGGCAACCGGCTTTCAGTCACCTCCCGGCACCTTTAGGCTGCCATAATACAACAAGAACAACCAGATGCACCCGACTGTTCAACCTGACCCAGGCCCGTGTCTCACACTCTCGATGGATGAACGCCATGCAAATCGGCCCGTACAGAATTGACCGCCCACTGGGACTGGCGCCGATGGCCGGGGTCACCGACAAACCGTTCCGATTGTTGTGCCGAAAACTGGGGGCCGGTCTGGCCACCACCGAGATGACGACGTCTGATCCCAGCCTCTGGCACACCACCAAGTCGGTCAGGCGCATGGACCATGAAGGCGAGCCAGGACCGGTCAGCGTACAGATTGCCGGCACGATTCCTGAACGAATGGCCGAAGCCGCCCGGCACAACGTCGCACACGGCGCCGATATCATCGACATCAACATGGGTTGCCCGGCCAAGAAGGTCTGCAAGGCCTGGGCCGGCTCGGCGCTGATGCGCGACGAGGCACTGGTCGAGCAGATCCTGAGGGCCGTCGTGAGCGCCGTGGAAGTTCCGGTCACTCTTAAAATCCGCACCGGCTGGGCAGCCGATCAGCGCAATGCGCCGGTCATTGCCCGCATCGCCGAGGACTGCGGCATCACTGCATTGGCCATTCACGGCCGTACCCGCGATCAAAAGTACACCGGCTCGGCCGAGTACGACACGATTGCCGCGATCAAGCAACAGGTCAGTATTCCGGTTCTGGCCAACGGCGATGTCGATACACCTGCGAAGGCCAAGGCCGTGCTCGATCATACCGGCGCCGATGGCTTGCTGATCGGGCGGGCCGCCCAGGGCCGGCCCTGGATCTTTCGGGAGATGGCTCACTTCCTCGAGTTCGGCGAGCACCTGCCTGAACCCGGACTTACTGAAATCCGAGATATCCTGCTTGGCCACCTCAAGGCCTTGCACGAGTTCTATGGCGAAACTGCCGGCGTTCGCATTGCCCGCAAGCACCTGGGCTGGTATGCCAAGAATCGACCGGAGAACAACGCCTACCGCTCGGTGGTCAACCGAGCTGAAAGTGCTGCCGAACAGATCGAATTGACCAGCCAATACTTCGATCGACTGGCCGGCGAAGAACTTCACGACCAGGCCGCCTGAACAATAATACTCTCGCGGTGACTTGCAACCCATAGCGGTTCGGGACAAGAATGATTCCCGGCCTATCGAAGAGACCTGCCCGTGAAAGTCCTGAGCTTCAGTACCCTTTTTCTGATTCTGTGCGTGATCTCGCCTTTGAGTCAGGCGGAATGGCATGACTACATCGACGAGACCGGCATGATCACCGGGGTGCGCGCCCTGGCCTCACTGGCCATCGATTACATGCTGGCCCGATCCGAGTGATTGCTGGGCGGGTCACCTGCGGAAAATCAATCGCACAAGTCCGGGCTGTTTTGGAGACGATGGGCTGTTCAGTCTCCGCCCGGATCTATGGCCCAGCGTTCCGGCACACCGAGCTGGCCGGCACTTTGACGAATGGCTAGCCCCAGATCATTGCGCGAGTCGGCATGCGCAAGCGCTTCTTCAGCCGTGACCTTGCCGGTCGCAAAAAGCTTGAACAAGGCTTGATCAAAGGATTGCATACCATGCTGTCCGCCTTTCTTGATGGCTTCCTTGAGCTCTGCAATTTCTTCCCTCAGAATCAGATCGGCGACATACGGCGTATGCAGCAGTAATTCCACGGCCGGAATTCGCTTGCCGTCCACGCCGGGAATCAGGCGCTGGCTGACAATCCCGCGAAGGGGTAACGACAGATCAACGAATAATTGCCGATGGGCCGTATCCGGAAAAAAATTCATGATCCGATCCAGTGCCTGGTCGGCGTTGTTCGAATGCAAAGTGGACAGGCACAGGTGACCCGTCTCGGCATAAGCAATGGCATGCTGCATGGTTTCTCGATCTCGAATCTCTCCGATCAGGATGACATCCGGCGCCTCGCGCATGGCGTTCTTCAATGCCTGGGCATAGGTATGCGTATCGAGACCGACCTCACGTTGATCGACAATGGACTTCTTGTGTTTGTGAAGAAACTCGATCGGTTCCTCGACAGTCAGTATGTGCCCGCTTTTATTCGCGCTTCGATAGTCGACCATCGATGCCAGCGTGGTCGATTTTCCGCAACCAGTCGGCCCAACCACCAGCACCAGACCACGTGGCTCCATCACCAGATCCTTCAGGACGAGTGGCAGATTCAATTCCTCAATGGACGGAATCCAATCCTTGACATGCCGCACCACCATGGCCAGGGAGCCACGCTGACGATAAACGTTGATGCGAAAGCGTCCGACGCCGTCCTCGGCATGGGCCAGATTGAGCTCGAGCTCACGCTCGAATTCATCGACCTGGCTTTGCGTAAGGATTGAGTAGACCAGTCGTTTGACAGCTTCGCCGGACAGCTTCTGCTCATCCAGATATTCCGTCTTGCCTTCAATCTTGATACCCGTTGGCGCACCGGCACTGAAAAACAAGTCCGAAGCACGGCGTTCAATCATGGTTTCCAGATAGGGCCGGAGATCCATGTCAGGTCATTGATGCGTTGAGCGTGTCGGAGCCATTTGACGAGTCCAGTTTAGCCCATCGCCACTCGTGAACGGCTTGACTCATGTCAATCATCAATCACCGAAAAGATCGCTGACCTCAACCGACAGAATCCACGCTGAACCATGCCAAATGGACGTTGTCCAGGCACTCGCGCCGAGTTTTCTGGGCGGTTCAAATACTACAGGGTTTTTGGGTTTTTCGAGGCCGCGATGGAGTGCCGTCTTGCGACGGCTCACTCATCCTTATTCCGAAACTTCGAAATTCGATGTGAAAATCGGATCGGAATCATCGTCTCGGCAACCGTCCCAACTGGCCAGACGTCGTACTTCCTCGCCACCCGCTTCGTTGAAGACACCGCCGGCAAGCAGCACTTCGTCTCGTACTTTCAGACTGTCCACCCGCGTTTGCATGCCGGTGTCCGGCCCGGAAA
>PWWM01000171.1 GCA_003561495.1 Gammaproteobacteria bacterium
AGCCCCCCGCCACCGACCGGCGCCATGATGACCTCAAGATCCGGAAGAGCCTTGAGCAGTTCCCTGGCCGCCGTGCCCTGCCCGGCGATGATATCCGGATGATCATACGGGTGGATGAATACGTAGCCGTGGCGAGCCATCAGCTCATCGACCTTTCTCTGGCGAGGTTCGGTGCCGGGCGAGCAAAACACCACTTCGGCTCTGTAATCCCGTACCGCTTCCACCTTGATGCGGGCCGAATCCTGCGGCATGACCACAACCGCCCGGTACCCGGCCAAACGCGCGGCCAGTGCAACGGCCTGGCCGTGATTGCCGGATGAATGGGGGATGATGCCGCGTTCAGCCATCTCGGCAGGTAATGCAGAAATGGCGTTGCAGGCGCCGCGAAACTTGAAAGCGCCGACTCGCTGGAAGTTTTCACACTTGAAAAAGACCTGCGCATCCAGTCGCTCGTTGAAATATCGACTGGTCATGATCGGCGTGTCATGAGCCTGGCCGCGGATACGCCGGGCTGCTCGTTCGACGTCTTCGTAACCGGGAAGCTGATTCACGGGCTGATTCACCTTGGTACGGTCCATGTAGGCCTGCCATTATGCCGCCGGCGGCATCCGGGAATCGTGCTGAACCTCGTATGGATTTCAATTGGCCGAATGTCTTTGAAAATCCGTATCTGTCGGATTAAGATGGAGCTCCTGCTTCGCTCCTCAATTGTGTTGAAGGGGGTTCAACATGTGCCATTCGCCCAGGACCATTGCATTTGTCCGACCCGGCTTGTGCCGCCTGGGGAGGCGACTGTGAACATTCAGTCCTGGGAAGAATTCCGTGAGCGCAGCATCTGGGAGTATGAACTCAAGATCTCCCCGGCCGATCTCAAGCTCGGCCATTTTGTTCGCCGGTTAAGCATTCCCTGGGAGAAAACCGACTTTCCGCTTCAGGGCATGATGGTCGACTCCTTCGAGAAGAAGAAATGGCTTCAGGAACACTGTGACTGGGTCATCATTGATCTGGACCGAAGTCCCAATCCTTACCGACCGGCGGTATACGCCCGCCATGGTCGCGACCACGATACACATGGAATCGAAGGGCCCGCCCTTCACTTGCTTCGAACGGCGAGTATCGGCCAGGAGACGCTTTCGGCAGCCATCGGCAACTACCAAAAGCTCGACCAGCAGGCCGAAAGTCTGATTGAGCGACTTTCAGCCGATGCTGAAATCGACATGCAGCAGGCCCGCAGCGTTGTTGATGAAATGGCTGATGGACTGGAAGAAAATCTGGCCGCACTGGTGTGGTTGAGCCGCATCAAGCAGCGTGACCGCTACACCGCCCAGCACTGTATCAATGTGGCCATACTCAGCATGGGTATGGCGGCCAGTCTCGGTTGGGGCAGGCGTGAGGTGGAGATGGCTGGACTGGCCGGCTTGCTGCATGACCTGGGCAAGATGCGGGTCGACAAGGAGGTCCTCAACAAGAATGGGCGACTGACCAGTGACGAATACGAGCAGGTCAAGCGCCATACCACCCTGGGCTACGACATGCTCAGAAATGAAAAGGCGATTCCGGAAGAGGTTGCCCGGGCGGTGCTGGGCCACCATGAACGCCCGGATGGCGCCGGTTATCCGCAGGGCTTGACCGGGGAGCAGATCGCACCGTTGACCCGGGTGATTTCCATCATTGATGCCTATGATGCGATCACCTCGCATCGTGTCTACGATCCGGCACGCTCGCATCACCAGGCCCTGGGTATTCTGTGGAAGAATCGCGGCAGTCAATTTGACCGCAAATTCGTCGAGTGCCTGACCAGTTTCATGGGCTGGGTTACCCCGGGGACGCTGGTGCGTCTGAGCAACGATGATCTGGCGGTGGTGATGGAATCTCCCTCCATTCGGGGCTTTCTCCCGCTGGTGCGAACCATCAGACAGGATCAAGGGGAGCTGCATCTGGGCCCTGAACTGGATCTTGCCGGGCAGCGAGCTGCCGGTGTTTCAAATCCATTACGGGTTTCGGAGGTGCTCCCGGACAGTTATGCCGACATCGATATGCGCGAACTGACCGTCCAGCTAAGTCGTCAGGTCTGAGCTCAATCTCTGATTGGCACAGTTTTCCGGATTGTGCGTTTGTACACATGAGACCATCTGAATAGGCGGGAATGTTTCATGTGTCACAACAAAATATCGTTTGGATCGGGCGGTGCCCGACCCGATGGATTTCGCCCTGTTTTTGTACCCATGCTGATGCTTTTGACCGGTCTGTTCGGCGTGGCCCCAGCAGAGGTCTATATCGGCGAAAGAGTCTCTGGCGAGACTCTCGTGGTCGGAGGCAGTGGAGACTTCGAGTGCGACTTCGATTCAATCGAGGCCGCAATGGACGCTGCCGATCACGGTGACACCATCATCGTCACTGGTTCGGATCTAGTCAATCTGGATGGTGAACTAGAGATCACCAAGTCCCTTGTCCTGAGGGGTGGATACCTGGACTGCCAGTTAGAGAATTTAGATGATCCTCCCATCCTGTTCGCGCACGATGACCATCGCGCCGTCAGGGTTCACAGTCCGGAAGGGCAGACTTTGCACGTTGAGTTCCACGATATCGGCTTCGGAGGTGGTAGCACCGAATCTGTTTCGGTTACGGGCCGGTCGCCTGACGCTGATGGGGCCGGGTTGCTGGTTCATGGAGGTCACACCGTCGTCGCCACCAATTTTCGCATCGGAATCAATGATTCCGCCGGTAACGGAGGCGCCATTGCACTGATCGAATCTGATGACAGCGCACCGGAGATGACGATTTCCGGCTCCAGCCGAATTTTCATGAGCTCGGCCGACGGTCACGGCGGTGGTATTTACTGTCAGGGAGGCAGTATTCATGTCGATAGCGACACCGGCATCCATCTCAATACGGCCGGTTTCAACGGTGGTGGAATCTATCTTGATGATTGCCAGCTAGAGTTCGGTTCTGGTGGTCGGAACCTGCCAAAAACGGATCATCCTTCGGGGATTGTTGAAAACCATGCAGAGGACCTGGGCGGTGGACTTTTTGCGACTGGTCAAAGCGCGGTGCGCATGGATGGCGCCGATCCCGACATCAGCGAACAGTCGCACTTGCCCGTTGAGATCGTCGACAACAGTGCCTTGAATGGGGGAGCAATCTACCTGGAGGGCGCCGAGGCTGAAGCCGAGCTGGTCAATGTCATCATCGATTCCAATCAAGCCGAGTCAGGGGCGGCCGCGATCAGCGTGGTCGATCAGGCATCCCTGGCCATGAAAAGCGATGAGATCTGTCGAACACGGGGTTCCTCGCTGACATGCTCAAAAATCATCTCCAACTCGATAACTGATCCGGTCGCGGGAAGTATTGTATCGGTGAGCTCCGATGCCTATGCTAGCTTTCACCAAACGGAAATCACCGGTAACGAGCTGGATCATGGACAGGTGTTCCATGTTCACGGCAGCGATACCAGCCATGATGACGAAGTACACTCGCTGGAACTCTACAACAGCCTGGTTGCCAACAACCAGTTCCTTGGCGACAGTCAATCCGGATCAAGCGTATTTGGCCTGTTCGACTCCAGCAGCGTTTCACTGCAATGGTCTACCGTCTCGACACAAAGCTCCGCCGTCGCATTCTCGGGAGTGATCGAAACGCAGGTTGATGATCTCGACCAAATGGAGTTGTACATCGAAGGTTTGCTGATTGATCAGCCGGACACCGTGAGCCTGGCCAGTGGTGGGGTCGGTGAAACCAGGCTGACCAGGGCGGCCTGCATCGTGGCCCGCGAAATCACTTCGATAGAGGATCACAGTGGACAGGCCGATCTTGTCACCGCCTTGATCGAAGCCGATCCTGGCCTGGTCGATCCGCAGAATGGCAATCACAGGCTTATGAGCCATTCGCCGGCTGTGAATGGCTGTGCTGCAGATCTTGATCCTGATCCTCCATTGCTGGGGCCACTCGCCGATGTCGATCACCAAGTTAGAAAGGTTTTTTATGGATCGGATTATCAGGATGTGGGCGCATTCGATCGGGAGGGAGAAATCCTCTTGCGTGATCGTTTCGAGGCAGGTTCAGAGTGAAAAATCGGGTTTCTGGCTGGGTCGCTGGATGAAGTTGCCTTGCAGCAGGTCGACGTTTCGGCTCCAGAGTCGGCTCATGGTTTCGGCGTCCTCGACTTGTGAGACGATGACTTTTCCGCCGGCGCTGTGGATTCGCTCGACCATGTTGTCGAAGCGTTTGGTTGCATCGTCATCGCGACCGACCTCGCGCGCCAGCGACGGGGCGATTCGGTAGTAGTCAGCTTGCAGATGAGGCAGCATCAGGCCGGCCTCCGAGGCATCGTCGATGCCGGAAATCGCGACCCCGAACCCCTGTTCTCTCAATTTCGGCAGAAGCTGGCGGGCCGCCTTGAGTTTTCGGGAGACATCGGCATGACGGAATTCAAACACCAGCAGCCTGTTTTCCGCGATTGTTTCGGACTGCTTGTCGGCGATCGTTGCGTAGCGCGTTTCATCGTCAAGGGATTGGCCCGACTGATTGACGAACAGGCGCATGCGGCGATCATTTTCGAGCTGATCCTCGATCGCTCGCAGGGCGCGGATGCTCATCCAGCGATCGATTGACACAATGACATCATGTCGCTCGGCCACGGGAATGAATACGCTGGCCGAGATCAGTTCATCGTCATCGGTCAGCAGGCGCGGCAGAATCTGGTAATGGCTGATCTCCTCACCAGCCATGCTGACGGCCGGCTGGAAACGGGTCTGCATGGTTCCCTTGGTCATGGCCTCGCGCAGCAGGCCCAGCAGCGTCTTCTCATCTTCACCGGCTTTTTCGGCCAGGACTGTGGGCTGGTAGTCCCGACACTGATCGCCACCGTCGCGTTGACAGGCTTCTGCTACCCGCGCGGCACACACCAGCATGGCATCGGCATGGCCGATACGCAGGTTGAACGGGCACACGCCCAGGCTGGCCGTCACCGCAAGTTCCTCGGAATTGATCTCGAACAGCTCGGAACGGACTTTCTGGCGCATTCGTTCGGCCAGTTTCAGCAGTTCTCCGGGTTCGAGGTCGCGAGCCAGGAGGATCAGGCTGTGTTCGCCGTAGATGGCCGCTAAGTGATGCTCGTCGACATCCGACACCAGGCGCTGGCCGATCAGACCCAGCAGCTTTTCGATACCGGCCATGCCAATGCGATCGCGCAGCTCACTGTGTGCGTCCAGGGCCAGGTAGATGACGCCACCGGCCGGCTCATCCGGGTTGGCGCTGGCCTGGTCGGCAGCCTGTTCCAGTGCAGAAATCACGTGGGATCGCCGAAACAGGCCGGTGCGCGGGTCACGGGTGGCTTCCTTGGCGAGCTTGTCGTAATAGGCCGCTTCCGGGTTGCTGGCGGCAATGAACTTCAGGACGGTCTGTCCCAGCCGGATCTGGTCGCCGTCACTGAGTGCGATCGACTCGATCGCTTCGTCATTGACCCGTGTCTTGTTGGTCGAGCCCAGATCCTCGATCCAGCAACGCTCATCGCGTCGCTCGATACGACAGTGGCGACGTGAAACCCCCGGCGCCGACAGCCGAATATCGGCCTGGGAGGAACGCCCCAGCACACGGGGTTGATCGCCCAGCACGATTTGTTCTCCCAGATCCGGTCCCTGGATCACGACCAGGCGATCATCATGAAGATCGGCCGACGACCCGGATGATTCGATCCGGGTCAACTCTGTGTGTTCGGTGGCATCGGGCGTGCGGCGGTTGGACATTGCCTGCGAGTCCTTGCGAGGGCGTCATGACGAATCATTGTATGGTAACCGCCTTGTGCATCCAGGTCAGGCCGGTTCGGTCAATCGTCCGCTCTGGTAGTCGCGTACGGCTTGCTCGATTTCCTCGCGTGTATTCATCACGAATGGCCCGTACTGGACGACCGGTTCATTGAGCGGCTTTCCGGCCAGCAGCAACAAGCGTGCCCCGTGCTCGCCAGCCTGAATGGTGACCTGGTCGCCGTCTTCCAGGACACCGGCATGGCGCCGGTGCAGCGATTGCTCGCCAATCACGGCGTCGCCTTCGTACAGGTAGACAAAACTGTTGTAACCGGCCTGCACCGGAATGGTTGCCTGCGATCCGGGATCCAGGCGCAGGTCGATATACAGGGGATCGGTGCTGATGCGCTTGTCGCTGTGATTGACCGCGCCGTCCAGTGACTGTCCTCTCAGCGTCAGAGTTCCGGCAATGACGCGCGCCAGGCCACCATCGAAAGGAAGTTCCGGAACCTCACCAGCCGGAATGTCGCGATAATCGGCGGGTTTCATCTTTTCGTCAGCCGGAAGATTGATCCAGAGCTGAAAACCGCGCATTCGCCCCTCGGTCTGCCGAGGCATTTCGGAGTGGATCACGCCGCGACCGGCGCTCATCCACTGGACGCTGCCCGGACCGAGGTCGCCGGTGTTGCCCAGGTGATCCTTGTGTTCCATGCGCCCGTCGAGCATGTAAGTGACCGTCTCGAATCCGCGATGCGGATGAGATGGAAACCCAGCCAGATAGTCATCGGGATTGTCGGAGTAGAACTCATCGAGCATCAGAAACGGATCGAGGCGCGCGAACGGACCGGCGCCGAGACTGCGGCGCAGCTTGACGCCAGCGCCGTCCGAAGTGGGCACGGACTCAATGACCTTGCGGAGGTTGCGGGCTTTCATGGTGATCTCCTTCATGCGGCCAGGCGCATGACTTCGGCGCGTGCTGACTGGCGGGCCTGCTGGGCAATCTGCTCGCCCATCGCCAGACCCTCGGCATAGGTGAAATGCAGGTTGGTCATGCCCAGAAAGCCGAAATAGGTCTGGATCAGGCGAGTCTGGGTATCGTTCGACGTACCCTGGTAGCGACCGCCACGAGTCGCGAAAATGTAAACCGGTTTGTCCTCGACCAGCCCGCGCGGGCCTTCTTCAGTGTATTCGAAGGTCACTCCGGACCGGGCCACGTAATCCATCCAGGCTTTGAAGGTGGATGGAATGGTGAAATTGTACATTGGCAGTCCGATGGCGACCGCATCGGCTGATTTCAGCTCGGCGATTAACGCATCCGACACTGCCGTGGCGGAGATCTGGGCAGGATTTCGTTGATCAGCCGGTTTGCCAAAACCCTCGAAAATCTCGGCCGTTAGATGAGGGATGATTTCCGTGGCCAGATCACGGCACTGGACTCTGCCGCCTGGATTGGCTCGGCGCCAGGTCTGCGCGAATTCATCGACCAGATGGCTGGACTGCCCCGAGCCGTTGTGCAAACTAGACTTGATGACCAGAAGATTGGACATGGTGGTTTCCTCGGTGAAAGTGGAATGTCGTCCTGCAAACAAGGTAATATCTCTAATATCGAAATAAAAGCGCAAAATTTCGGCCATAAGAATCGATTAAATAGAATGGTTGGTCGGATGTTGAGGCTTGAATTGGCAGTCCATAGTCGGATACGCTTAGTGGCCAAGGGGCCATTACTGGACACTCGATCTGGAGGTGGCAGGGATGATGAGGATGCTGTGGGGCGCCCTGGTCGGATACGTGTTTTTTCTGATTCTGGGCGTGGTAATCGTATTTTCGCTGGTGTCCTTTGTCGGCATCGAGCGTCTGCTCGACTCAGCGACTTATGAAGTCTCCTGGAGATGGCTGATCATTTCTCTTTTCGTGGTGGGGTGGCTGGCCGGCATGTCCGGGAAAATTGCCGCCACCATCAGCAATCGTGGCGATGCCGCGATCATCCTGGCGGTGCTGGTGGCTATCCAGGGGATGTTGATGCTTCCCGCACCCCTGGAAGGCCCGATCAACTTCGCCACGCTGGAAGGTCTGAATACTTTTCAGTTGATGCCCTTCATTCAGTTCCCGGAGTGGTATGCCTACATGTTGCCCCTGTTTGCCGCAGCATTTGTCGGTTACGGTGGCTACGTTTTTGCACGCTGAAGTCGCCACGGATTAGGTCCGGTCGATTGATTTTGGGGGCATCGGCGGGATGAGTCCTCCGCGCGTCAGCCTTGAGCAGTGGCGCGCCCTGGTCGCGGTGGTCGAGCACGACGGCTACGCTCAAGCGGCCCGTGCCTTGAACAAGTCCCAATCCACCCTCAGTCATGCGGTGAGCCGCCTCGAAGAACTGCTTGATGTCAAGGCCTTCGAGGTGGTTGGTCGCAAGGCCCAGCTGACTCGATCCGGAAAAATGCTCTACCGTCGGGCCCGGGCGCTGATTGATGAGGCGGCCAGGATGGAGCGCGCTGCGGCGCGGGCCGCAGCCGGCTGGGAAACCGAATTGCGGGTTGCCGCCGAGATCATCTTTCCGACCTGGTTGCTGCTGGAGTGTCTGGATGTGCTTTCCGGCGAGCAACCCCAGATGCGCATCCAGCTTCACGAGTCAGTGCTGGCCGGTACCAGCGAGTTGCTGAGTGCCGGTCAGGTCGATCTGGCCATTGCCTCGAGTATTCCGGGCGGATTCATCGGCGATGCCTTGATGCAGGTTCGCTTCATCGCCGCCGCGGCGCCCAGCCATCCACTCCATCGGCTTGGCCGTCCGCTGACGCGCGAGGATCTGCGTGGTCACCGTCACCTCGTGGTCCGCGATACCGGGGTGCAACCGGCCGGTGACCAGGCGCCAAATGTGACCGATCAGCGCTGGACGGTCTCGGCCAAGGCGACCTCGATTCGCGCGGCCTGCATGGGGCTGGGCTTTGCCTGGTATGCCGAAGAAATCATTCGCCGAGAGCTCGCGACCGGAGCCCTCAAGCCCTTGCCCCTGGTCGAGGGGGCACAGCGTTGGGCCACGCTCTACCTGGTTCATGCCGACCCCGATGCCGCCGGCCCCGGTGGCCGGCGCCTGGCGGACTTG
>PWWM01000225.1 GCA_003561495.1 Gammaproteobacteria bacterium
GGGTCTGGAAAAAGTTTCGCAGGATCACTCTTTTGCCCAGCTGACCGGCGCTGACAATCGCATTGAAATTCGCAGTGACTGCTACCGCGAATCGCCGCTGGTGGTCCAGGGCCCGGGTGCCGGGATGGAAGTCACGGCACTGGCGCTGTGGAGTGGGTTGCAACGGATCAGCGAATACGCGGAATCCGACTGCTGAGGTCAAACAAGCCGTGGGCCGCCGAAAGCAGTTCAGCCGGGGACTGATCGGTATTGAGCTTGGGAAACTGAATGCCGAAACGAGCCGACAGTTCGAGTTCCTGACTGGCAAAGCGGACCCTGGCGCCGGCCAGAGAGCGCCGCAGACGGCTGACCAGGGTGCGGGCAGCGGACTTGTGGGTGCCCATCAGAATGATGCTGTAGAGGTCATCACCGGTGCGGTGCAATGAATCTTCCTGGCGTAATTCGCGGTGGAGGAAATAACGCAGGTTGCGCATTACCGCTTCGGCCCAGGTCTTGCCGTACTGCCGAGTCAGGAAGGCATAGTTGTTGAGCTTGATGTGCATCAGCGCCAGGTCCAGGTTCTGTCGCAGGTGAAAACTGAAAGCCTGCTCAATTCGCAGGTAGTAGTAATCGGGTTCGGGAACGTTGCTCAGCAGGCCGGACTCGGGGGGATAGTCTGCATCGTTGGTGATCAGGCTGGTTTGCGGCAACTCACCATCCAGGTGAACACGCAACGCCCCGGTCAGGTCATCGGCGCTGAATGGTTTGGGGATGAAAGCCGTGGCCCCGGCCTCCATGGCTTTTTCCCGTGCCCGGGCCTCCTCGGCGCCAGTGACGACCAGAACGGGCAACTCCCGGATGCGGTTCTTGCGACTGCCGCGAATGCTGCGAATCAACTCGTGACCATCCATGACCGGCATCATCAGGTCGGTAAAAACCAGGTCGATGCGACGTTTCCGGGTCAGGATCCGCCAGGCATCCTCGCCGTTCTCGGCCAGCATCAGGTGGCAGTGTTCGGACAGGAACTTGTCACCGGCATAGCGCATCAGGCGTGAGTCATCCACGAACAGGACATGCCTGGATGTCGGTACCTGGTTCTTGGCTTCCAGCATGGGTTTCCCTGTCCACTTGCCGCCATCAAACCCCGTCAGGGGGCGCCCCAACCGAGTGAAATCGCATGACATCATCGCCATGATCCCAAGTGTTCATTGTGCGTTAAATCAGGGTCTTGTTCAAGTAGACAAAAAAAACTATTCCGGTCGGGGTCATTCAAACAAGCCATGGATGAACCAGCCAACCCGCGGCTTGTATTCCCTGAAAATCCATAGTCGTCGCTGGTGCCGGTCGCGGGCAATCCAGTAATCACGTCGACAGTCCTGGCCGTCCCACCAGCCGGCCTCAATGCGTTCCGGCCCTTCTTCCAAATAAATATGCTCGGGTTTGCAGGGACGTGGCTCGGGCAGCAGCCAGGTCGGGCGCGGGCGTTGCTCCTGACAGGCCGAGCTGTTGCCGGGACTGACCCAGGACCAGGATTTTTCAGGACGATGATCCGAATGCGCCGCCAGGCCGGCCAGCCCGTCTTCGCCCAGTCTTGCCCCCAGACGATCGAGCAGGGCCGGCCAGGCATCGGCGCGGTTGTGGGTGCTGAACAGGTCGGCCTGGAGTGGACGGTGCTGGTCGGTGCTGTCGGCCTTCACGGCAATGGCATCGACGGCGGCCGGCAGGTGAATCTGCTCGAGCTTCAGGCCGATCAATTCCAAGAGACGCTCGTCATCGAAGCCCGGGCGCGCCAGTGACACCCGGAAGGACAGGGGGGATCCTCCATCCTCGCGCTCCAGTGAGACTTTCCGGCCGGTCAGGGCCTGGTCACGCACCCGCAGCCAGTCTCCGAGCCGACCGAGCATGCGCCTGAACACGAACACCAGGGCGCTGACCTCATCGCTGGCCGTCGGCAGCTCCAGGCGCAGGGAGAATCGCTGTGCCGGCATCCAGTGGGCCAGCGGTGTTTCCAGATGGCCATGGATCTGATCCAGGTAGTGATTCAGGGATGGCCCGAAACGCCGTGCCCGTTCGGCTGTCGGCAGCTTCATCAACTCGGCGACCGTCTTGACGCCACAGCCGGACAGCAGATCGGCCCGCTCCGGTTCCAGTGCCAGCCGGTTGATGGACAAGCCGGCCAGTTGCCGGTGCAGTTCGGCCAGGGTTGGAGCCCGGTGTCCAAGTCGCGACAACAGGCGCGCGGCAGCCGGCACCGGCGCCAGCCCCAGGCGCACTGCAATTCCCCGGTGGTGAAGTTGTTCGGTCAGTGCCTCCAGCAATGCCGCGATGCTGCCGCGCAGACGCCGGCTACCGGCAACCTCAAGCACGATACCGTCCGGTGGTGCCAGCGCGACCTGGTGGCTGAAGTCGTAGCCGATCAGCGCAACCTGCTCGAGCACTTGTCGTTCGGCGCGTTGATTGCGGGCATGGCTTTGCAGGCAGGGCAGGATCGCCAATGCCGCCGCCAGGCGTTGGCCGGGCCGAACCCCTTGTTCCAGCGCCGGATGGTTGGCCTGGACAATCCGCGCCTGGCCACGCACCTGTTCATGCACCGCCACCGGCTCGTTGCCGGCTATCATCTGCCCGATCGCATCCAGCGCCAGCGCCGGGCAATGAACCCCGGCCCATAGAGACTGTTTCACTGCATCGACTCCAATCACCGAAAAGTCCCGAAATTACATAACTATAATAATATATAGTTAATGGCCGTGCTCAGCCGCATGGTGCGGTAGGATCGTAGTCAGTCTTGATTGGGAACAACATGATGGAGATGCTGGAACTGGATTGCCCCTGGTGCGGCGAGCCCAATGAATTGCCGCTGGAGCCTCAGGAATTGGGCCAGCAGGTCCTGATGGACTGCCGTGTCTGCTGTCGACCGATCGAGATCGATCTGCCCGATCATCCTGATGGCCAGCCCATCGTGCGCGGCGAGGGGCAATAGTCCGGACCGTGACATCCTATATCTGCAAACCCTTATACTCTGGAATCAACACGTCGCCGAACGACTGTCTGGAGAGTTCTACCAATGACTTCCATCCATCGGCACCTGCTGATTCCGATGATCTTCCTGTTGCCGGTTTCATTGTCTGCAAGTCCAGAGCCCCTTTCACAGGCCGACTCGCTGGTCTCGGTCTGGGCCGCGAGTCGGGACAATCAGCCGCTTTACCTGGCCGGCCGGCTCCAGGCTGAGGCCGACCAGGCGGAACTTCAGGCCCACCGGCGCAGTAAGCTGCCCGAGTTGCGCCTGGAGGCCGGAGGCGATTACGGCCAACGCGCCAGGCCGGGTGAGGAGCGTGACCAGGGGCTGGCCGGACGCGGAGAAATACTCGCTCAAGTCAACTGGAGTCTGCTCGAAAGTGGCCGAGATTCCCGCGAGCGTGCGCTGGCGCTGGCCGGCAAGGGCACACTGTCGCGCCAGGCTGCCCAGGACCTGGTTTTCAGGGCCGATGTGGCGCGTCACTACGTTGAAGCGGCGATCAAGCAGGAGCGACTGGCTGTTCTGACCACTGCTGAACCCGGATTCCAGGCTTTGGCCAATGCCCTGGAGCGCCGGGTCAGCGAGGGCGTGGAGCCGGCCGGTCGTCGCGCGCGCATCGAACAGGCCGAGGCGCGCCGGGCGGCCACTATTCAAGAGGCCGAGGATGCTGCAGGTGCCGGCGGCGCCAAGCTGGCGCTATTGACCGGTCGGGCTGAAGTGACTCCGATGCCGCCGAAGCTGAGTGCGCCGGAGACCAAGCCGGAGATTGATTGGATCGATAGCCCGCAACTGGCGGTGCTGGACTGGCAGGTGGAACAGCAGCGCGCCGAGGCGGAAACGCTCAGCCGGACGGATCGCTGGAGTCTGGATTTCGTTGGCCAGGCGGGGCCGTATTTTTCCAACGCTTTCGATGGCGCACTGGAGCAGGAGTATTTTGCCGGACTGCGTTTTTCATTCTCGCCGGACTGGGCCGGCGTCAATCGAGCCCGTGCCAATGCCGAATATCGCCGGGCGCGGGCCACGGAAGCCGAGCGAGCCAGCCTGCATGACGATCTGCAACGCCGTTCCGCGGAGTTGGCCGACCTGTTGCACTTGCTCGATGATCGCCGGATCGGGCGGGAGGAGGTGCTGGCGAAGGCCAGGGCCAGTGAACATGCAGAAAAGGTGCGCTGGCGCGAGGGGGTGGGCGATTGGTCTGCACTCTACTCGGCCAGGGAAGATTGGGTGGCCGCGCAACTGGATGAGCTCGAATGGCGACTGGAGATGGCGTTGAAGCTGATCGAATACGCCGAGATCAGCAACCGACTCGAGGAGTTGCCCGCCTGGCTGGGTCAGGAGGGCTCGGCGCCATGAGTATGCCCGGAGAAAGCCGGGAGAACTCAATCCACCGGAATCACGTGTTTGTAGCTTTCCTGACCCTGTTTGCAGGGTTGTCGCTGATCGGTTGCCAGGGCGATGACACGTCGTCGGGCGCCACCAGCCTGCCCGAGGTGGCGGTTGTGGAAGTCCGGCCGGTGGTGATCGAGACTCGCCGCAACTGGGCCGGGACGCTGCAGCCCATGCAGGTGCTGGCCGTGAGCGCATCGGAGTCCGGCGAGATCGTCGAATTGCTGATTGATGATGGAGAGCCGGTTGAGCGAGGCCAACCACTGGCACGAATCGATGGTCCGGAACTCAGCGCCAGGCGCCAGGTATTGCGCCAGCGCCGCGATACGGTTGCCGAGGACCTTGAACGCTGGAAGCGCCTGGCTGCGGTCGATGCCGCCGGGGCCGGCGAGGTGGAGGCGGCCAGGCTGCGTCTGCTGGAAGTCGAGGAGACGCTGGCTGAACTGGAGGAGCGCGAAAAGGCCGCCGAGTTGCGTGCACCGGCCACGGGTCGGGTAGTGGGTCTGGACGTGGCCACGGGCTCGCGGGTCGAGCGCGGTGATGTGCTCATGCGAGTCGAATCCGTCGACAGTCTTGGTGTGCGTCTGGTATTGCCGGCTGCCGAGGCTGCGTATCTTGAACACTCGGATCGCCTGCGACTGGAAGAGCGGACTGGCAACGGTGAATTGACGGTGGCGCGCATCGTTACTTATCGCGCCGATGAGTTGCCGCGAGGTTTCGTCGCCGCCGATCTGCGGGTCGAGGGCGAGCGGGTTGCCTGGCCGCGTGATGTGGTGCTTCGCTATGTTGACGAGGACGAAGGTCTGGTTGTGCCCTGGACGGCGGTGGCCCGTGACGATGACCACCACTGGGTCGCCCGGGTGGTCGGTGATCCGGCCGAGATCGAGCGGGTCGAGGTGAGCACCGGTCGTGGTCGGGCCGATGGTATCGAGATTGTCGAAGGGCTCACGGCCGGTGACCGGATCCTGCGCCACGAACCGCGTGCCCACCAGGCGGGCCAGCGCGTCCGGGTCCGCAGCACGGGTCAGGACTGAGCATGGGAGAACGGTTCTCGGCCGCGCTTGCGATGCTGGCAGCCAACCGGCTGGCGGTTGGTGCGCTGATCACCCTGGTCGTTGTGTTGGGGGCGATGGAATTGACCCGCATGCCGATGCAGTTGCTGCCGGAAGTGCAGTATCCCCAGATCCGGGTGATTGGTGATTTGCCGGGACAGACCTCGGCGGTCATCGAGGAAAGCATGAATGAGCCGCTGGAGGCCGCCCTGACGGGCATGCCGGGGCTGGTACGGATGGAGAGCCGTTCCGGTGATGGTCGCTCCTACCTGGACCTGTTCTTCGAGCCGAAGCACGACATGGACCGCGCGTTGCGCGAAACCGCCCAGGGCGTACAACGAGCCCGCACCTCCATGCCCGACAGCTTTCCCGAGCCGCGGATTTTCGAGGTGACAACGGCCCAGGAACCGGCACTGCAATTTGCCTTTGGCTCTCCCGAGCACTCGCCGGCGGAATTGCGCCGTCGTCTTCGTTCCAATCTGTTGCCGCGCTTGCGCGCCATCCAGGGCGTGGATTCGGTTTTCATCGGCCGTGAGGAGGATCCGGAACTGCGTGTCGAGATCGATCCCGAATCTCAGCATGCCTTGGGCATTCCCCTGAATGAGATCGAGCGGACTGTGCTCGAATCGGTCCAGCCGCCAGCCGCCGGACAGATCCGCACCCAGGCATTCGAGGGCGTCGGCGTGTTGGGGGAGGCTGCCTGGGAAGCGGACCGGCTCATGCACAGAACGCTGGATGCCGGAGGGGCAGCCGGTGCCCCCGTGACACTGGGGGATATTGGCAGAATCTACCGTGCGCCGTCCGAAACCAGCCTGCGGACGCGCCTGAACGGCCAGTCAGCCGTTCTGGTGACCGTGTATCGCTCACCCAACGCCCGTTCCCTGCGCATGGCCCGGGAAGTCCATGACACCGTCGAGGACACCATGAACCAGGCGGGTTTGCGTGACATCGAACGCACCTTGCTGTTCGATGACTCGGTGACCACCCGTGGCGCGGTACAGAGTGTGGTCGTGGCCGCCGTGATCGGTTCGTTGCTGGCCATGACGCTGGTCTGGCTGACCCTGGTGCGCGGCCGCCAGGTGGTGCTGGTCGGCGTGGTGGTGCTGACCAGTCTGTCCGCCGCCATCCTGGCGCTGTCGGTAGCCGGCATGAGTCTCAACCTGCTGACCCTGGCCGGCCTGCTGATTTCCGTCGGCCTGGGCCTGGACTACGCCATCATCTATTTCGATCGCCTGGAGCGCTTGCATGGACGATCTTCCGAACCCGCCATCCAGGCCATGCAGGATGTGGCTTCCCCCCTGCTGGGCGCCTTGTTGACCACCGTGGCGGCGGTGGCCCCTTTTCTGCTCGTTCAGGGGCTGGTCGCGGAGTTGTTTCGGCCGCTGATCCTGACGGTCATCCTGAGTTCGGTGTTCGCCTTTCTGGCCGCGGTCGTCATCCTGCCGGCATTCGCCGGTCTGCGCCATCGACACGGAAACAATGTTTCCAACCCGGCCTGGCGGGGACGGGCCTGGCAGATCAGCCAGCGGCCCTGGCTCGTGTGGCCCGGCGTGGCGCTGATGCTGTTGGGCCTGGTGGTCGTCGGTCGGTCCTTGCCATTCGAAGTCTTGCCTTCGGTTGACGATGGTTTCGTGAGCGTGCGTATCGTGCACCCGGCCGGGATCGCCCCCGATGCCATGGACAGTCTGACCCGGCGTACCGAATCGGCCCTGCTGGAGGTGGATGGAACGGCTGATCTGTTCACCACGGTGGGCGGATATTTCCGTGAGGGTCTGCCCGCCTTTCGCCCGGGCACGGCCAATTTCATGGTGCGGGTCGATACGGCCTCGGGCGATCGGCCTTCGGCGGATTGGGGCGATGATGCGCGCCAGGCGATCGAAGCGCTGGATGTTGCCGGACTGAGTACACGGGTGGATCTGCCGCGCATTCGCGGCGTCCAGACCCGGCTTTCCGAGAGCGATCTGGAGGTGGTTCTGACCCATGCCGATGGCGATCTGCTGCAACTGGCCGATATCGAATCCCGTGTGCAGCAGGCCTTGAGCGAGATCAATGGGCTGACCGATGTCGAGCGCCTGCGCAGCGGCGTCAGTCCTCGATGGCAGGTCCAGCCGGACTATGCGGCGTTGAGCCGCTACCAGGTCCAGCCCGAGGACCTGCGTCAGGCGGTGATCTACAGCATGGAGGGCGAGGTGCTGGCCGAGCGCATGGATCGTGGTGATCCGCTGGCGCTTCGCCTGCGTTACGATCGCCGCAGCGCAGGCGGTCCGCAACACCTTCCTGAAATCTTGGTACCGGCAGCCAACGGTACGGCCTGGGTGCACCTGGGTGATGTGGCCGATTTCCTGTTGATCGAGGAGCCCACCCACATCGAGCGGCGAGAGAATCAGCGCGTGGTGCGGATCGGCGGCCAACTCGATCCGGCCGGCCCCGGACCCGGCACGGTGGCGGCCCGAGTGGAGTCGGCGCTGGCGGACCTGGATCTGCCCGATGCAGTGAGCTGGTGGCTGGAAGGTGAGATCGAAGCGCTGGAGGAAACGCGAAGAACCTTTGCCCTGGCCCTGGCCCTGGCCCTTTTCATCGTGCTGGTCATTCTGATTGTTCAATACGGCGCCATGACCTGGGCGCTGGCGGCCTGGCTGAGTATTCCACTATGCGGGCTGGGCGCATTGGTCTTGCTGGGGTTGATGGGACGCCCGCTCGACGCCATGGTGCTGGCCGGATTGCTGATCTCGGTGGGTATCGTGGCCAACAGCATGATTCTCGTGCTGTCGGAGGCGCGCTGGCGCCTGCAGCATGATGGGGGCAAGGAGTTGGAACAGGCCCTGGCCGAAGCCAGTCGCAGCCGCCTGCGGCCCATTGCGTTGACCGTGACCAGCACGGTGGTCGGGATGAGTCCCCTGCTGCTGGGCGGCAGTGAGGTGTTCGGGCTGTTGCAACCGCTGGCCATTGCCCTGACAGGCACTTTGCTGTTGTCCATCCCTCTGGCCTGTCTGGTGTTGCCGGGTGTGCTGGCCAGTCTGTCGCGCCTGTTGCGCAGCGTTCCGGTTTAATGAGATCCGGTATGCAACGGAATCACATTACTGCGCCCCAGGTCCAGAATTTTCGATTGATCGTTGCCGCGCAGCAAGGTCAGTTCGGGGCCGGGACGGATGCCCAGGCGCAGGCTGGCCAGTGAAGGTGGTGGCTGCTGGCCGGGTCGGTAGCAGACAAAAACCGGGGCGGGGCCGCATTCGGCGGCCAGTTGCAGGCGCCGTATGGCCTGGGATCGGACCCGGCTACGGGGATGCCAGAGGAGGATGGCTCCGCACAGGCCGCTTTTCAGGCCCTGCTCGGTCGCCCACAAGGCCTGA
>PWWM01000213.1 GCA_003561495.1 Gammaproteobacteria bacterium
CACCCCGGTGACGGCACGCACCCGGCTCATACTGACCCGTTTCCAGGGAAGACTGGCTGGCCTGGTCGTTGATGAAGTGTTCGGGCAGCGACATTTTCATACGGATGATTTGCAGTCAGAGGGTGAATGGGACAACTCCGAGCTGGCCGGTCTGGTCGAGCAGGAATTTCCGACCAGTGAACAGAGCTGGGGTGTGCTCCAGATCGAGAAACTGCAGCGCCGTCCCGATTTCATGGATGGCGCCAGGGAACAATAAGAGATGAAACCGAGGTATCGGTCCGAGGCATGGGCGGGCGGTGCCATTTCAGAACAAAATCTCATGTCGTGAAAACAGTATTCTCAGATGAGCAGGCAGGCGAGGCGACAGTAGGCTGGATGCCAGGTACGGTTCTCCATTGACTCGCAAGCCGGCAAAACGAATGCAAGATTGATGAGGTGTAAGCATGAGTAGCGTGGCCAAGCAAACCACTGAGCAGCGATTGTCTCCTGCGCAGTTACTGTTGTTCGTCCTGCTGGTCCTTCTTCTGGGCCTGGTGGCGTACAACTTTTATCTGCTGAACCAGCGTAACCAGCAGGAAACCGAGTACCTGGCGTTGACAACGGACATTCAGGTGCGTGCCCAGCAGCTTGCCAAGGCGGCTGGTGAATCGGCGGTGGGCAACTTTGATGCTTTCGACGAGTTGCGCGAGACCCGCGATATCATCGATAACGCGATCGGCACCCTGCGCCGAGGCAATCCGGCGATCAATCTCCCGCCTTCTCCGCCCAGCGTGAATGATTCGCTGTCTACCCTCGAGCAAATGTGGAGTCGAATCGATGAATTCGCGACCCAGATTCTCGATCGTACCGACCTGGTGATCGAGTTGGCCGACAGTGCTGCTGCCTTCTCGACCAACATTCCACAGCTTCAGGCCCGCTCTGACGAAGTCGTACGACGGATGATCGAAACCGGCGCGCCCACGGTTCAGATCTATATCGCCAGTCGGCAGCTTGTCCTGGCTGACCGTATGCTGCGCCGAGTCGGCGATATCATGGCCGGCGGCACCGGCGCCATTACCGCGGCCGATGCCTTCAGTCGCGATGCCAGCTTGTTCGAGCGAGTGCTGCAAGGCTTGCTCGAAGGTGACGAGGAACTTGGCCTGGCGCCGGCTCGTAACACCCAGGTGCTTGAAACACTGGCCGATGTCACGCTCTTGTTCGAGGAAATTCGCATCGATGTCGACACCATTCTGACGGCATCGACCGATCTGTTCGAAGTTCGTGAGGCTGCCGACGAAATCTTTCTCGATGCCGAGGATCTGACCGATCAGGCCCGGGTACTCGCTTCCGAGTATGCCACCTTGGGTGAAGACGAGCTGTGGCCTTCACTGCTGGCCGGCCTGGCGGCGTTTGGTGCAGCCCTGCTGATCCTGTTTCTGATTGGCGCCGGCGCCTATTTTGCCCAGCGCAAACGCGCTCGCCAGACGACTGAGGTCAATCAGCGCAACCAGGACGCGATTTTGCGACTGCTCGATGAAATGAGTTCACTGGCCGATGGTGACCTGACCGTGCAGGCGACCGTGACCGAGGATGTGACCGGCGCCATCGCGGACTCGGTCAATTACGCGGTCGAAGCTTTGCGCGACCTGGTCGCCGGCGTCAACAACACCGCCCAGCAGGTGGCCGCCCAGGCCCAGGAAACCCGGGCCACCACCATGCAACTGGCCGAGGCCTCCGAGCATCAGGCCAAGGAGATTCGCGAAGCCTCCGACACCATTGATGAAATGGCGCGTTCGTTCGATGACATGGCCAAGCGTTCCAGTGAATCAGCCGATGTCGCCCAGAACTCGGTGGAAATCGCCAACCGCGGCGCCGACATGGTGCGTCAGACCATTTCCGGAATGGACAGCATTCGTGACCAGATCCAGGAAACCTCCAAGCGAATCAAACGCCTGGGTGAATCTTCGCAGGAAATTGGCGATATCGTCGAGCTGATCAACGGCATTTCCGAGCAAACCAACGTTCTGGCTCTGAATGCCGCCATTCAGGCGGCATCGGCCGGTGGTGCGGGCCGTGGATTTGCGGTGGTTGCCGACGAAGTCCAGCGTCTGGCCGAACGCGCCACCAACGCCACGCGTCGAATCGAGGCGCTGGTTCAGACCATTCAGGCCGATACCGCCGAGGCCGTCAATTCCATGGAGCAGACGACCACGCAGGTGGTCTCGGGGGCTCGCCTGGCCGAGGATGCCGGTGATGCCCTGGAATCCATCGAGAAGGTCTCGAATGATCTGGCCGGACTGATTCAGAATATTTCCCATCAGGCCCAGGAGGAATCCCGCAACGCATCCAAGATCGCCCAGTTGATGAACAGCATTCGTGACATTTCCGTGCAGACCACGGAGGGTACCGGTCAGACTGCCAAGTCGGTGGCCAACCTGGCCGAACTGGTGCGCGAGCTGCGCGACTCGGTGTCTGACTTCAAACTGCCGGAAGACGAATCCTGAGGCCAGTTTGTCGAAAGTCATGCGTTGCCATCAACCTGAAATGTCTGACGGATTGCCGACATGAGTTCCACGCACTTGAGCCATCAGTCCCTGCAGTGGACTCGCCCTCTGCTCGATGAATTGTGCGAGGAGGTCCGTCAGGCGGTCGAGCGTTTCGGCGAAGAGGAGAGTGATCGTCAGCGAGGAGATCTCGACCAGGCCGTCGAGGCCTGTGACAAGGTTGCCGGCTCGCTCGCTGTCATGGAGTTTCACAGCGGTCAATTGATTGCTGAAGCCATGGGGCATGCACTGCAGGCGCTGCGCGACGGGCAGGCGCGGGATGAGGAGCGCGCCATCTCCACCCTGCTTGAAGCCACCGCCATCCTGCCGGACTACCTTGACTTTCTGGAAACCACCCAGCGGGATGCGCCCATCGTGGTCTTGCCGACCATCAATGACCTGCGGGCTGCGGCGGGCGAGAAATTGCTGGACGAGGCCAATTTCTTCCAGCCCGAGATCAACACCAGCGCACTCCCGGCGATCGAGCAGGCACCTGAACTGGACGCCACCGGGCTCAGGCGTCAGTATCAACACGCCCTGCGCGGATTGCTGGTTGATCACGAAGATGTCACTGCCATCGAGAAACTGTCCGCGATCACCCTGCAGATTCGCGACCAGACCGATTTACCCGAGCATGTCCGCTGCGCGGGCTGGGTGACGACGGCGCTCCTCGAGGCACTCAAGGAAGGCCAGATTGCCAGTAACCCGAATATCGTTCGCCTGTTTGCGCGCCTGGATGTATTGCTCAAGGAAACCGTTGAGTCCGGAACCAGCGATGCCCTTGACGAAAAGGCCAGGGATCTGACACGCGGCCTCCTTTTCCAGATTGTTATCAGCCAGGCGCAGACGCCGCTGGCACAAGAGGTTCACGAAGCATTCAAGCTGGCCGACCATGCCCCGGATCAGATGAGTCAGGCCAAGGTCTTCCTGGCCGGACGAAACAGGGCCTTGTTTGCCGCGGTGACCACCGCGGCACGTGAAGATCTGGCCAAGATCAAGGATGCGCTCGGTTCCCAGCTCGAGCAGGGCAAGGATACGGAGATGCTCGAGCAGCAGTCCACGCTGCTCGAATCAGTGGGCGAGAGCCTGGCCATGCTGGGGCTTGACCACCTGGCTGCCCGTGTCAAGACCCAGGCCGGAAAGTTGACCGAAATGGGCACGGATCCGGACGATCCGACCCTGCTGATGGTTGCGCGGGAATTGCTGGTGGTCGAATCCCAGCTCGAGGAAAGCTTCGGGCTTTCCGGCGCCGGCGGTGAAGAGTTCGATGTCGAGCTTGCCGGCACTCTGTTGCCGCCCTCGGAACAACGCCGGGTGATCAAGCAATTGGTCAAGGAAGCGCTGGAGGATCTGGGGCATTCCAAGCACTTGCTCGATGCCATTAACCGTCAAAAGGCGGACGTTAACGCCATCGACGATGCGCAAAAGATTCTTGCTGGTATCGCCGGCGCCTTGCATATGGCGGAGTTCAAGGAATCAGCCACCATGGTCGAGGCGGCCAGCCGGATCGCCGCCGACCATCTCAGTGAAGCACCGACCGAGGCGGATGCCCAGGCGCTGGATGTTCTGGCCGAGACCCTGACCGTGACCGAGTTCTACCTCGAAAGCCTGGCTGCCAGCAAAAGCCGGGGAGAGCGCTATCTGGAGTCGGCGCGCACTCGAATCGAGCAGCTTGGCTACTGGCCTGAAACCATCCAGCCGGAGGAAGTGGAGCCGGAAGTCGAAAGTCCGGTCGAGCCGGAAGTTGCCGATATCGAAGACCAGATCGAGCCCTCTGCCGATGAAGTCGCTGTGCCCCAGGACATCGAGGCTGATGAGTTTCCGGAGACATCTGCAGAAACCGATATCAGGCGGGAGGACCGCGGTGAGGAGGTTTCCGTTGATTCCGGTTACAACCTTGATGAGCCCCAACCCGTTGAGGCGACGGATACCAGTTCGGCATTCGATGATTTCGATATTGTCGAGATCTTCATGGAAGAGTTCGATCAGGAACTCGAAACGCTGGTCGAGATCGTGCCGAAATGGCAAGAAGACCCGAATGATGAAGACCTGACTACCACGATCCGGCGCTCCTTTCATTCATTGAAGGGTTCGGGACGGATGGCGGGTGCCACGGAAATCGGCGAGTTCTCCTGGCAGATCGAGAACATGCTGAACCGTATCCTGGAGCGCCAGATCCAGGCCACGCCTGAAGTCACCGCCCTGGTGGCCGAGGCGGTTTCGGCCTTGCCCAGCATGCGTGCAAGACTGGCCCAAGAAGACACGGCCGAGCTCGATGAGCAAGCCTGTGCCGAGTTGGCCGAGCGGGCTGCCCTGGCGGCTGAAGGCAGATTGCCTGAAGGTGCGGATGAGGCGCCATCAGCGCCGCCACCGGAACTGGAGGGCATGGATCCGACCCTGATCGAGTTGATGGTCAAGGAGCTGTCCGAGAATCTCGAGATCTATATCGATTGGCTTGAAGAGGCCGACGAAAGTGGTCGAGCCCCGTCGATTACCGAGCCCATGGTGCGCATTGTTCACACCATGAAGGGCACGATGCGTCTGGCCCCCATTGGAGACGAGACGGAAACAGCTCAGATTCTCGAAGCCTATCTCGAAGAGCTTTCGCTGTGCGAAGCGCCCCCGTCGAATGCCGGCCTGGTTGCCATGGAGCATGCCGCCGACCTGTTCCGAAAACGTCTGGCCCGACTCCAGGGTGAGCAGGTTGCGGATGAAGAGTTCCAGACTGAAGAACTGGCGGAAGAATTACGGGATCTGCACAATCAGGCCCACCGCGATCGCACCGGCGAGCATGCGCCGACACTGAGAACCACACCGAGAGTGGATCCACAGCCGGATCGGGACGAGCCGGCTGAAATCGAGTCGGCAGATTTCGAGGACGAGCCGGCCTTTACATCAGACACAGATATCGAGACTGGGCTGATCGAGTCGGACTCGGATTTCTTCGATGTCGATGACGAGGAAGTCGCCGTCGAGGCCGAGGCCGACGCGGATATCGAAATGGCTGAAGGCGATGCCGACATCGAACTCGGGGACGAAATCGAGGAAGAACGAATCGATTTCGACTCCGAAGAGCAAGCTGTGTCGGCTTCGAATGAAGAGCTCGGACCTGATTCCGGAGATGAAGTCGAGCCGGGTACGGAAGAATTGCCTGAGTCCGAGTTTGGGCGTGAGCTAGAACCGGTCGCGGAAGAGGATGTCGACTCCGAGCCTGAGGATGAGGCCGAACCGGCAGAGGAAGCACGGGATGAGGCCGGACTTGAACTCGAACCGCAAGTCGAGGAGCCCCTCGAGGAAGAGACTGAGCCGGAAGTCGAGGAACTTCTCGAGGATGAGTCTGAGCCGGAAGTCGAGGAAGCGCTCGAATTTGAACCCGGACAACCTGAATCGGCCGATGAAATGGAGTTGGCCCAGGAGGAGGCCGAGCCGGTTGCAGACGAGGAGGGTCTTGAGGAGGACCTTGAGGTCGATGTCGAGATCGGATTCGTGCCTGATCGCATCGAACAGCAGGACCGGGAGGAGGTTCAGCTTCCTGAGGAAGTGGAGCCTGAAGGCGAGACCATTGCGCTCGACTATGAAGAGCTCAATGAGGATCTTCTCGAAGCATTTCTTGAAGAAGCCGGAGAACTGCTCGAGCACTCCGATGGGTTGCTTCAGAAATGGCGTGAGGCCCCTGAGGACAAGAACCTGGTGACTGCGTTGCAGCGTGATCTGCACACTGTCAAGGGCAGCTCACGGATGGTTGGCCTGACACCGATCGGCCAGGTCGCCCATGTCATGGAGGAGTTGCTGGAAGGAATTGCCGCCGGACTGAAGGATGCGACCGGTGATCGAATCGATGCGCTGGAGGTCGGGTGCGATCATCTGCATGCCATGGTCGATGCCGTCAACAAGCGCGAACCGATGCCCATGCGCTCGGTGGATGAGCTGTTTGCCGATCAGGCCGAAGAGATCGAAGAAACCACTGAACTCATTGATCTGACTCCTCAGAAAGAGCAGGAGCGGCCCGCCGAGGAAGCCGAGGCTGCTCCGACGCGTACGGAGAACCTGCGAGTCCCCTCACTGCTGATTGACGATCTGGTCAACTATGCCGGTGAGATCAGTATCTTCCGCTCACGCCTGGAACAGCAGATTACCGTGTTCCGCAGCAACGTCGGTGAAGTCGATGAAACGGTCATTCGACTACGCGACCAGTTGCGCAAGCTCGAGATCGAAACCGAAGCCCAGATTCTCGCGCGCTATGAACGTGAGCATGGTCCGGCCGACGAGGCCTTCGATCCACTGGAACTTGACCGCTATTCCACGATTCAGCAACTGTCGCGGGGTCTGGCCGAGTCGGTCAATGACCTGACCAGCCTGACCGGCATTCTTGACGATGCCACGCGCCAGTCCGAAACCTTGCTGATGCAGCAGTCCCGGGTCAACACCGAGTTGCAGGAAGGCCTCATGCAGGCCCGCATGGTTTCGTTCAATACCTTGCTGCCGCGCTTCCGTCGCGTGGTCCGCAACGCCGCTCGCGAAGTCAGCAAGAAGGCCCAGTTGCGGGTCAGCCTCAGTGGCGAGAGCGAGATGGACCGCAACGTGCTTGATCGCATCACCGCTCCTCTGGAGCACTTGCTGCGCAATGCCATCAGTCACGGCATTGAGATGCCCGAGCGGCGTGCCGAGCTCGGCAAGCCCGAAACCGGAACGATCAGCATCGAGGTCAGCCGTGAAGCCACCGAACTGGTCATGCGCATTCGTGACGATGGAGCGGGTCTGGACCTGCAGGCCATCAGGCAACGGGCCATCGAGCGTGACCTGCTCAAGCCCGATGAAGAGGTCACGGATCAAGCGCTGACCCAGATTATCTTCGTTCCGGGCTTCACCACCGCTGACCAGCTCAGTGAGCTGGCCGGGCGCGGGATTGGAATGGACGTGGTTGCCAATGAAGTGCGCCAGATTGGCGGCAACGTTACCGCTCGCTCGGAAGCCGGCAAGGGCGCCCAATTCACCATTCGAATCCCGTTGTCGCTGACCGTGATGCAGGCCATCATGGTCCGCGCCTCGGATCGTCAGTTTGCCATTCCACTCCAGTCCGTACGCGGTGTGACACGCATTCTGGCCGATGACTGGCTGCGCGAGATTGAAAAACCCGATTCGGTTCAAGAGTACGCGGGCGAGGAGTATCCCTTGCTGGAGCTTGAGCCCCAGCTTGATTTCAAGCCGGAGGAGATTACCGGCGGCACGCTGTCACTGCTGATGATCGAGGCCGGTGAGCAACGCGCTGCCCTGAGGGTGACCGAGTTGCTGGGTCACCGGGAAATCGTGATCAAGCCGGTCGGGCCGCAAATCAGTTCCATTCCCGGAATTCTCGGCGGGACCATTACTGGCGATGGACAGGTTGTTCCCATTCTGGATATGGGGCCGCTGGTCCAACGCGCTTTCGAGCAAGGTCTGGTTCCGGGCGAGCACGGCGACATGTCGACCCGCGAGACTCAGGAAGTCAAGCGTACCCCACTGGTCATGGTCGTGGACGATTCCATCACCATGCGTCGCGTGACTTCGCGAGTCCTCGAGCACCGCGGACTCGAGGTCATGACCGCGCGCGATGGTCTCGATGCGGTCGAGGCCATGTTCGATCGGATTCCCGATCTCATCCTGCTCGATATCGAGATGCCGAGAATGGACGGATACGAACTGGCGACTCATGTGCGTAACGATGCACGCCTGAAGCATATCCCGATGATGATGATTACCTCCCGAAGTGGTGAAAAACACCGCCAGCGCGCCCGGGAAATCGGCGTCGATGATTACCTGGCCAAGCCCTACCAGGAATCCGAACTGGTCGGCCATGTGTTCGACCTGCTCAAGATACCGGCACCGGAAGGATAATTCCCCATGAGCGAGACGGAAATTCGCAGTGTCGTCGTGCCTTTGACCGACGTCCAGATTCTCATTCCCAATGCCACCGTGGCTGAAGTCGTTGGGTTCTCGAAGCCCGAGCCGATTCAGGATGCGCCCGATTGGCTGCTGGGCACCTTCTTATGGCGTGGATGGCAGGTTCCCCTGATCAGCTTTGCGACATTGACCGAGTATGCCAGTGGTGAATCAGTCGAAGGCGCCAGGATGTGCATCACCAAGACACTGATTGACAACGAGCGCATGCCTTACATTGCGATTCTTGCTCAGGGCTTTCCGCGTCTGACCACCATTACCGAGGACAACCTCACCGAAGTCCCCAG
>PWWM01000215.1 GCA_003561495.1 Gammaproteobacteria bacterium
CACCGCCGCCGGACGGGAAGCCGCCGTAGATGGCCACCCCGTCAACCAGAACGAAAGACTGCTCGCGCTCGATCTGGGTCACATTGTCCGGATCGGCCGGGGTGATGGGCCGATAGAGCCCGGCGGCGACATGAATCTCGTCACCGGACTCGGCGATATCCAGGGCGTCCTGCAAATCGGTGAAGGCGTCGGTCCAGCATTGCCCGTTATTCTCTCCCTGAGCGCCGGCATCCACGTAATGCACCGTACCGGCGCCGTTCAGACGAATCTCGCCATCCCGGCTGGTGTCGATCACGAATTGATCGGCGGCTGATCCCTCCAGGCTCAGTCCGGGTCCGGACAGTTCGCCGTCGTAGGTGGCGATCAGGTGCGAGCCGGCCGGCAGGTCGGCCAGTGCATCGGTATCCAGCACACCATCCATGACCAGGTCACCGGCAACGGCTAGCAGCGCCGGTTGAAGCTGTTTGCCATCGTCGCGCATGCCGATCACCAGGCGTGCCCCGGCATTCATGTTCAAGCTTTCAAGCGCCAACAGTGCGGTGTGGGTAAACAACTCGCCACCGTGGTCGATGCTCACCACGCCCAACTGGCCATGGCCACCCAGCGCGCCCGCTTGAACGTGCGCGTCGCCTAGCAGTGATTCAGTCAGTTCGAAGAGACCCCCCTCGATGGTCAACTCGCCGGCAAAAGCGCTGCCGTCCCCACTGAACATAGTTGTGCCGGAGTGTTGTTCGATCCGGCCCGGGCCGCTGATTTGCGAGTTCATGGCCAGCGCCTCCTGGCCATGGGCCAGGCGCAGGGAGGCATCATCGCCATGGAACTCTAGCTCGGTGACGTCGAACTGGACCTGACCCTCACCAATGGTCAGCACCGGACTGACATCGTCGTTGGCGCCGATCCAGAGTCGTTCGACTTCCAACACACCCGTACCATCAATCAGGATCTCGGGGTCTGGTACCGGGCCGTCAGAAGCCGGAGGGGCGTTGTCATCTCGTCCCAGGTTCAACTCAGCGGCGGAGAGCAGGGCATCATGTACATCCAGACGCCCGAAGGTAATACGGAGTTCTTCATCGACCTGGAAAACAGTATCCGGGCCGGTGACGGTCATCTCCAGAATCCCGCTCTCGGCGTCCAAGCTCAGGAGATCGGCATTGTCCACCCTGAGTTGGGCGCCTTCTGTCAACAGCATGCGGCCTTGTACCACGGGACTGAAAAGGGCATGCCCGGTCCCGATCTGGAAAGTCTCGGCGGAGATTTCGGTGTCGGGTCCGGTGACGATCAATTCAGGGGGCGCTTCGTTCTCCAGATGACAGCCTGCGAGCAGGCGAGTGGCCGTGATCGTCACGCCTGGACCGATGGTGGCTTCGATATCACATATGCCCGATCGATTGGACAGGGAATCGACCCGAAAATCCCCAAGATCCAGGGGCTCAGCCAGGTTGTCCATGTCCAGGCGGGCATGGTGGTGAACCTCGATATTGGAAGTGGAGTTCCCGGTTTCCGGGCTCCAGCGGGCGCCGTCAACGATACGCCAATGAGCGGTTGCGTCTTCGTGGCCGCGAATAATGAGATGCCTCACCCCCCTGAGTTCGCTGTTCTCGCCGGCAACCAGAAGCTGGTTGGCGCCGGGATTTACAGCACTGCCCATGCCGCGGCTATGCAACACGGCTCCATCGAGCACTTCGATCTCGGAATTCTCGATCTGGATCAATTCGGTTGCGTCCGGACCCCCGATGGTCAACTCGGCACCTTCGCCAATCAGTTCCAGGCGGCCTATGCGCCCGTCCTCGTGGCCCAGGGTCAGATTTTCAGACGTTGTAATCGATCCAGTCGGGCGCAAGGTGCCCTCGTCGACCCTCAGCTCGCCGAATTCGCCGGCCGCCAGGTCCAGCTCACCACTGCCTTCTTTGGTCAGGTTGGTACTCGGCGGCAGCGTCGGTTCAAAACCGACGGTCCATTCGTCGGTATCGATCCACAATCCGGCTTCACCGACTTCGATGTCGTCGGTCGTGAAATTCCTGAACAGTTCGGGTTGATTGTCGCTCAACTGAATGCGTGCACCGTCGAGCAGCAACTCGGCCTCGCCGGGGCCAAAGGGGAAGCTGGGGTTATCGTCCCAGCCGCGCTCGATCGTACCGGTGACCAGCGTGCTGGGCGTCTCGGCATCGCCCACGATCTCCAGCCTTCCCCATGAGCCATCATCGATAGCCAGGTACACACTGCCAGCGTCGACCCGGGCACCATCGCGAATCTGCATCTCACCGTGAAATCCGTTTTCGATACTGCCATCACCAATGACAAGATGATCGTCGATCATCATCCGGCTTTGAGCACCCATGACGCGAATGCGGCTGTGCAGGTCCGGCCAGCCGCCGATAATGGTGCGGTCGGCAGCCACGTTGGCGCCGTCAATCACGTCAAGCCGGCCGCCTTCCCCTTGCTGCACTCTGATCGAATTGGAAATGCTCCAGGCGGTGTCCTCACCCTGGACCGTGACCAGGCTTTTTCCATCCTGGTCGGTGTACGGAATCAGTACGTGGCCGCTGGTCAGTGTGGCGCCGTCGGTAAACAGGAACTCGGAGTCTCCATCGCGGCCGGCACGGAACTCAAGGCCGAGGTCCACGGCGGCGTTGCGGACGTTCATTTCCACGTGATCCGGCGTGCCTCGGCCGAAATCCAGAGTCAAAGCGCTGAGACTGGCGCCATCGTCGATCAGCAGAGTGGATGTCTGATCGTTCAATATCCACAGGTTCGAATTGACGACCAGGCCGGTGTTCTGACCGGTAACTGTCAGCTCGGCATTGCTGCCTTGACCGACGTACAACTCATTGAATGTCGCGTTGGCCGCCTCACCGATCCACAGTTTGCCCGGATTGTCGAAGCCCATGCGGACCACGTTGCCTTCGGCATAGTTGGAATCCGCGATCCTGGGGCCGGGCAACTGATCGATGCGGACCGAACGGTCGGCATCAGGCGGGTCGTCATCGACCCAGTTGCCCGGGTCGAACCAATCGTCGGAGACCACTCCCGACCAGACGGACTCGTCGATCTGGGCCTGGGCGGGTTGAATGACCAGTGCGTTGAAACTTGCGCTCATGACGGCCGGCAAGACCAGCAGCAGGAGATTGCGAATCATTGACTTTCCCTCAATCGATCTGGTGGCAGCATACTGCTCCCGATCGCCCATCGTCATGATGCAGTTGCATCATGTCTTCGCTCTGGTGAGGCCGTCCGAATCCATTTTTCGCTCTGGATCGAGTGGAAATCGTCGCGACGGGTGACTATAGTGCAGTTGCATTACCGAGCCGGGGAGGCCTGTTTCTTGGACGAATCCATTCTCGACCGTGTGTATGCAGCGGCCATGGACGATCAGGCCTTGTTCGAAGTGCTGGAGGATCTGACCGAGCGCTCGCGCAGTCGTGGGGCCGGTCTGTTCATGGTTCGAGATGGTGCATTGGTGTGGGAGCGTTCGGTTGGCATGCCGGAGCGCTTCATGGAGGTCTTCTCGCGCCATTACGCCCCGAGCGATCCGCGCCTGGCTTACTTGATGAGCTTTCCGGTTCACACCATCGTGTCGGACCACCATCCGGAATTGAGGCGCCGGATGGCTGAAACCCCGGTGCTGGAATTTGCCGAATCCCATGATCTGCCGTTTACGACCGGCGCTCACTTGCTGCGCGATCATGCCGGCGTCATGGCCATGTATTTCTCCCGCAGCCGTGCCGACGGCCGGCCTGATGACCAGGCCAGTGGACACCTGCAGTCCCTGGTGTCTCACATGGCTCGAAGCATGCAGCTTCGTCGCATGGGCCGAATCCTTTCACGAAGTTGTCGGCCGGGTGGTTCGTCTCGAGCGCTTCACGGTCGAGTCTTCGTGGACTGTAAAGGTCGAGTCCGCTGGCTCGATGCCGAAGCCGAGGAGATCATCTCCCGGCTTAATCTGGCGCGGTTTGGGCCAGGGTCACTTCGCTGGCGCCACAGGCCGCTACGCGACTGGTTCGAGCGTTCAATGGAGATGGCTCGTGAGCATCGGCGAAGCGACTGGCCGGTTCAGTTGTTCCAGCGACCGCTCAAGGGGGTCCGGGGAGAGTTGCGCGTGCGACTCTTGCCGGCCTTCCCCGATCAGATGCCGCCGGAGCTGTTCGAGTCGGCCCGCTCGTGGCTGTGCCTGGCGTTGAGCTGGCGCGCTCGACGTGCCCGCCACGCGCCCCGTTTGTCGCCTCGCCAGAGCGAGGTGTTGACCTTGCTGGGACGCGGTTTGAACTCCACCGAGGTCGCTCAGCAGCTCGGCTGCGCCCCGGCCACCGCACGCAATCATGCCCAGGCCTTGCTGGAAAAATTCGGCGCCGGCAGCCGGGTCGAAATGCTGCGCCGAGCCCGGCACTTCGGTTTTATACCTTAGTCCCCCTGAAATCGATCATCGAAGATGGGTTCGAACATCATCAGCGGCACGGGATCGGAAGTGCTATTGGTGTGCAGCGCAGTGCCGGAATAGTGTGCGACCAGGTGAGCGGCGACGCCTTCATCGAGCGTGATGTCGCATTCGAACTGTACCTCGTGCTCGCCCGTTTCGGTCAGTGCATCGGTCTGGCAATAGGCTCCGGTATTGGTTTCAACGCGCATTGTTCCCGCGTCCGGGCGCATTTCAAGACCGATGACTCGGACTTGCACCGGCAAGACCACGTCGTTTCCTCGGTCCGTGGGATCGCTCACGGCAACCTCCGAGATCGTGGCGGTGTCGCGCGTCCAGTGGCTCATGTTCCATGAACTGACGCCGGCCGCGACATCAAAGCTGTGGCCCAGGAAGAGATCTCCTTCATGCTCGATGGCGGTGTCGTAGAACACATCGAATGGCGCTTGATCGGGCCGGTTCAGGGCTTGCCACTGGGTGTCGGTCCAGCGCGCAATGCGATTGTCATCGAAGATTCCCTGGGCAACGGCAACGATCAGCTCGCCGCCAAATTCGTGAATGGCGCTGACCGGCGAAGTGATCTGCGGGCCGGCAAGCGCTTCGAACTCCGACCAGCTCGTGCCATCCCAGCGCGCCAGGTGAGCAATGGCCTGTTCACCGGCCTGGTCAAAAAAACCGCCGACGATCAGCTCATCCTCGAAGACATGCAGGTGCTCGGTAAATCCGTCCGGATCCACCCCGGGAGTCGAGCCATCGATCAGCGCGTGCCAGTCATCGCCGTCCCAGCGTGCAATGCCATTGGCCTCCACATCGCCGGCATCGGTGAAATACCCGGCCACGTATAGGTCATCGTCGAACACCTGGATATCGGCGACCGGCTCATCGAGTTGATCGCCTGACGGGGCTTGCAAGGCATGCCATTCGGCGCCATCCCAGCGGGCGACGTATTGGGTCGAGATTCCATCGACCTCGGTAAAGAAGCCCGCCACGATCAGATCACCCTGGAATTCAGTCATACGATAGACAAGGCTATTGAAGGTGCTGGCCACGCCGGGCGCAAGAGTCTGCCACGCGGCCCCGTTCCAGGTCAGGATCTGGTGGCCATCGGGACGATTGACCGATGCCACCAGGTTGCCGTCATGAATGAACATGGTTCTAACGGCGTTGTCGAGTCCTTGTGCCGGGTCATCCTCCAGCCGATGCCATCGCTCGCCGTCCCAGCGCGCCACCCGACTCACCTCCGTATCACCGGCAATCGTTGCTTGCCCGCCGGCGATCAGCTCACCCTGGAATTCAAGCAGCTTTCTGGTCGTCCCGTTCAACCCGGCGCCGGTTCGGGACTCGAACGCCGACCAGGTCTGCCCATCCCAACCGGCAATCCCATTAAAGATGTTGCCGCCGGCCCGGTCGAATCCGCCCGTCACGATCAGGCGTTGCTGGTATTCGATCAGGCTTTGGATTCGGGCGTCAGCGCCGGGGACATTGCCATCTTCCAGCGCAAACCAGTCCTGACCATCGAACCCGGCGATGCGGTTGACCTCGATGCTTCCGGCCTCGGTAAAGTTCCTGCCCGCGACATACAGGACGTCGTTGAATACCGCCAGCGCGTGCGCTGTATCACTGACCCCGATGGCGCCATCGGAACCCTCGATAGCATGCCAGCGATCACCGTCCCAACGCGCCACTCGGTCAGCATCAATGCCGCCGATTTCAACGAAGCCGCCTGCGGCGACCAGATCGCCGTTCCAGATCGAAAGCGCTTCGACTCGATTGCTGGTCCCGACGCCATCCGGGCCCGATAACGGCAGCCATTGCGAGCCATCCCAGCGTGCGATGTTGTTGACTTCGACGTCCCCGGCATCAGTGAAACCTCCGGCTACAACCAGTTCACCCTGGAATTCCAGGATCGCCTCGACCCGGCTATCGACCCCGACCTCGCCGCCGGCTTCCAGTGCAAACCAGTTCGTGCCGTCCCAGCGTGCGATGCGATTAACGGCAAGGTCTCCGATGTCGCGGAACAGTCCACCGGCATACAGGCTGCCATTCCATGCGTGCAGGGCTCGAACAGCCCCACTGGGGTCATCGCCCTGGGGGCCCGTGAGCGATTCCCACTGTGTGCCGGTCCAGCGCGCAACGCGCTCGATGTTCTCACCACCGGCAGTCGAAAAACTGCCGCCGGCGATCAGTTCACCATTGAAGACTTCAAGCGCCAGCACATCTCCCTGGCCCACGCCGATGTCCGAGGGACCCTCGTACCCATGCCACTGCTGCCCATCCCAGCGGGCAATGCCGTTGGCCACGGTGTCGCCGATGACCTCGAAACTGCCGCCGATGACCAGGTCACCGTCATGAATGACGCTGGCGTAGATCCTGCCGCCGGGAATGCCCGGGCCGGAAAAGGTTGTTTGCCAACCATAGGCCCCTGAATCGTTTTCCCCTGATCGATCGGCGGCAATGACTACCAGAGAAAACGCAAGGATTGCAATTCCAAGCAATAGATGCCTGGCGGTCCTAGAACAAGGATGGTGCGCAGATGCTTTTGACATTGGGCGTTCCCTCGCAAGCAGTTATGAACGATTGACGGGACACTACACCGTTCATATTCAGTTGGCATGATGCAACTGCACTATTCCCAAAGCGTTTTTCGGATGTTCTTGAACATCGTTCGATATAATCGAGGCCCTACCAGGCGAATGAGGAACCCATGTCCGAACGCGAAATCATGGAATATGACGTGATCGTTGTCGGCGCCGGCCCGGCCGGGTTGGCCTGCGCGATGCGTCTGAAGCAACTCAAGGACGAGCTCAATGTCTGCGTGATCGAGAAGGCCGCCGAGATCGGCGGGCATATTCTTTCCGGCGCCGTGATCGAACCGGATGCGCTGGATGAGCTGGTCGAGGGCTGGCGCGAGGATCCGCCGCCGATCTGCGTGGCCGCCACGGGTGAGCAGTTCGTGATGCTGTCCAAGACCGGCAAGCGCCGCATGCCGACCCCGCCGCAACAGAAAGGCCATGGGAATTTCATTGTCTCGCTGGGTGCAATGTGTGCTTGGCTCGCGCCCAAGGCTGAAGCGCTCGGGGTGGATCTGTTTCCCGGGTTTGCCGCCGCTGAATTATCAATCGACGATCAGGGCGCGGTACGCGGCGTGATCATCGGTGACATGGGCGTGGATATCGACGGCAAGCCCAAGGATTCCTACGTTGAAGGTATCGAAATTCGGGCACCAGTCACGGTGCTGGGCGAGGGCTGTCGGGGCCATCTGACCAAGCAGGCCATTGCCCGTTACAAGCTTGATGCCGATTGTGATCCGCAGACCTACGCCATTGGCATGAAAGAGCTGTGGCAGTTGCCCGAGGGCCGCGTGCAGGAAGGACTGGTCCAGCACTCGATTGGATGGCCGCTGCCCAACAGCATATACGGCGGCAGTTTTGTGTATCACCTCGACAAGAACAGGCTGGCGGTTGGTTTTGTCTGCGGGCTGGACTACCAGGATCCGAAGTTCAGCCCGTTCGAGGCTTTCCAGCAGTTCAAGCATCATCCGTGGATGCGGGAGTTGCTCGAGGGGGGTGAAATCCTCTCCTCCGGCGCCCGCGCCCTGGTTGAGGGCGGCTATCAGTCCCTGCCGAAGGTGGAAATGCCCGGCGCGATCCTGATCGGTGATTCGGCCGGCCTGCTCAACGTACCCAAGATCAAGGGCGTGCACCAGGCTTTGAAGTCCGGCATGCTGGCCGCCGAACACCTGGCCGAGAATCTCTCCAGCGACGGCTTCGATGCGCGCTTGAGAAGCTCGCCGATCGTGGCCGAGCTGAAAAAAGTGCGCAATATCCGCCCCGGTTTCAGCAGGGGCATGTGGCGTGGACTACTGACCGCGGCAATCGAAACCATCACCTTGGGCAAACTGCCGCGCACACTGAAAAACCACCACGACCATGAGCAGTACCGCAAGCTCGAAGAGGGTGGGTTTGACTATGACTTCGTGGACCGGGATCTCCCGCCGCGCGATCGCCTGGCCTCGGTCTATTTCGCCGCCACGGCCCACGACGAAGACCAGCCCATCCACCTGCAAATCGTCGAACCGGACGTCTGCTTCACCCGCTGCGAAGAGGAGTACGGCAACCCCTGCACCCGCTTCTGCCCGGCGCAAGTGTATGAAAAGGTCGAGGACGAAAACGGCAAACGCATCCAGATCAACGCATCCAACTGTGTCCACTGCAAGACCTGTGACATCGCCGACCCCTACCAGATCATCAACTGGGTGACGCCGGAAGGTGGATCGGGCCCCAACTACTCAAATCTGTAATCCTTAACCCTTAAACCTTAAACCTTGCACCTGTGCCCTTAAACTCCTTCGGCCACATCCTGACCCTCACCACCTTCGGCGAAAGCCACGGGCCGGCGATTGGCTGTGTGATCGACGGCTTTCCGCCCGGCTTCGAGATCACTGCCGAGGAAATTCGCGCCGAATTGATGCGGCGGGCGACCGGTCAGAGTCGCTGGACCTCGCAGCGCAAGGAAGCCGAGGACGTGCAAATCCTGTCGGGCATGTTCGAGGGCAAGACCACCGGAACGCCGATCGCGCTGCTGATTCACAACACCGATGCGCGCTCGAAGGATTACACCAAAATAGCCGAGCAGTTCCGGCCGGGCCATGCCGACTATACCTATCATCACAAGTACGGCATTCGCGACTATCGGGGCGGGGGTCGGTCCTCGGCGCGTGAGACCGCCATGCGGGTGGCGGCCGGTGCACTGGCACGCAAATTTCTCAAACAACGTCTGGGTGTGGAGATTACCGGCTGGCTTGCACAGCTTGGTGAGCTGAGTTGCGATGAAAACTTCGATTCATCGGTGATTGATTCCAATCCGTTCTTCTGTCCCGATGCCGATCGGGTCGCCGATCTCGAGGAATACATGAAGGCCTTGTGGAAGTCGGGTGATTCGGTCGGCGCCCTGGTGCGGGCTCGCGCCACTGGCGTCCCGGTGGGGCTGGGATCACCGGTCTACGCCAAGCTCGACGGCGACCTCGCCGCGGCCATGATGAGCATCAATGCCACCAAGGGCGTGGAAATCGGCGCAGGCTTCAAGTCGGTTGCGCATAAGGGCACCGAGCATCGCGATGAGATCACCCCGGACGGATTCCTGTCCAACCACGCCGGCGGCGTACTGGGCGGCATTTCCACCGGCCAACCGGTCGAGGTCTCCGTGGTCTTCAAGCCGACCTCATCGTTACGCCTGCCTGGCCGTACGGTTGACACAAACGGGGAACCAGTCGAAATCATCACCACCGGCCGCCACGACCCCTGCGTGGGCATTCGCGCTATCCCCATCGTCGAAGCGATGCTGGCCCTGGTCATCATGGATCACTGGCTGCTGCATCGGGCTCAGTGTGGGGATGTGGAAGCGCAGGAGCCGAGGATTCCGGGGTGAGGCCGGAGGTCGGTAGTCGGAGGTCGGTAGTCGGTAGTCGGTAGTCGGAAACCGGAAACCGGAAACCGGAAACCGGAAACCGCATTTTCGGTTACTCTGCAACCATCAACCACTGGCAATCAATCAGGAACCATGGCAATCCCCCGAAAGAACGAATACCGCGTCGCCGTTGTCGGTGCCACCGGCGCCGTCGGCGAGGTCATGCTGGAGTTGTTGGCTGAACGCAAGTTTCCGGTCAGTGAAGTGGCCGCGCTGGCCAGTAGCAACTCGGTCGGGCGCGAAGTCAGTTTCGGGCGCAAGTCGTTGATCGTTGATGACCTGGCGACATTTGACTTTTCCGGCTGGGACTTTGCGCTGTTTTCGGCCGGTGGCAGTGTCTCGGCCGAGTTTGCGCCTAAAGCGGCCGCAGCCGGTTGCACCGTGATTGACAATACCTCGCATTTCCGCATGGATCCCGAGGTGCCGCTGGTGGTGCCGGAGGTGAACGCGGGCATTCTGGATGATTTTCAGCCCGGTGGGATCATCGCCAATCCGAACTGCTCAACCATCCAGATGCTGCTGGCCATCGCCCCGATTCACAGGGCGGCCGGCGTGGCGCGTATCAATGTCGCGACCTATCAATCCGTCTCCGGCGCCGGCAAGGCGGCCATGGAGGAGTTGGGTCGTCAATGCGCCGATCGCTTCAATTTTCGTGAACCCAGGTCCGAAGTTCTCAGCGCCCCGATCGCTTTCAACTTGATCCCTGCCATTGATGTTTTCGAGGACAATGGCTATACACGGGAAGAAATGAAGATGCATCGCGAAACCCGCAAGATCCTGAATAGTGATGACATTCAGGTCAATGCAACGGCCGTTCGAGTTCCTGTCTTCATCGGTCACGGAGAGGCGGTCCATCTTGAAACCTTGGAAGACATCGAGGTCAGCGCGGTCTGCAAGTTGCTCGAGAAGTCGCCGGGAATAGTGGTGATGAAGGGCAAGGACCTGGCCATGCCGCTGACCCATGCTGCCGGCAGCGACGCCGTGTTTGTGTGCCGTCTCAGGCGCGACTTGAGTCATCCTAGAGGTATCGATTTCTGGGTCGTGTCGGACAACGTTCGCAAGGGTGCTGCCCTCAACGCTGTGCAGATTGCCGAATACCTGATTGGCCACAGCAAGTAGAATCGCGCGGAGGATTGGCTCGGCCGGATCAATGAAACCAGGGTTCCGGGGTTTCTCATTGTGTGAAGAGATTGGTATACTCGCTTGAATTCACAAAAAAAGCATTCCCACAAGGTGGCTGCACCCATGCGATTTTCGACAGCAAAACTGATCATGCTAATGGGGCTGGGGGCGTTGATGCTGTTGTTTCCCGCCGATGGTTTGCGTGCCCTGGGCCTTGGGGAGGCTCGGGTCAATTCCTATCTGGGTCAGCCTCTGGATATCACCATCCGGCTGATCGAGGCCGATTCTGATGCCCTGGATTCGCTGACGGTCGAGCCGGCGAGCTCCGCCGACTACGAGCGTTTGGGTGTTCCCACCGAGGCTCGTGCGCTGGGTCTGGATGTACGAGTGGACCACCGCTCCGATCCGCCAATCTTGCGGGTCACGTCACGACGTCCGGCTCATGATCCGGTCCTGCGCTTCATGATCGACGCACGTTGGGCAAGTGGCCGCTTGTTGCGTGAATACACGGTTTTTCTCGATCCTCCGACCTATGAAGTGGCTCCGCCGGTCACGCGTCGCGAAGTGGAAGAGCGACCGCCAGAACGCCCGGCCGTGGCCGAGCCTGAGCCGGTTCAGCCTGAGCGGCCAGCGCCGGACCGGCCCGTTCGCCCTGCAGAGCCTACGCCTGAACCTGCGCCTGAACCTGCGCCTGAACCTGCGCCTGAACCTGCGCCAGCGCCTGAAGAACCGAGACCGGATGTTGTTGGCCCGGTCACGGCCGGCCAGACGCTCTGGGGCATTGCGTATGATTGGCGCCCCGATACCAGCCTGACCATGAACCAGGTCATGCTGGCCATTCTTGATCGTAACCCGCACGCATTCCGCGACAACAATGTCAATCGGCTCCAGCGAGGGGCGGAACTAAGCATGCCTGAGCGTGCGGAAATCGAGGCCTTGTCACCGCGTGAGGCAGACCAACGCATGCAAGCGCAGATGCAGGCCTGGCGCGACCGAGTGCCTGAGCGTCGGGATGTGCCGATAGTTGCCGAGGAAGCCGTTCCTGAAGTTGAAGCGCCCCGTGAGGAGGAACCTGCCGAGGCGGTTCCGGACCCGGAAACGGTTCATCGCCTAGAAGTAGTGCCGCCGGAAAGCGACTTGTTTGACGAAGGCCCGGTGGTTTCCGAGGGCGAGATCCAGCGTGCCTCGCGTCGTCTGGGTGAGTTGGAAGACCGCATGTATGCCGATGGCCTGGAAACCGATGAGCTCTACCGTCAAATCGAGGACATTCGTGAAGCCATTGAAACTCGGGATGCCGCCGGCCTGGCCGTGGCCGACGAGGAAATGGCCGTACTGGAATCGCGCCTGCGTCGTGCCCGACTGGCCCGTCTGGATGCGCCCCAGCGCATTCCCGATCCGGATGCCGATGAAGACGCCATCGGCGAATATTTCGGTGAGCTGGAGGAAGAGCTGGCAGTCACCGATCCGGATGCCCGCGAAGAGGGCGTGACCGAGCCGCGACCGGACCCGGTCGATGAAACGGTTCCGGAGCCACAACCCGGGGAAGCGCCGGCGGTGGCCGAGCCCGAAGCTGCGGGTCTGCCATGGTGGCTATGGTTGGTGGCCGCACTGATCGTGTTGGGACTGGTGGCGGTAGCAATCATTGTCCTGAGGCGACGTGCCGATACCGGCATGAGGTCTTCGCCGGCCGCGACTCGACGAGGTGAGGACGCGATTGAAGCCGCCCGGAAGCGGGTTGCCGCCGATCCGAAGAACCTGGCTGCTCACCTGGCACTGGTTCAGGCGCTGGCTGACAATAACGAAAACGAGCGCTTTGCCGAGGCCCTGGACAACATGTATCGTCAGGTGGACAGTGATGAACATCCGGATTGGCAGGAGGCCTTGAACCTGGCCGTGACCCATGCCCCGGACCATCCATTGCTGACTCCGCCGGAAGAGCGCTTCGAAGACGATGTCGACGATGACGAAGGACTGGATGACCGAACGCGCGAAATGCTGGGAATCCTCGAATCCGACGAAGACGCTCGCCCCACCCCTGATGACTATGAACTGGGCTCGGATGCAGAGCCCGACACCGACATTGGCGGGGAAGAAGTCTTTACGACCGAAGAGGATCGACAGGATGAAGGATCCGCGCAGTCCGACACTCGTTTGATGGATGAGGAGCAGTCCGAGTCAATCGATGATGGTGAGGATATAGGTGAAGATCTGGACCTGGCCGAAGTGTCTGACCGACTGGATGACCCGGCATTGTCGACCCGCGAAGAAGACGGTCCGACCAGCTCGGAATCCGATGACGAGCTGGATATTTCCGAGTTCGAGATCGATGATGAGCGGGACAGGGCCGAAGATATCTTCGCTGAAGAAGACGGTGATGATGGCAGTGAATCCGAGCCGTTTGCTGGGGCGGATCCGGATGCACTGAGTCTGGACATGGATGATGATCTGGATATTTCGGAAGATGTCGAGCCGGATCAGCACCCCGAAGTTTCCGAAGACGACCTGCCGGGCGCCGATGAAAGTGGTGATCGTGAGATCGAGGCATTTCTGGCTGGTGATGGCGATGGCGAGGAATCAGAGCCTGAAAGTGCCGGACCACAACAGGGCGACGGAGAACCAGAGCTCAGCGATGAGGACGCCGAGGTCAAGCTGGATCTGGCGCGTGCCTACCTGTCCATGGATGACCCCGAATCCGCGCGTGCCTTGCTGGAGGAGATCACCAGCGGTGGATCGGAGACCATGCGTGAGCAGGCAGCCAAACTGCTGGAGGATCTCTGACCGATCGCACCATGCGCCTGGTGGCAGGCGTCGAGTATGACGGTAGCGGTTTTTACGGCTGGCAGCGCCAGCGCCAGTCACCGACCGTGCAGGAATGTGTTGAGCAGGCGCTGGGTCGGGTCGCGGACGAGGCCATTACAGTGCATTGCTCCGGGCGTACCGATACCGGTGTCCATGCCCATTGCCAGGTGATCCATTTCGATACCACTGCACGACGCAGTGAGCTCTCCTGGGTATTGGGCGCCAATACCCAGCTGATGGCCGGAATCAGTCTGTTGTGGGTGCGAGAAGTGGACGCCGGGTTCCATGCCCGCTTCTCAGCCCGCTCGCGTCGTTATCGATACAGCATTATCAATCGCTGGGTGCGCCCGGCAATTGCCCGTGACCGCCTGAGCTGGATCCGCAAGCCACTGGACGAGATACGCATGCAGGAGGCAGCCGATCACTTGCTGGGCGAGCATGATTTCTCGAGTTTTCGGGCCGTGGGCTGTCAATCGAAGTCCCCGGTCAGAAGCGTTCACTCTCTGCAGGTGACCCGATGCGATCATCTCATTCACATCGACATTGAAGCCAATGCATTTGTCTATCACATGGTCAGAAACATTGCCGGCGCCTTGATCGCCGTGGGCCAGGGCGATCGTGATCCTGCCTGGGTGGGCGAGCTGCTCAAGGCGCGTGACCGGACCCAGGGGGGCGTGACTGCGCCTGCCCAGGGACTGGTGTTCGTGGCTGCCAGCTATCCCGACTACCCTGACCTGCCTACCGATCAAATGGTCGATTTTCCTTCTGATGACCGGGAACCAGTATCATGACTCGAGTCAAGATCTGCGGGCTGACACGTATCGAGGATGCACAGGCGGCAGCTGACCTGGGCGTGGATGCTGTCGGCCTGGTGTTCACAGAGCGCAGCAAGCGCCATGTCACTGTAGAGTGCGCTGCTGCGATTTGCCGGGCTCTGCCGCCATTCGTGTGCCGGGTCGGCCTGTTCATGGACCAGGCTGCTGACTCGATCAGTGAAATCCTGGACCGGGTGCCTCTGGACTGGTTACAGTTTCATGGCGGTGAAACCGAAGCGTTTTGTCGCCGCTTCAGGCGCCCCTGGATCAAGGCGTTGGCCATGGCGGGCCATCAAGTGCCCGATTTTGCCGCATTCCACACGGCAGATGCGCTATTGTTGGACTCACATGTGCAGGGTCAGCCGGGAGGCACCGGCAAGTCCTTCGACTGGTCCGGGCTTGAAGTGCCCGAGCGGCCCTGGATTCTGGCCGGTGGCCTGAATCCGCACAATGTGGCGATGGCTTGTCGCCAGTTGCAACCACATGCCGTGGATGTTTCTTCCGGTGTGGAAAAGCGTCCCGGCATCAAGGATCATAAGCTGATGAAATCATTCATGGAGGCGGTGCGTCATGGCTGAAACCGCAACTCGATTGCCCTCAAGTGAATCCATGCCCGACCCGACCGGTCACTACGGGGTTTTTGGTGGGAGATTCGTGTCTGAAACGCTGATGCCCGCCCTGGAAGAGCTGGATCTGGCCTGGCGTCAGATCATGAAGGACAAGGCCTTTCTGGCCGAGCTGGACCATGACCTGACACATTTCGTGGGCCGGCCCTCACCGCTTTACCTGGCCGAGAACCTGACTCGCAAGATGGGCGGCGCCAGAATCGTGCTCAAGCGCGAGGATCTCAACCATACCGGCGCCCACAAGATCAATAACACCGTTGGGCAGGGACTGTTGGCCCGAGCCATGGGCAAGAAGCGCGTGATTGCCGAGACCGGCGCCGGTCAGCACGGTGTAGCCAGCGCCACGGTGGCTGCCCGCCTGGGCATGGACTGCGTGGTGTACATGGGCTCGGAAGATGTGCGTCGCCAGGCCGTAAACGTCTACCGCATGAAGTTGCTGGGCGCCGAAGTGGTCAGTGTCGACTCGGGTTCGAAAACCCTCAAGGATGCGCTCAACGAGGCCATGCGCGATTGGGTCACCAACGTCGATGACACCTTCTACATTCTGGGCACGGTGGCCGGGCCGCATCCGTACCCGGCCATGGTGCGTGATTTCAATGCCGTGGTCGGACGCGAGGCGCGCCGCCAGATGCTTGATGAGTACGGCTGCCTGCCCGATGCACTGGTCGCCTGTGTCGGTGGCGGCTCCAATGCAATGGGCCTGTTTCATCCCTTTGTCGATGATCGCGAGGTAGCCATGTACGGCGTGGAAGCGGCAGGGCGTGGATTGAGTGGTCATGAGCATGCCGCCAGCCTGTGTGCCGGCCGTGTCGGCGTGTTGCACGGCAGCCGAACCTACCTGCTCGATGATGAGGCCGGCCAGATTCGTGATACTCACTCGGTCTCTGCCGGACTGGATTATCCCGGCGTCGGGCCGGAGCATGCCTGGCTCAAGGACTCCGGCCGGGCCGAATATGTGGGAATCACCGACGATGAAGCGCTTGAAGCCTTCCATGCATTGACCCGCAGTGAAGGCATCATGCCGGCGTTGGAAAGCGCCCACGCCATTGCCTACGGCATGAAGCTGGCGGGCGAGCTGTCGGCGGATCAAGTGGTCCTGGTCAACCTGTCCGGGCGTGGAGACAAGGATATTCAAACCGTGGCTGACCTGGAGGGGATCGAATTTTGAACCGAATTGATCAGCGATTTCAGTCGCTCAAGGCCCAGGGCAGGGTGGCCCTGGTCCCCTATGTCACCGCCGGCCATCCCGATCCGGGATTCACGGTCGACATTTTGCATGCGGCCGTTGCCGCCGGTGCTGACCTGGTTGAACTCGGCATGCCGTTTTCCGATGTCATGGCCGATGGCCCGGTGATCCAGAATGCCTGTGCCCGCGCCCTGGAGCAGGGCACCGGGCTTGACCATGTGCTCGCCATGGTGCGTGAATTTCGTCAACGCGACGATGAAACGCCCCTGGTTCTGATGGGCTATACCAACCCGATCGAGCGGCGCGGCAGCGAGCGATTTGCCCGAGAGGCCGCCGAGGCCGGCGTGGATGCATTGCTGATTGTTGACTGCCCGGCCGACGAGGCCGGGGATCTGCATGGCCAGCTTGCTGCAAACGGCCTTCACCAGATTTTCCTGGTTGCGCCAACCACCACGCAGGCACGACTGGAGCGAACCGCCGCACTGGCGGGAGGTTTTGTCTACCACGTCTCCATCAAGGGTGTCACCGGCGCCGCCACCCTGGATGTCGATGCCCTGGCCCCGATGCTCGAGAGCATTCGCGTCCGGATGGATCTGCCGGTGGCGGTCGGTTTCGGAATTCGCAAGCCGGAGCAGGCCGCTTCAGTGGCTCGATTGGCCGACGCGGTGGTGATCGGTTCGGCCCTGGTGGAGCGACTGGATGAGTGTGATTCAAAAGATCAGGCGATTGAGGTCGTGACCGAATTCCTTGCCCCGGTGCGCCAGGCCATGGACAATGGCAGCCCCGTAAACTCCGAAAAGGCTGTCAACCTGTCATGAGCTGGTTCCAGAAACTGATGCCGGCGCGCATTCGCACCGAGGGCGGCAAGTCGCGCAAGGTTCCCGACGGGCTGTGGGTCAAGTGCAAATCCTGTGATGCCGTGCTTTACCAGCCCGAGCTGGAGCGCAATCTTTATGTGTGCCCGAAGTGCAACCATCATCTCAGTCTGTCGGGCCGGGCACGACTGAAAGCGTTTCTTGATGAAGGCGATCATGTTGAGCTGGGTGCTGATTTGATGCCGGTGGACATGCTCAAGTTCCGTGATACCAAGAAGTACCGCGACCGGCTGGTGGCCACCCAGAAAAGCACCGGGGAGAATGACGCGCTGGTAGTGTTGCGTGGAAAATTGCTCGAGATGGAAGTGGTTGCGTGCGCTTTCGATTTCCGTTTCATGGGCGGCTCCATGGGCTCGGTGGTCGGTGAGAAGTTCATGGTTGCGGTCTCGGAATGCCTGGAACGCGGTGTGCCCCTGATCTGTTTTTCGGCCTCCGGGGGTGCACGCATGCAGGAAGGTCTGTTTTCGCTGATGCAGATGGCCAAGACTTCCGCGGGTCTGGCGCGCATGGCCGAAGAGGGTCTGCCGTTCATCTCGGTTCTGACTCATCCCACCACTGGCGGCGTATCGGCCAGCCTGGGCATGCTCGGTGATGTCAACCTGGCCGAACCCAATGCCCTGATCGGGTTTGCCGGGCCACGGGTGATCGAGCAAACCGTGCGGGAAAAACTTCCGGAAGGCTTTCAACGTTCCGAATTCCTGCTGGAAAAGGGCGCGATCGACCAGATTGTTGATCGGCGTGAATTGCGTCAGCGCATTCATGTCTTGCTGACCTTGATGCTTGGCACTCGCCAACCCGAAGTCCGAGAGGGCGAGTTGCTCGATCCGGACTCATCCGGCAGCGGTTCTGGAATATCCCGCCCCGAGTAGACCCGCTTGGCCGCCCACACCCTGGCAGACTGGCTGGAACTGCTGGAGTCCCGTTCGCCCGAGTCTCATATCGACCTGGGTCTGGATCGGGTTCTGCGGGTTCTCAATCGACTTGGACCGGCCCTTGGCGATCGACCGGTCATCACCGTCGGCGGAACCAACGGCAAGGGCTCGGTCGTCGCTTACCTTGAGCAAATGGCCCTTGCGTCCGGTTATCGTACTTTTGCCTACAGTTCACCCCACTTGCTGAGTTTCGGCGAGCGCATGCGGCTGGACGGTCACCCGGCCGAGGACGGGCAGATCGTGGCGGCCCTGGAGCAGGTCGAATCGGCCCGCGAGGATGTCCTCCTGACCTATTTCGAGCACGTCACCCTGGCCGGCCTGGCGCTTGCCGCCGGCTCGCCGTGCGATATCCTGTTGCTCGAGGTGGGCCTGGGCGGGCGCCTGGATGCCGTCAATGCTGTTGATCCGGATGTTTCGGTCATTACCTCCATTGCGCTGGATCATGCCGCCTGGCTTGGACGGACCCGGCTGGCGGTCGGGCGTGAAAAGGCCGGGATCGCCAGGTCGGGCAAGCCGTTGATCGTCGGGGAAAAGAAACTGCCCAGCGGTCTGATGGCCGTCCTTCAGGAAGGTGGCGCCGAGCTTTTTTTGGCCGGTCGGGACTTCAGGTGGCGCAACGGTCGAGAGAGTTTTATTCTGGCTACTTCGGTATCGCGGCGGAAATTCCCCGCCCCGGCGCTGGCCGGAAAATGGCAGCAGGCCAATGCTGCCTGTGCCGTGATGGCAATCGAGGCATTGGGTGATCGTTTATTTATCGACCATGAGGCGCTATGCCGGGGAATCTCCAGCGTACGGTTGCCCGGGCGCTTTCAGCGCATTGGCCATTCACCCGAAATCATTGTCGATGTGGCCCATAATCCGGCTGCCGCGCGGTGTCTGGCAGCCGCGCTGGGCCATGCCGAAGGCCCCAGCACGGCGGTCTTCAGCGCCTTGAATGACAAGGATATTTCGGGAATCGTCAAACCGCTGGACGGCTGCTTTGATCACTGGCTGGTGGCGCCCCTGTCCGGAACTCGTGGGCTGCCCGGTGAGGAAATCTCCGGCATGCTGGCGCGTGCCGCTGTCACCGGCAGCGTGGAAACGGTAGAATCAGTCCCTGAAGCGCTTCGATGCGCGCTTGAGCGTTCCGGCGATCACGGCAGAGTGGTCGTATTCGGATCCTTTCATACCGTGGCCGCGGCCGCACCGCTATTGCAAACTCTCGAATAGGACGCCATGGACAAGGTTTTGAAACAGCGACTGATCGGCGCAACCATTCTGATTGCGCTGGCGGTCATTTTTGTTCCCATGCTGTTTGATGCGCCCGAGGAGGAACGTCTCAGCCGCGACATTCCCATTGACATGCCGGAGCGTCCGACAGACCGGCCCCAGAGGAGACGCATGCCGCTGGATGCCGAGCAAGCGCGTCAGCCGGCCGAAGCCGAGCCGCCGCGTACCATCGAGCCGGAGTTTCCCGATCCCGGACTGGACGTGGATCCGGCGCCGGCTGTCCCGGAAGTCGAATCGGAGCGGCAACCGGAACGCGAGGCAGAACCTATCGATGAACCGACGATCGAGCCCGAGCCCGTTACGCCTACTGAACCTGATCCGGAACCCGAACCCGAACGAGAGCCATCCCCCGAGCCGGAGGTGATGGAAGGGTGGATGGTTCAGGTTGCCAGCTTTGGTTCCGAGACCACGGCCAGGGATATTGCCGAACGATTGGATGGTCTGGGCCATGCCGTCGTGGTTGACCGGCTGGTGCGCGGTGAGGTCGAATTGCATCGTGTGCGGACCGGTCCCTATGTCAGCTCGGCCGAAGCCGAGCGCGCGCGTGACCAGATTGCACGCACCGTCGCCGGGGTCGATCCGGTGGTTCGGCAGGGTGAAGCCGCCCAAGCCGAGGAGTTGACGCCGGGCTACGCGGTCCAGGTTGGATCTTTTGCCAGCCGCGACAATGCCCTGGCCCTGCTGGCCCGACTTGAGGATCATGGCTTCGACGGCCTTATTCATTCCGAAGAAGTCGGCGGACGAACTATCCATCGCGTTCGCGCCGGATTTTCAGAGTCCCGGGAGCGGGCCGAGCAGGTTCTTGATGAATTGCTGGAGCAGGCGGGCCTGGAAGGGTTGGTGGTGTCGCATCCATGAGTGCAGCGGATGTGGCGATCCTGGGCGTTTGCCTGGTCTCCATGCTGGTCAGCCTGTTTCGGGGGTTCCTGCGCGAAGCCTTTTCGCTGCTGATCTGGGTGGTTGCCGTGTATGCCGCGCTGCAGGCCTCCGGGCCGCTGGCGCTGCAGATGGATCCGTGGATCGAAATGCCGTCGGTGCGCATCATCATTGCCTTTGTCGGGGTGTTCGTGCTGGTGCTGGTGGTCGGCGCGATGCTCAACTACTTGTTGGGCAAGTTGATCGCCAGTACCGGTTTGAGTGGCACCGACCGTTTGTTCGGTGCACTGTTCGGTGCGTTGCGGGGCGTGGCAATCGTGATGGCGGCCGTCATCATCGCCCGTTTCACGCCCTTTCCCGAAGATCCCTGGTGGCAGGAGTCCAGGCTCCTGCCCGAATTCGAACGCCTGGCCATCTGGGCGGTCGATCAATTTCCCGAATCGGTGCAGGACCACGTGCCTGACCGGCAACAAGCGGAGTCTGACTGAATCATGTGTGGAATCGTTGGAATTTATGGTCAATCGCCGGTTGCAGCGCGCTTGTATGACGCCATGACCATCCTGCAGCATCGCGGGCAGGATGCTGCCGGCATGACCACCCTGGACGATGGCCGCATGCGATCAGCCCGCGGCATCGGCCTGGTTCGCGATGTGTTCGGCGAGCAATCCCTGGCCGGCCTCAACGGCGAAGTCGGAATTGGCCATGTGCGCTATCCGACGGCTGGCTGTGATCGACCTGACGAAGCCCAGCCCATGTATGTCAATTCGCCCTGCGGTATCGCCCTGGGCCACAACGGCAACTTGATCAACTCTGAACGGCTCAGTGCCGAACTGTTCGAACAGGACCGACGTCATATCAACACCGAATCCGATTCAGAGGTGTTACTTAACGTGTTGGCCCACGAGCTGGCTTTGAATGCCGGCAATGGCATCGAACCGCAGTCGGTGTTCAACGCGGTCGATGGCCTGCATCGGCGCTGCAAGGGGGGGTACGCCGCAGTGGCGCTGATTGCCGGGGTCGGCTTGCTGGGATTTCGGGATCCCCAAGGCATTCGGCCAGTGGTGCTGGGCCGACGGGAATCCGCGCGCGGTGTGGAGCATATTCTGGCCTCTGAATCGGTGGTGCTGGATATTCTCGGCTTTGAGCTGATCGGCGATCTGGCCCCGGGCGAGGGTGTGCTGGTGACCCTGGATGGCCAATTGCATCGTTATCAGAGTCCCGAGGCGCGCAGTCATACACCGTGCATTTTCGAGTACGTTTACTTCGCCCGACCGGATTCGATGATCGATGATTTATCGATCTACAAGGTTCGCCTGCGCATGGGTGAAGCGCTGGCCGGAAAGATTCTCAGGGAGTGGCCCGATCACGACATCGACGTGGTCATCCCGGTGCCGGATACCTCGCGCACGGCCTGTCTGCCGCTGGCGCACATGCTCGGGGTCAAGTATCGCGAGGGTCTGATGAAAAACCGCTATATCGGTCGGACCTTCATCATGCCGGGGCAGGAAGAGCGGGCCCGATCGGTGCGTCGCAAACTCAACACCATTCCGCTGGAATTCCGGGGCAAGAATATTTTGTTGGTCGATGATTCCATCGTGCGTGGCACCACCTCGAAGCAGATCATCCAGATGGCCCGCGAAGCCGGCGCCGCCAAGGTCTATCTGGCCTCGGCATCACCGCCGGTTCGCTATCCCAATGTCTACGGTATCGACATGCCGGCGGCCAGCGAACTGATCGCCTCCGGACGCACCGAGGAAGAAGTCTGCCAGGCCATCGGCGCCGATCGCCTGATCTACCAGGACCTGGCCGACCTCGAGAAAGCTGTGCGCGGCAAGAACCGCAAGCTGGACGGATTTGACAGTTCCTGTTTCAGCGGTCAGTACGTCACCGGTCTTGACGATGGCTATCTCGAGGAACTGGAAGCCCGACGCTCCGATGCCGTGCGCATGGAGCGGCGCCAGAACGCGGGCTAACGAGCCCGCGTCTCGGGATCAGCGGGCCAGTAGATTCCCGCTGGATAACAGTATGCGCATGCCGATTCCGGCGATGTTTTCATTCCCCGAGGTATCCCGGCTGATGCGGCGCAGGCCGCCGTGGACCGAGAAGCGCCGGTCGAAGCTGTAGCGAGCGCCGATGGCCAGGTAGTCGCCATCGTCCTGGTTTTCATCGTCGATGAAGCGGCCCAGGTTGGTCATGACATTCCAGTGGTCATCGATCCGGTAGCTGGCGGTCAGGAAGGCGAAATCGCCGTTTTCCAGGCCTTCTCCCCGGAATTCATAGTGCCCTCCCAGCGTCCAGCGTTCTCCACTCCAGCGTGCGCCCAGCTTGGTCCCGGTGCGCTTGTCCGGTCCCTGTTTGAATTCGCTGGCATCGATATGCGCCAGCATCAGTTCCACCGAGCCGACTGAATAGTTCATGGACAGCCCCCAGGCATGATTCCCTGACGTGCCACCCGAACCGATGTCGGAGACATCATCGACGGCTCCGAACAGCTCGAAGTCCAATTCGCCGATGCGGTGGGCATAGCTGAGCGCGTTATCCACATAACTGCCATGGCCGAAGGCGCCGCCGGACCGACCAATATTTGCCCGAGACTGCAGAAATGTGGCATTGAGCGGGTCCCAGCCCAGTCCGGCCTTCTTGTAAGGCGTTTCCAGGCGTCCGACCAGCAGTCGTCCCCAGGGGCCTTCGATTCCGGCCTGGACTTCACGCTCCCGGGCGTCGCCGTCCTTGAGACCCTCCATGTCGACATTGAAGCCCAACCGTCCGATCACACGGGTGTTGCTCGTTACGCCGAAACCACCGTCGATGAAAAGGGCGCCCCAGTTGTGGCTGTTCTTGGTGCCGTTGCCCCAGCCATCGGTGAGGTGCCAGCCTTCCTTGTCGGCTTGCTTGGCTGCGGATCCGTCGACATGAATCAGTTCGGGTTGCAGGCGAAGCAGGATGCTGAAATGGGGATCTCCCGTGTCGCCGGCATGGCTCGAAACAGTCTTGAAAGCAGCCATTGCAAGAATCGCCGCCAGACAGGCGGCGTGTAGAGGAGGGGCATTCATGATTACTCCTTGTGTGCGAATAGAGTGGCCGGCGGCCAAAGCAACAAGGCCGACAGCGCGGTGGCGGCCAGGCCGGCTCCGAACAGGGCCAGCCAGTCAAGCAGCCCGGCGAGATCAGCATGGGTGGCCGAGGTCAGCCAAGGGCCCAGCGCGAGGGTCAGCAGGCCGACCACGATGCCGCCGATCAGTGCCAACGGAAGTCCCCGCCTCCAGGATCGCTGCGGACGCCGCAGGACGAGGGCGATGAAAATGATTTCAACCACGATGACCAGTCCGATCACCGGCAGGAAAGGCCGAATGGTCTCGAGGATCACCGCAAGAATGCCGAATAGTGAAAATGCCATGTCAGATACGCCCGCGCAGCATAGCGTTATAGGCCGGTTGCAGCATGCGGTCCTTCATGACCCACGGCACCCAGTGTTCCCGGTACGGGCTGATGAACGGAAATGAGGGCACCATATTGAGCTCGTAATCGAACTCGACGAGTATGCCTCGTCCGCGCCCGGTAATCAGCGGGCATGATGTGTATCCATCATAGCTGGCCGTGGGTTCTCGGCCGGCGATGATCTCGATCAGGTTCTGTACCGCCACCGGCACCTGGGCCTTGACGCTGGCGGCCGTCTTGCCGATCGGTGTGCCGACGCAATCGCCGGCGCCGAACACATTGGCGTAGCGTCGATGCTGCATGCTGTGCGAATCGACTTCCAGCCAGTTGCCATCCTCGGCAAACGGACCTTGCTGCCAGGCGAGCAGACTGTTGCCGAGCGCATCCGGCGCGCGCATGGGGGGCACGACATGAATGAAATCATAATCGATGGATTGATCGCCGTCGGCTGTCGCGAAGATTGCCCGCTTGCGCTCCGGTTCAATGCCCTTGAGACGATGATGCCAGTCGATGGAGATGCCGCGGTCGGGAAATTCACGCTTCAGAAAGGCGTCCATGTCGGGCTGAGAAAACAGTCCCGAACCGGGTGACTGATACCTCATGGCAAGCCGGTCGCGGTTGCCCCGGCGCCGGGCGAGGTCTTCGGTCAACATGGCCACTTTCAGCGGGGCACCGGCGCATTTGATGCCGCCGGGTGCTCGAGTGAACAGGCCGGTTCCGCCACTGCGGGTGAATTCATCGATCATGGCCCAAGTGCGTTCGGCGTGTTCGGGACTGTCGTAGACACAGCCGATTCCCTGCTCACCGATCAGCTCGGGTGACATGCCCTCGATTGCATCGAAATCGAGTTTCAGTCCGGTGGTCACCAGCAGGAAGTCGTAGTCGATGGTCTGTCCGGAAGCGGTAGCGACCCGGTTGGCTTCCGGGTCGAACTCGACGACCATGTCCTGAATCCAGTCGACCGAGCCGGGCAGATATCGGGCATTGCTGTCGATCAACTTGTTCGATTTCCAGCTACCCGTGGCCACCAGGGTCAATCCGGGCTGGTAAATGTGACGCTGACGCGAATCAATGATGGTGATGCGCGCGCCATCGAGGCTTCTCGAAAGCCGATTGGCTGCCGCGATACCGGCCGCCCCGGCGCCGACAATGACGATGTTGGCGCGCGTCTCGATCGCGCCAGCCGTTGGCGAGGTGAGCAACCCGCCGCCGATCAAGGCGACGGAGGTCCCCAGTCCCGCAGCCTGAAGCAGACGTCGACGACTGGTGTCGACATCCTCGGAAGGTTTCACCAGCTCGAGCTTTGAGTGATTGATGCGTCGTGTCATGATCGATTCTCGATATTTTCCAGCCCATAGTATTAGGTATAGCTTATATATTCAAGTGGGCAATCGAATCGGGTTTCTTGGTCAATCTTGCCCGGCTTTTCAGAAAAACTCCGGTAATCGTATGACATGATCCTGGGATCGAATGGGCCGGTGCTTGATACAGATCAACGGGTCCTATGTGAGTTGATTCTAAATTGGAGTGGATCCAGAGTGATCATGACCTGACCCGTCTTGCCACCACAATAGGGGAGTCCGTTTCATGCAGAAATCCGGCATCCAGCATTTGTCAGTCATAGACGTTTCGAGTTCGCCCAATCCGAGTGATCGTCTCTCGGTGATCGCACGGCGTCTGCTGCAGCTCATTGTTTTCGTCCTTGTCGTCGGCGGATCGGCGCTGCAGGCCGCCCCGATCGAGATTTCCGGAACCATTGATGAGGACACCACCCTGGTCCAGGGGGCCACCTACCATGTTACGGGCGCTTTGACCGTGACAGAGGATGTCACCCTGACCATACCCCACGGCACGGTTCTGAAGAGCGAAAGTACGGTTTGGATTCGCGTGGATGGCACATTGCAGGTCAACGGCACCGAGGCCCAGCCGGTAGTGTTCACGGAAGTTCGCGACAGCTCGGTGGGCCTGGAAATTGAGCCGGGTGATCCGCAGCCGGGCAGCTGGCGGTACGTGGAAGTGCGTGATGGTGGTGAGGCCATTCTGGATCATCTGCAGGTGCGCTATGCGAGCAGTTTTTCCTATCCGCGCTCGATCTGGGTACGCAGTGGTGGCTTGCTGACCCTGCGCGACTCGGTGATCAGCGAGGGCCGGCGCGTGGGTATCGAGATCAGTGGCGGCAGCGAAGATCACATCATCGAGCGCACGGTTGTCGAGACGCACGTTGAACAGGGGATTGTGCTGTCCGGCACCAGCGGAGCGATCCAGTTGACCGACAACATCGTGCGCGACAACGGCAGTCATGGCCTTCGTTTGAGCAATGTGACCGGTTCGCCGGTCTTCGAGGGCAACGAGCTGATCAACAACGGCGGCTATGGTCTGTCGATTGTGGACCAGCCCCTGATGACCGGCCTGGTGGGTAACACCTTGACCGGCAACAGTTCCGGCCCGGTGTTCTTGAGCCCTAACGCTTCGGCCACGGTGGTGCCACTGGACAACAACCTGGACGGTCCGGTCCGGCTGGGCGACGGCACGCTAAGCGTGGATACGACCTGGAACAATCTGCATGACTACTATCTGGGCGGTTTGTTCACGGTGGCTGAGGGGACGACGTTGACGGTGCCGGCCGGGGTGGTGGTCAAATCAACCAGTTTTACCACGGTATACCGGGTCGATGGCGTGCTGTCGGTCGAGGGGACGGCTGCCGACCCGGTTTATTTCACCGATTTCCGTGACGATACCGTGGGCGAGTGGAGTGAGCCGGGCGACCTGGAGCCGGGCCGATGGCGTTACGTGGAGGTGCGCAATGGGGGTGAGGCCATTCTGGATCATCTGCACGTGCGCTATGCAAGCAGTTTTTCCTATCCGCGCTCGATCTGGGTACGCAGTGGTGGCTTGCTGACCCTGCGCGACTCGGTGATCAGCGAGGGTCGGCGCGTGGGTATCGAGATCAGCGGCGGCAGCGAAGATCACATCATCGAGCGCACGGTCGTCGAAACGCACGTTGAACAGGGAATAGTGCTGTCCGGCACCAGCGGAGCGATCCAGTTGACCGACAACATCGTGCGCGACAACGGCAGTCATGGCCTTCGTTTGAGC
>PWWM01000024.1 GCA_003561495.1 Gammaproteobacteria bacterium
ATTACGGCCATGGCGGCGTCCGTGAGTCGGCCGCCTCGATCAACAGCTACATCGTCGAGCACGTCGCGGGCCTGGAGGAAATCGAGCAAGGCACTTCATGCGGTTTCATGGATCCCTGCGGTGATGGCGGACCGGCGACCGAAGCCGAGCTGCGCTTCATCCGGGAAATCGTCGTCGCACCTGATGGCACGATTTTTCTGGCCGAAATCGATGGCACTCGAATTCGCCGCATTGATGCGCAGACCGGAATCATCGAGACCTATGCCGGTGTCGGTTCGTTCACCGATCTGTGGACCGATTTCGAGGAAAACGAATGTGTTTGGGGCAAAGGTGAGCTGTGCGGCGATGGTGGGCCGGCCAACGAGGCCTACACCGGCGCCCTGTCCCTGGCGATTGCACCGGATGGCGCGCTGTTGATGGCCGATACTTTTACTACCGGACGGATTCGCCGGGTCGATCCTGAAACCCGAATCATCAGCTCGGTCGTCGGTTATGTCGGTGATGTCGATGTTTGTCCCGCAACCGACAACTGTGGCGACGGTGGCCCGGCGACTGAGGCCGGCCTCGGCATGCCTTACTTCATGGCCGTTTCCCAGGACGGCTCGATCTGGCTCGATCATGGGGCCAGCAGCAGCGTGGTCGACCGGATTCGCCGGGTTGGCCCCGAAGGCCTGATTCACACGGTTCTGGGGCACGGGCGTCCCGGGCACAGCGGCACCAGCTGTACCGGGCCGGTGCCGGCAGAGTTCGATCTGGACTGGTTCTATGACTGTCCGCGCGTGGAGAGTTTCTCGGATTCGCCGATTGCGTTGTCGGAACGTGACTCACTGTATTTCATCACGGTCGGCGGGCCGCCGGGCCAGGCCCTGGGACTGCTCGAGCTGTTGCCCACCGGGGAGCTGCAGGTGCGCGGAGGCTTCCAGCCGGCGGCCAGTTATGGCGCCAACCTGCCCAATGGCGACGGCGGGCTACTCCGTGACGCACCGCTGGGTTCGGGTACGGCGATCAATCTTGCCCCCGACAGATCGATGTTGCTCAGCGGGCCGTCTGCGCGGGTTCGAAGGGTCTCGAGCGATGGACTGGTTTCCAGCGTGATGGGCTATGGCGGCGTGGGGGGGAGTTTCGACCGGGCCGAGGTCGGCGCCTTTGCGATCAACACCAGCTTGCGCGGCGCAACGATTGCTGCCGCCGGGCCCGATGGCAGCATCTATGTGGTCGAAAATCCCGGATCTCCAACCGGTTTACGGCGCTGGCGTGTCCTTCGCTTGTCACCCCGAGGAGAAGACTTGAGCACCGAGGAAATTGCCTTTCCGGATGCGAATGGGCGACTGCTCGACGTCTTCAGCCAGAACGGCCGCCACCTTCGGGTGATTTCGGCGCTGACTGGCACGGTCCTGCGCGAGTTCGAATACGATTCGGCCGGTCGGCTGGCGGCCGTCGTCGATCACACCGGGCCGGATACCACCTTGACGACCCAGATTCTGCGCGACGGCGCGGGCCGACCAACCGCGATCGTTGCGCCATTTGGCGAGGTCACCGAATTGACCGTTGACGGCCAGGGCTATCTCTCCAGCATCATGAGCCCGGATGGGCACAGCATCGACCTGGCCAAGACCGAAGATGGCTTGCTGGCTGCCATCACCGGCGAGCGTAGCGATGCCGTGACCACCTATTCGTTCACTTATGACTCGCTCGGGCACCTGCATACGGCTACTGACCCGGACGGCGGCGTGACCAGTCTGGAACAGAGCCATGCATTGAATGAGGTATTGACCGTCATGACTCATCCGGATGCCGGCACACGTTCGATTCGAGTCTTGCGTCGTCCCAATGGCGGATTTCGGCGCGAATTGACCGATGAGGCCGGTCTGGTAACGGTGCAGGAAGTTCAGCTGGATGGTTCCATTCAACAGTTCTATCCGGATGGAACCAGCACCATTTCATGGCGCGCGGCCGACCCGCGCTTCGGGGCAGCCGCGAGCTATGAATCCGAGCGATGGTTGATGACCGCTGACGAAGATCGCCCGGCGCGCATCACGACGCGCCTCAGAGAAGTGGACCTGGATGGCAACGGAACGCTCGTCACATTGACCGAGCGCCGCATGGTCGATGGTCGGGAAACGATCGCCGTGTTCGATGCAGCCGATCGGACCTGGACCACCACCACGCCGGAGGGCCGGGTCAGTGTCGCGACGCTGGATGCCTGGCATCGGCTGGAACACCTGGATCTGCCCGGCGAGGCGCCGGTGTCCTGGGTTCGGGATCCTCAGGGCCGGGTCGTCTCAGTGATCGAGGGCGAGGCGGGGCAGGAAAGGATCACCAGCTTTGTCCATGAAGGTGGCCATATCGTCACTCGCACCGATGCGCTCGGCCAGGCCACCCAGGTTGAGCGAGATGCCATGGGTCGCAGCCTGAGTCGAACGTTGCCTGATGGCCAGGTGATTTCGATCGAGCGAGACGAGCATGGCAATCTGACCGACATCACGCCGCCCGGTGGCCTTTCGCATGGTCAGGTATTCGATGATCGCGATCGAATCGCGGCCCATATTGCCCCGGGTGATGCAAACACTACCTACAGCTTCGATACCCATGGCGCCCTGACCGATGTACAACGGGCCAATGGCACTGAGTTGATTTACACATGGCAGGACCGGCGCCCGATCGCCCGCAGTGGTGACGCGCTGGGTATTGCGGTCAGCTTTGACCCGGTGACTGGCCAGCTTGTGCAGGCCACGGCCGATGCCGTCCAGAGCTTTGCTCATGATGGGCTGCTGCTCGAGCGCCTGACGGTTGAACACAGCCTGGGTAACGAGTTTGATGCCTCGATCGAGATCGACTATGCGTATGACGATGCGTTCCGGCGCATTTCGGAGACCATCGGTGGTTTGAGCATTGCGACCGAGTTCGACGATGACGGCTTCCCTGTCTTGGTCGGCGAGCAGTCGATCAGCCGCGACCCGGGCAGTGCTTATGTGACCAGCCGGTCGATCGGCGATACAGTGGTCAGCTACACCTACGACGACTTTGGCGCGCTGTTGGCGATTACCGCGACTCATGACGGTCTGCCCCTGTTCAGTGAAGCCATTCTCGGTCGGGATGCACTGGGCCGGGTGGTCGAGAGAACCGAAACGATCAATGGTTCCACGACCACCTGGAGCTATGGCTATGATCTGGTCGGCAGGCTGGTCGCTGCCGTCGAGACGCCGCAGGGCGGGCCGAGCATGGAAAGAAACTATGGCTACGATGCCAACGGCAATCTAGTGAGCGGGCCTGACCTTGCCGTTGGTGTCTATGCCGCTGACGATCGCCTGATCGAGTATGCCGGTCGCAGTTACGATCACGATTTGGCCGGGGACCTGACGACGATCACCGACGGCGCCGAGAGCATTGTCTTCAATTACGATGCAGCCGGACTGCTGCATTCCCTGATCCTGCCTGACGGCAGTGTGATTGCGCATCGTCATGATGCCGCCGACCGGCGCGTCACCCGCCTGGTGGATGACGAGCCTGTCGCGGGCTGGGTTTATGGCACGGGCGCCAGTCCCTTGTTGGAGTTGCAAGCCGATGGCAGCGTTCGGACGCGTTTTGTCTACGCGCTGCACCCGGCTACCCCGGACTATGTCATTCATCACGATGACACCTTGCTGGTCGTTCGCGACCATCGCGGCACCCCTCGCATGGTGGTCGATGTCGCTACCGGCGACATCATGGAACAAATGGTCACCGATGAGTTTGGCGCCATCACCAGCGATCCGAGCGCCTGGACCATTCTGCCGCTGGCTTATCGTGGCGGCATGCACGAACCCCATACCGGACTGGTTCGTTTCGGCGCCCGCGACTATGATCCGTCGATCGGCCGCTTCACGACTCGCGACCCGATTCTGTTCAATGGGGGGCAGGCCAACCTGTTCCTGTTCGCAACCGGCGACCCGGTCAATCGTCATGACCCGTCCGGCCGAGGACCATCGAACCTGATCGACAATGCCGGCAATCTGGCGATTGCGAATGATCTTTTCGAAGGGCTGCCGCTGTATGATTCCGGTCATACCGGCAACTTCCTCAGCGTGCTGGATGCTGCGGGTGCCGGCTGGCAGGTTGGTACCGGTATCGATCAGATTGGTCAGGGGGATGTGATTGGCGGATCGGCGGATGTCGTTGGCGGTGGCACCAAGCTCGGGGTTGGACTTGCGGCGGCAGCCTCATCAGGCCCGGCGCTGCCGCTGGCCGTGGCCGGGGGCATTATGTCGGAGTCGATCGATCTGGCGGTCGATTCGATCAAGGCGGCTTCGGAGGGGCGACCCACGAAGATTGACATCGCGACTGACTACTGGGGCCAGAAACTATTCGGCCTGCCCACCCAGTACAACTGGTGAACTTATTAACTCCCGTGTCAAGCGAGCCGGCAGCGGGGCCAAAGGAGTTCAACAAAAGTTCAACAAATCTTCAGGTTTCCGGGTCGTCTCGTGGTTACCATCTACCTCTACTCTATTGCCAGGTGAACCGGAAGCGGAGGAAAGAACATGACGAAACAAATGATTGAATTGTGCCCATGGACAATTCTGCCTGCCCTTCTGTTTGCCTCTATCATTCAGGTGGCATATGCGGGGTTTTTCGAACCGGTCTCAGAACGAATCACCTACCAGGGGCACCTGCAGCAGGGCTTGGAGCCTTACAGTGGCAATAGTTTGCCAATGACATTTCGGCTATGGAATGACGCACTTGGCGGCAGCCAGAGTGGAGACGATATCGTATTGAGCGTTGAAGTCATCGATGGGTTGTTCCAGGTCGAACTCGACTTTGGAAGCGTGTTTGGTAGTGAAGCCAAGTGGCTGGAAATCGAGATCGACGGTCAAATTCTTGACCCACGCCAACCCATCACGGCCACACCATTGGCGCTCAACGCATTGAATGCTTCCTCGGCACCGCTTAGCAGTCGATGGTCGGTGTCGGGCGGCGGGATCCATTACAGCGGCGGCAATGTGGGTGTCGGCACCAGCGTGCCGGCCAATCGGCTGAGCGTTGCCGGTAATGCGGATATCACCGGAAGCTTTGCTGTCGGTACCGGCACAGGCGGTGATCGCCTGCGCGTGCAATCCGAAAGCGGCGAGGCCGCCATGCGAGTGATCGTGGGAAATACCACCCGATTCCGCATCTACGGCACTGGTGGCGTCGGCGTCGGCTCCAACATGAACACCAATCCTCCGCCGGCTGGTGCACTTGCCGTCTCCGGTGCTGTCGGGATCGGCATCAACAACCCCGATGCACGGCTGCACGTTCAAGAGGGTACAAGCGGCACGGGCCTGATCCTGCCCGGTCTGCGCGTGTTCCAGAATACCGAAAGTCCCAACGTTGTCGGTGGGTCGAGCTCGAACGTGGTGGAGCCAGGGGTCTCGGGAGCAACGATTGGTGGTGGCGGGTCAGAAGTAGTCTGGCACACCATCAGTGCCGATTACGCGACGATTGGCGGCGGTATTGACAATTCGGCGACCGGCGAAAGCGCTACCGTCAGCGGCGGCAACGACAATATCGCCTCCGGCTTGAGCGCTACCGTCAGCGGCGGGCAGCAAAACTTTGCTACCAACAGTTGGGCGACTGTCGGTGGAGGCAACTTCAACGCGGCTACGGGTCAGTACGCCACTGTCCCCGGCGGGAGGGATAATGCTGCCGCCGGCACATACAGCTTTGCTGCTGGCCGCCGTGCCAAGGCCGATCATCAGGGATCGTTCGTGCTCGCCGATTCAACCAATGCCGATATTTCCTCGAATCAGGCCAACCGTTTCCAGGCTCGTTTCAGTAATGGTTACCGGTTGTTTACGAATGCCAACGCTTCACTTGGTGTGCAGGCGCTTGCCAACGCCACGTCGTGGTCATCGATCTCTGATCGCAATGTCAAACGCAATATTGTGCCGGTTGATCCGGTTGATGTCGCCCAGCGTCTGGCCTCGATTCCCATTTCATGGTGGAACTACATCGACGATTCGGCCAACGTGCAGCACATGGGACCGATGGCGCAGGATTTCCACGCGGCGTTTGGCCTGGGAGCAAGCGAGACCCACATTGCCACACTGGACGCCGACGGCGTTGCGCTGGCGGCCATTCAGGGAGTCTATCTGCTCGTACAGAAGAAGGATGCCGAGATCGCTGCGCTGCACCGTCGAAATGACGAGCTCGAAGACAGGTTGATGCAACTGGAACAATTGCTGTACAGCATGAGCGGGACTGCGCAGCCTCGCCCATAGGCCATCAGAAACGCTCTTGGCGCACGACCCGGCAGTTCAGCCGCCGGACCACTCCAGAGGATGCTTGCATCCTGCCATACCAGTGTCGCATTGCTGATGGCATTCACCTTGGCCTGGCTGCCATCCGGCACTACCCGGTGCAGGGTCTAGACGTTGGTCAATCGGTTCACTGAATTGTGTTTTTCAGAATCGCTCACGCCTTACGACCTCGCAGTCACTGACTGAAATGACGCCGACCTGCCGGTGAACGACCTTGAATACCGCCTCCAGCACCTGCTCGGCGCGATCGGGCGCGACCAGGCAAAGCACTTTGACCATGCTGTTGGCCACGCCGACTTCACCTTCACGTGACCAGGAGCCGGTACGGCCGTAACCGCCCATCACCGGCAGGATCGAATACCCTTTGACTCCGGAGTTTTCCAGCGAGCGGCGCAGGATGCGCAGGGCGGGTGTCTCGATAAGAATCTCGATGCGCTTGGCAGCGTGTGTTTGCATGATTAGCCTCCACTCAGCCAGCGGGCCAGCATCAGGTACAGGCTGATGCCCAGCGCCAGGTTGAAGGGAAAGGTTATGCCCAGTGAAAGAGTCAGGTAAATGGACGGATTGGCCTTGGGCAGGGCCACGCGCATGGCAGCCGGTACGGCGATATAGGATGCCGAGGCGGTCAGTGTGCCGAGTATGGCCATGCCGCCGGTCGTCAGGCCCAGTGCCCAACCGGTGACAATTCCGATCCCCCCGCCGATGACGGGCATTACAACGCCGAAGGCGATCAGGCCGGGTCGGAGCAGGTGGGCGCTGTTGCGCAGGCCGCGCCCGGCCACCAGGCCCATGTCGAGCAGAAACAGGCACAGCACGCCCTTGAACGGCGTGGAAAACAGGCCCTCGACCTCGGCCAGGCGGGCCGGCCCGGTAATCCAGCCGATCAGAAAAGCCCCGAGCAGGAGGACGATCGAACCGTTCAGGCTGATTTCGCGCCATGGCAGCCCCTCGCCGCCGTTGCTCGACCGTCCTGCCAGCCACAGCGCGGTCAGGATCGCCGGGGCCTCCATCACGGCAGCCACGGCCACCAGCCAGCCCTCGAAATAGACGCCCATTGATTGCAACAGCGATGAGGCGGCCACAAAGGTAACAATCGAGATCGATCCGTAATGACCGGCGACGGCCGCGGCATTGGTCCGATCCAGCCGGGTCATCAGGCGCAGCAAGGCATAGGCCAGCAGGGGAATCAGCGCGGACAACAGGAAACCTGCGATCAACGCCAATCCGATCAGCGCCGTCAATCCGGTGGCAGCGATTTCGGCGCCGCCCTTGAGTCCAATGGCAAACAGCAGGTAGATCGACAGCCCCTTGGCAATGGCCTCGGGAATGCTCAGATTGGATCGAGCCAGCGCGGCAACCAGACCGAGCACAAACGACAGCACGATGGGCGAGAGCAGGTTTTGGCCTGCCAGCGTCAGCGCTTCACCCATTCGAGATGACCGCTTTTACCCAGTCCCCCGAACGCAGCAGGCGAGTACAGGCGTCAATGTCGGCGCCAACCTCATAGTCCTCGCGGGCGTGGGCGACACGCTCGCGGACCCTCTCATGGGCTTGTCGTACACCGAGCCCGGGTTTAAGCGGTGCGCGGAAGTCCAGTGCCTGTGCTGCGGTGAGCATTTCCACCGCCAGCACACGCTCGACGTTGTGCAGCACGGTCAACAGCTTCAGGGCGCTGATCGAGCCCATGGAGACGTGGTCTTCCTGGCCCAGCGAGGTCGGGATGGAATCGACGCTGGCCGGGTGGCACAGCACCTTGTTCTCGCTGACCAGGGCGGCGGCCGTGTACTGCGGGATCATGAAGCCGGAATTGATGCCGGTGTCCTTCATCAGCAGCTTGGGCAGGCCATCGTGGCCTTCCAGCAGCAGGTAGGTGCGGCGCTCGGAAATGCTGGCGATTTCGGCCAGGGCGATGGCGGCGTAGTCCAGCGACAAGGCCAGCGGCTGGCCGTGGAAATTCCCGCCGGAGATGATGTCGCCGTCGTCGAACACCAGCGGGTTATCGGTGACTGAATTCAGTTCGCGCTCGACGACCATGCTGCAATGGGCCAGGGCATCGCGGCTGGCGCCATGGACTTGCGGAATGCAGCGCAGACAATAGGGATCCTGGACTTTGCCGCAATCACGATGGGATTCCAGGATTTCGGAGTCTTTCAACAGGCGGCGAATATGTTCTGCGACCTTGATCTGGCCCGGATGAGGGCGTACCGTGTGCACCCGCGCATCAAAGGGGCGAGCCGAACCCTGCAAGGCCTCCAGGCTCATGGCGCCGAGAATGTCGGCGGCATCGAGCAGATGCTGGGTTCGATGTAGAACGAACGCACCATAGGCCAGCATCAATTGGGTGCCGTTGATCAGGGCCAGGCCGTCCTTGGCAGCCAGCTCCACCGGCTTCAGCTCGTGGCGCTTGAGTGTTTCGGAAGCCGGTTCCGGACCCGAAAAATCGGCTTTCCAGCACTGGCCCTGACCAATCAGTGGCAGGCTCATATGGGCCAGCGGCGCCAGATCGCCCGAGGCCCCGACACTGCCGCGCGAGGGAATATAGGGCACGATGTCATGTTCGGCAAAGGCCAGCAACTGATTAAACACCGGCAGCGAAATACCTGATTGACCCAGCCCCAGGGCATGGATCTTGAGTTTCAGCATCAATCGCGAGATTTCCACCGGCGCTGGTTCGCCGGTGCCGCAGGCATGGGATAACAGCAGGTTGCGTTGCAACTGGCCCAACTGATCGGCACTGATTCGCTTGTTGGCCAGCACCCCGAACCCGGTATTGATCCCGTAAAGCGCTTCATCTCGCTCAAGTGCGGTCTCGACCACAGCGCGTGATCGGGTCACCCCATCTCGATCACTTCTGAGTGAATGGCATCGCCGTTCCAGATCGTCGTGGAGGTGGCGAATGCTGACAATTGGTTTTATTTGAGTCTGGCCCATGACCTGTCAAACGCATGAAGTCCCTTAGGGTATCCCGGCAATATTATCAGTTGGGAGACTATTTTGATCCGATCATGGCAGAATGGGACCATCGTTTGTTATGTTGGAGCGCCTTACCATGACCCTGCTGATTCTGGGATTGATCCTGTTTCTCGGTGTGCATTCGCTGCGCATTGTGGCCGAACCGGTTCGTTCGAGTCTGGTTAGCAGGGTGGGACCCTGGGGATTCAAGGGCTTGTACAGTCTGATCGCCCTGGTTGGTTTCGTGATGATCGTCATGGGCTATGGGCAGGCCAGAATGGACCCGACCTGGCTTTACCACCCACCGGGCTGGCTTCGACACGTGAACATGCTGCTGATGCTGCTGGTCTTCCCGGCCTTGTTGGCGGCCTATTTCCCCGGCCGCATCCAGAATATGCTCAAGCACCCCATGCTGGTTGCGGTCAAGGCCTGGGCGCTGGCCCATCTGCTGATCAACGGCACCCTGGCCGCGGTACTGCTGTTTGGCGGTTTTCTGGTTTGGGCAGTGGTTGATCGCATTTCGGTGGGACGTCGCAGTGCCAGTTCGGATACCCCACAACTTCCCGCCTCACCGGTCAATGACATCATTGTCATAGTTGGCGGCCTCGGGCTTTACGCCGCCTTCGCCTTCTGGCTGCACCCGATTCTGTTCGGTGTACCCGTGGTGTGATGAATTGCTTTGGCAGCGCACGCGCACCAGTACTACCCTGGACTGACCTCTGACCCCTTGGAGCTCCAAACCCTCAAAGCTCAACCTGCCGCACGCTTTTGACATGCTCGGCGGCAGCCAGCTTTTCGAGCAGCGAGTCAGGAACTTCATCATCGATGCTGATGAATGAAATAACGCTGCCGCCGGGTTTCTTGCGGCCAAGCTGAAATCCGGCGATGTTGATCCCGGCATCGCCCAGGATGGTGCCGATGCGCCCGATCAGCCCCGGCAGGTCCCAGTTGGTCATGAACAACATTCGGCCCTGCGCCACGAAATCCACCTCGATGCCGTTCATGCCCACCACCCGCGGCAGGCCATTGACCGTGGTGCCGTCGACCACCCATTCGCGTTCTTCGGTGACCAGCCTGACCTGGATTCGGCTGGTCAGCTCTCCAGCCATTTGACGGGTGGTCTCGACAATATCGATATTTCGTTGCTCGGCCAGCAAAGGAGCATTGACCAGGTTGACCGAGTCCTGAAGTATTGGATCGAGCAGCCCCTTGAGTATGGTGGTGGTGATCGGTTTGTGGTTGTAACCGGAGACTTCCCCGGCGTATTCGATTTCCAGTCGTTTCATGCCGCCCTTGGAAATCTGGCCCAGGATCGAGCCCAATCGTTCTCCCAGATTCAGATAGGGCTGCAACAAATGCATTTCATCCTCGGCCACTGAAGGGATATTGAGTGCATTCTGAATAACGCCGCGTTTGAGGTAGTCGCTGATCTGCCGAGCGACCTGTTCAGCAACCCGCTCCTGGGCCTCCATGGTGGATGCCCCCAGATGCGGTGTACAGATGAAGCCTTCGTGACGCATCAGTTGGTGACCGCGGACGGGTTCGTTCTCGAATACATCCAGGGCCGCAGCCCTGACCTTGCCTGACTCCAGTGCCGCGTCCAGGGCTTGTTCATCAACGATGCCGCCGCGAGCGGCATTGATGATGATGACACCTTGCTTCATCTTTCCAAAGGCATTCTCATCAATCATGTGAATGGTGGCGCGGGTCATGGGTGTATGCACGGTGATGAAATCAGACTGTGCATACAAATCATCCATCTCGACCAGCTCCACTCCCAGATCATCGGCACGCTTGTGAGAAATATAAGGGTCATAAGCGATGACTCTCATGCCCAGTCCATGGGCACGCTCGATAACCAGGCTACCGACGTTGCCGGTGCCGATCACGCCGAGCGTCTTGTTGTTGATTTCGATCCCCATGAAGCGGGACTTCTCCCATTTTTCAGCTCGCATGGAAGCCGTGGCCTGCGGGACCATTCGGGCGGCCGAAACCATCAACGCGATGGCGTGTTCGGCGGTCGTCACAGTATTGCCGAAAGGCGTGTTCATGATGATCACGCCTCTTTGCGATGCTGCCTTCATGTCGATGTTGTCGACGCCTACTCCGGCGCGACCAATCACGCGCAGTCTTTCGGCCGCATCCAGAAGTTCGGCAGTGACCCGGGTCGATGATCGCACGGCCAGGCCATCGTAGTCGCCAATGATTCCGGCCAGCTCTTGGGGGGCGAGGCCAGTCCTGACATCCACCTCGATTCCGTTTTCCTCAAAAACTCTTGCGGCCGTGGGCGACATCTTGTCGCTGATCAGCACCTTAGCCATGACGATCGGAAAACTCCTTCATGAACTCGATCAGGGCATCAATGCCTTCTTCCGGCATAGCGTTGTAGATGGAAGCGCGCATGCCACCGACCGAGCGGTGGCCTTTCAGGTTGAGCAGACCCTTGCTTTCGGCATGCTCGAGAAAGGTCTTGTCGAGATCCGGGTCGGCCAGTGTGAAAGGCACATTCATGGTCGATCGATCCTGGCGGCGAACCGGACTACTGTAGAAGTCGTTTTCGTCAATCGCTGCATAAAGCTTTGCCGCCTTTTTCCGGTTGGCTTGCTGTATGGATTTCAATCCACCCTGGCCCTTGAGGTACTTGAATACAAGTCCGGCCATGTAGATACCGTAGGTCGGCGGGGTGTTGTAGCAGGAGCCGGCATCGGCATGAGTCTTGTACTCGAGCATCACAGGTACACTTTCACGAGCACGCCCGATCAGGTCCTCGCGGATGATCACGACAGTCAGCCCGGAAGGCCCGATGTTCTTCTGGGCGCCGGCATAGATCAGTCCAAAGCGGCTGACATCCACGGGTTTCGAGAGAATATTCGACGACATGTCGGCCACCAGCGGCACGACGCCGGTATCCGGCAGTTCATGGTATTCGGTGCCGAAGATGGTGTTGTTGGTGGTGATATGACAGTAAGCTGCATCAGCATTCAGTTGCAACTGCTCCTGCCCGGGAATCCAGGTAAAATTGTCTGCGGCGCTGGAGCCTGCAACAGCGACGTTGCAGAATCGTTTCGCCTCGGCAATGGCTTTCTTCGACCAGCTCCCCGTATTGATGTAATCGGCGCTTTCATCGGGTCCGGCCAGGTTCAGCGGCACCATGGAAAACTGCAAACTGGCGCCACCTTGCAGGAACAGCACCTTGTAATGATCAGGAATCGCCATCAACTCGCGCAAGTCGGATTCCGCCGTCGTGATGATGTCGGTGAACTCCTTGCCGCGATGGCTCATCTCCATCACCGACATGCCGGATCCATGCCAGTCGAGCATTTCCTCGGCGGCTTGTTGCAATACGGCTTCCGGCAATGTGGCCGGGCCGGCACTGAAGTTGAAGACACGACTCATGTTTAATCCTTTGGCATATCCTGGAAGTGCAAGGTAGATGGCGGAATGGGTCAATACCTGGCGGTTGATGGCAAGAGTCAGTAGGGTTCGTTGAGCATTTCCGGATCCAGGCCATAAATCACGCCGGAGCGGTCCTGATAGAGCAAGATGAACTCAAAGTGGCCGCCCTCGGACTTGCTGTCGGTGACAACCAGCGTGTCATTCTGTTGGTTGGTCGAGGTAATTCGGGCGGTCAACTGACTTTCAGCCGGACCGGTGTCCTCTTCATGATGGCGGCCGTCAAAGCCAATACCGGTAATCTGGAATCCGGATCGCGCCGTGTTTGCGTCCAGGGTTAACGTCACGGTTGAGTCTCGCTCCGAGATGACATAAGGACCGGGTGGTGACAGGGTGACTTCATAATTCGGGGTTTGTCCGGAAATGCTGACGGTGACATTCTGATTACTCATTGTTTTTCCCTCAGGTTTTTATTCAAGGTGACTGATTAAGAGTGGCTTTGAAAACGGGCAGGTCAGTGATCTCAGCCTGCAAGCCCGCCAGATGGTCGTTGAACTGAGCCTTGGCGTCAAGTCGTTCCTGGCGGTCAAGATTGGGCAGGACAGATTGGGCCAGTCGATAGCGCAAATCGTTGCGGCGAGTTTCCGGTATCCGGTCCAGGTTTTGCGCCAGGCCAGTCAGGATTTTCGGCTCGACCGTGTGAGATGTCTGATCCAGAGCGATAATCAGCATGGTGGCCAACTCCAGCAGGGGCAACCAGGTGTCATCGACGTTTTCACGTGCTTCGAGATGGTCGTTCAATTGCTGAAGCTGCTGTGCTGCCCCCATGACACTGTCCGATGAGGCCGGATTGAACTCCAGTATTGCCAGGGCATTCCATGCCGGGAGCTCAATGGAATGGCGGGCATCCAGTCCAAGGTCCCGGGCAATGTCAAGTGATTGCTGGGCGAGCTCCAGGGTGGCTGGGCCGTCTTCATGGTTCGGTCCCAGGGAGCGGGCATGCAGCAGGACAGCCATCGTCAGCATGGCCTGGCGACGCGGTTGGGTTGGATCAATGGCGACGTCCTGCCTGGCCAGGATGACGGCTCTGGATAGCACCGAGCGGGTGACCTCGTGCAGGCCCAGGCGTTCAGAAAGCCGGGCCAGGATGAGCCGAAAGTTGATTTCGGCCCGCACCAGTCGGGCGTCGTCGGGATGTTCCTGCAAAGCCCCGGCGACAATATTCAGTGCTTCGGCCGAATTCTTCCAGGCATTCAGCGGATCGCCGATGGAATTCTGGACCCGGCCGACCCAGGACAGGTTGTTGGCCAGTGCGAGTTGGTCCGAAGCCTCCCTTGGATCCACCAGCTCCTGGCGAATGCGGGCCGACTCCTGGAAATAATCCAGCGCGACCTGTGGCCGATCCCTGGCCTCGGCCAATGTGCCCAGGTTGTTGTGTGCATAGGCCAGTTCCCAACCGGCCGAGATCTCGTCGCCCCCACTTTCCCGATAACGAATGGCGTGGTCGAGATAACCCAGCCAATGACGCTCAACCTCGTCCCAGTCGCGCTCATGAAAGGCGATGCGGCCCAGCCAGAACGCGATCTGTCCGGATTCAAAGTGTAGATCGGTATATTCGGACCTAAGTTGATCACGCCAGGGGGTCAGCAACTCATCAGCACGGAACAGGACCTGGCGGGCCTGTTCCGGTCGTTGCCGTTGTGCCTGAACCTCGCCAAGGGTGCGCAGCGCCCGGGCACGATTCAGGGCACTCTCGGCATCGGCGGTGATTGGCTGCTCGGCCAGGTATCGCATCGCCTCGGTCGCGATGTCATCGAGCAGATCCAGACGCCCGATCGGTCGAAGCTGGGTGGCGAAATCGCCCAGCATGAACCGGATCAGTTCTTCGGCGTCACTGCGGCGCTGCTCGGCGAGTTCGAGTGCCGATTCGGCCTCGGCACGACCCTGCTGGGCCTGGGTTAATCCGTAGCTCATCATCCCGGTGCCCGCCAGGACCGACAGCACGATCAGACCGGCGGCGACACTCGCCAGGGCGTGACGGCGCAGAAAGCACCGCGCCTTGTACAGGCGACCACCGGCCAGGGCCTTGACAGGCTCATGCTCCAGGAATCGACGCAAGTCTTCAGCCATGGCCGAGACCGAGGAATAGCGATCCTCGCGGTCCGGCGCCATGGCTTGAACACTGATGGCCTTGAGCTCGATTGCGGTGTTGACATCCAGTGAGCCGCGCTTACCCTGAGTTGAACGAAATCCGGCTCGGGCTGTGGCGCTGTCAATTTTCTTGTCCTGGAACGTTCCCATGTCGTGGCAGATCAGCAGGGATTCGGCCAGCACTGCGCCAAGCGCATAGACATCGGTGCGCATGTCGATGCCGCCGGATTGAGTATCAAGTTGCTCCGGGGCCATGTAGGCACGGGTACCTGCGCTGAGATATCGGGCATTGTCCTGCGTCTCATCCCGGGACATGCTGATGGCAATGCCGAAGTCAATGATCTTGGGGCGTCTCTGGCTGTCTTCTTCCTGGACAACGATGTTTTGAGGCTTGAGGTCGCGATGAACCAGGCCGCGTTGGTGGGCATGCTGAACCCCGGCACAGATTTCGAGCATGAGGTCGGCCAGATCACGATCATTGAGCCGTTGCTCTTGAAGATACTGATCCAGGGGAACCCCGCGGACGTACTCCATGGCGAAGAAGAGTCCCCCGCCCGGTAGCCGGCCGGCATCGTAGATCTGGGCGATCGCGCGGTGGGATAACTGCGCCAGGCTCTGACGTTCGACCTCGAAATAAGCTTCGGCCAGCACTGATTTCTCGCCGGCCTTGAGCACCTTGATGGCAACCTGGCGTTGCAAGGGCTCCAATTGTTCGGCCAGCCAGACCAGCCCCATGCCCCCGCTGCCCAGTTGGCGGATCAGCCTGAACGGTCCAAGCGTCTGTCCGGGCTCCCAGTCTTGGGCCTCGGAAGGGACCGAGTCTGATCCCTGGGTCTGAAAAAAAGTGGTCTGGTCCGACCCGTTGTCGTGATTATTGCTCAAGGCGCTTCCAGAGGAATGGGCTGCATCACAATAGTAAATCCTGGATTTTTCATTTCAGCATCGGCACATCCACATTCCGGTCGCGGGCGGTCTGGATCGCATCCTCGTAACCGGCATCGACATGACGAAACACACCCATACCCGGGTCGGCCGTCAAGACGCGCTGCAGGCGCTCATAACCGGACTTCGTGCCATCGGCCACCGACACCATGCCGGCATGCAATGAATAACCGATACCCACGCCGCCACCATGGTGGACCGACACCCAGCTTGCGCCGCTGGCGGTGTTGACCAGGGCGTTGAGAATTGGCCAGTCGGCGATGGCGTCCGAGCCATCCTTCATGGCTTCGGTTTCGCGATTGGGAGAAGCGACCGAGCCGCAATCGAGGTGGTCACGGCCGATGACGATCGGCGCTTCGACCTTGCCTTTTTCGACCAGCCAGTTGAATTTTTCGCCGGCTTCGGCACGCTCGCCGTATTCCAGCCAGCAGATGCGCGCCGGCAGACCCTGAAAGTGGATCTTTTCCTGCGCCTTGTGAATCCAGCGTTTCAGGTGTTCCTTTTCAGGAAAAAGTTCGAGAATGGCTTTGTCCGTCTCGGCAATATCTTCCGGATTGCCTGACAGTGCGGCCCAGCGGAACGGACCGGCGCCGCGGCAAAACAGCGGACGGATATAGGCGGGTACGAAGCCGGGAAAATCGAAGGCATTTTTCATGCCGCGCAGATCGGCGACCTGGCCGCGCAGATTGTTGCCGTAGTCAAAAGTGATCGCCCCGCGCTCTTGCATCTTGAGCATGGTCTCGACGTGGATGACCATGGAGTCGAGCACTCTTTCGTCGTAGGTCTTCGGATCGGATCGCCGCAAGGCATCGGCTTGTTCCAGTGAGTAACCAGCCGGAATATAGCCATGCCTGAGATCGTGCGCCGAGGTCTGGTCGGTCAGACAATCGGGAATGATGTCACGGTCGAGCATTTCCGGCAGCACTTCGGCGATATTGCCCAGCAGCCCCACCGAAAGCGGACCATCGGCCTTTTCGATCAAATCCAGCGCCTGGTCAATGGAAGTCGCCTTGGCATCGCAGTAGCCGGTCTCTACCCGCCGATCAATGCGCCATTCATCGACTTCCACGCCGATGCAATGGCCTTCGTTCATGGTCACCGCCAGCGGTTGTGCCCCGCCCATGCCGCCCAGTCCGGCGGTGACGGTGAGTTTGCCCTTGAGCGAGCCGCCGAAGTGTTGACGGGCCAATTCTGCAAAGGTTTCATAAGTCCCCTGAACGATTCCCTGCGAACCGATGTAAATCCATGAGCCGGCGGTCATCTGTCCATACATGGTCAAGCCCTTGTCTTCCAGGTCCCGGAATACATCCCAGTTGCCCCAGCGCGGCACCAGGTTGGAATTGGCGATCAGGACCCGGGGGGCCTGGTCGTGGGTGCGTACCACACCGACTGGCTTGCCCGACTGAACCAGCAAGGTCTCGTCTTCCTTCAGCCTTTGCAGAGTTTGAACAATCGCGTGGTAGCAATCCCAGTTGCGCGCTGCCTTGCCGGTGCCGCCGTAGACGATCAGATCCTGTGGGCGCTCGGCCACATCCGGATCGAGGTTGTTCATCAACATTCGCAGCGCAGCTTCCTGGTGCCAGCCCTTGCAGCTCAGGCGGGTGCCATGCGGGGCGCGGATCACGGGCACATCGGCGCCCGAACGGGCGGATTCATTCATGGGGACTCCCGGAGAATTCTTGAATGGAGGCAGTATAGCAACCGCCAATGTTCGACCGGCAGCGACTCAGTCGGGATCAAACAGGTAGTCAATTCGGTCCTGGGCACAATCGACCGGCATGGAGGCATGCTCGTGAATGATCAGCCACTGATTATCAACCTTTTCCAGGCAGGTGGTGGTCCGAGTCCATGACCGGCCTGAGGGGTGATTGGTTTTCATGCCGTCCATGCGAGTCAGGCTGGTGACCACCGCTATCCCGGCGCAACAGATAATGCGGACATTCTTGCGCTGGATTTCTATGGGTTCGGGGAAGCAGGGAAATAAGGATTTCCAGAATTGCCGCAGTTGTTCGAGCCCGGTGTAATGAGAGCCGATATCGAAAACCGTCACATCGGGGCTGTAGCAGCGAGCCAGTGCATCCAGATCCTTGGAGCGCAGGCCTGCCTCGACGCGCTCAAGTGTCGCTATGATGGCTTTATCCTCGATGCTGCTAACAGTGCCCATCAGACTTCTTCACGACAAACAGGAACAGCTTTCATGAACGAGTCTATCACCTTCCTTCAAGAATCGAAATGCTCCGGAGAAGGCTTGTTGCAAGCGGTGCTGGATGACAACCAACCCTTGTTGCAGCGCAAGAGTTGGTTCAAACCACCGCAGCGCCAATCACCCGCCATTGCCACAGCATCACCGCCAAGAACGTCGTAGCCAGCGTGAACAGGAGAAAGTGCAGGCGGCGCAACAAACCCCAGCCCGAGCCCGACCAGGTCGGCCACTGGGCCAGTAGCATCAGGCCCGCGGCCGCAGCCACCGCCCAGCCGGCGTAATGGGTCCAAAGCATGCTCGGCGGGGGATAGGTCTCCGGCATCTGGCTGATATCAAAATCGGCCATGCTGGTGATCAGGGCTACCACGGCCGCGATGAAAGCGACCAGTGCCAGCACGCCAATCAGAATGCCGGCACCGGCCATACGCGCAGCAAAGCCGATATTTCGGCCACGACCCAGGTTGCGCCAGGCACCCAGGGTGGAGGTCAAGGCCAGAAAGGCGGCCAGAGCCAGGGCAATGAAAAAAGTATTGGGATTGTCAAACCATCCGGCCCGTTCGGCGGTGTGCACGCCCATGCCATCGGCCAGGGCCACGACCCGACCATCATCATCGCGCAAAAATGCCACCCGCTCACCACTGGCCGATTCGAACAAGTCCGGAGCGATAAGCTGCAGGTAGCTGGATTGCCCGCCGCTTTCGATCACAATAGCCTCGGCATTCATTGGGCTGATCTGCGCCGTGCTCATCAGTCCGAATACGGCGGCAAAGCTCGAAAATACCCGGCGATTGCTGACATAAGTGCCCGCCAGTTCGGCCAATACTTCGGCGGCTTCCTCATCTTGACTGGCCAGGACGGGTTGCCAGTGATGATCAATGGCATGGTCGATGATCAAATCCGGCATGTTCATGAACGGCGCCCCTGTGTGAGCACTGTTGTAGGACAGGAAAATACCGAGATCGAGTTCCGGAACCATCACCATCTGGGTCAGATAGGCCGCGGTGCCGCCGCCATGTCCCAGGGTGCGCAGTCCCCGATAGGGCCGGTCCTGGAATCCATGGGCCACGTCAGCCGCCTCCGGCCGGTCATTGAAACCGCGGGTCCACATGGCCGCATGCGTGCTGTTTTCCATCAAACGTACACCCTCGAGTTCGCCGCCATTGAGGTGAAAACGCATCCAGCGCGCCATGTCGGTGGCGGTCGAGGCCATGCCACCGGCCGGCCAGTAGGCGCCAATCTGCATATAACCCTGAAGATCGAAGGCGCCATGCTTGCGCTTGTAGCCGGTGGCCAGTCGGGAACGGGTCGCCTCGTCCATCTGCGCCGGGGGCTGCCAGGTCGTATCGTGCATGCCCAAGGGGTCCAGTATTTCGGCCTGCAGGAATTCTCCGTAATCGAGTCCGCTGACATCCTCGACAATCTGGGCAGCGAGTGCAGAACCCCAGTTGGAATAGCTGGTGCGCGCGCCGGGTGGAAAGACCCGTTTGGGTTGGTGGGCGGCCAGCAGCTCCGACAGGCTCCTGGGGTCATCGTCGGCGACAGCGAACAACTGCATGCTGTCTTCGAATCCGGCACGGTGATGCATCAGGTCACGTAGCGTGACGGGCGCATCGAATGCTTCGGAAATCTGAACTTGATTCAGGTATTCATTGATATCGGTATCGAGGTCCAGCAGCCCGCGCTCAATGAGCATCATGACGGCCGTCCAGGGAAAGGTCTTGGAGACCGAACCGATTCGAAACAGCGTCTCGTCCGGGACCACCGGGCGAGCGGTCTCGATATCGGCCAGGCCAAACCCTTCCGTCAGTAGCATCTGATCGTCGTTGACTACCGACAGCGTCAGGGCCACCAGGCCTTCATCGCGCTCGATTGATGCCACCACGCCTTGTGCATACCTGGCCAGAGCGTGAGCATCGATTTCGGCGGTCACGGTGCGAGGATCAGCATCGAGCACTGCCGGCACCATCACGAATTCATCGGAATCCTGCGCCGTGACCGGGGCGGCCACCAAAGTGAGAACGAGCAGAAAAAATGTCATCAAGCGCATGGAGAACTCCGTATTCAGGCCAGGGTGGGCAACCGGACAAGATTACATCATGAGCCCTCGGTCAGAGTCGGGTCAGTACCCAGAACGAGAGTAGCAGGTAAAATATCAGACTGGCCGACTTGCCTAGAGTCACCCAGGGTTTTCCAGCCGGAACCCAGGGTGAGTCAATCATTCTCGGCATGGCCAGCACGGCCAGGACCACGGTGGCGAAGGCGGCCAGGTACCAGTAAAACAGGGGAATGAACTCCCAGCTTCCGATCTTCCAGGTCATCCCGAGCAGAAAGACCGAGGCAAACAGCGCGTCAAGACCGTGCAGACGACTGGCCGGCCTGAGCATGAAACCGGCCACCAGCACCGCACCCAGCGGCGTGAACAGCAAGGTGAAAGCCGGCATCAGCCAGCCGCTGTCAGCACGCACGGGAAGGTCGCGGTCGCGTAGCAACGCAACCGCGAAATCATCGGCATTGTTGGCGGCGTTGCTCAGCACCACCACGCCGCGTCCGCTTGCCGGCACGAAGCCCAGAAAGGAATGAAATCCGCCGGTCTGACCGTTATGCCAGATCATCATGCCTCCTTCGGGCTCGCTGTAAGCCCAGCCCAGGCGTTCGCGAATGCTCAATTGCAAAGCGCCGCCGGGTTCGGCTAGCATGGCCTGAACAAGAAAGCGCTCCAGGTGATTCAGGCTGGCGACCAGTCCGCCGGTCGGTGCGTAAGTGGCCATGTGCCAGTTCAAGGCCGGTTGCTGATTGGCACGGTGTGCGTCCAGCAAATTCGGGTCGTCCATGCGCTGATCGGTAAACGCCATGCCTTCCAGGCCCAATGGTTCCAGAACTCGCTGGATAAGCAGATCTTCGTAGCTTTCATCGGTCACACTTTCCAGCAACCGGCCAAGCACGGCCATGCCGAAGTTCGAATACTGGAACTCTCCGCGCGTCTGCAACTGATCGGCGCGAACCGAGGCCAGGTCCTCAAACAGATCATCGGTGGTCAGCCCGCGGTAGGGGTCGGCCGGTTGCGTGAAGACACGCAACACCATGCGCGGACCAGGGGGTAATCTTGGCAGACCTGATGTGTGTGTGGCCAGTTCGTGCAGCGTAATGGTCGCCACATCCGGATCCAGCACTTCGTCATGCCGCCACAGCTCCCCCACCGTGGTCTCCAGTGACACTTCGTCACGAATGATCATGTCGGCCAGCAGGATGCCGGTGAACACCTTGGTGATTGACCCGATCTCGAACAGCGAGTCCGGGTTGACTGAATCCGGACCGGCAACGGCTCGCTCGATGCCCGCTGGCGTGATCCGCACCATGGCCACCGCCGGCGCACGCTGGGCCTCGTGGACGTAGGTATCTGCGATAGTCTGCAAGTCCGAGGCCTGGGCCAGGTGTGCGACCACAAGACCCAGTAGCACAGTGATCCATCTCATGATTGCTCCCGGGGTGATGGCTTGGGAATCGGACATGCTATCAGCGCACGCCAGCATTCTCCGCGGTTGCCTGACGCGCCAGCAGGCGGCTGTAGCGTTGACGCTGTCGGTTCAGTTCTTCGGGGCGATCAAGTCGATCCGGTTCGTAGAGCCGCATCAGGGCGGCCTGGGTTTCGAGATCATGGCTGTTGAGATTCAGACACGCGGTATAAGCGTCGGCAGCTTGCGTCCATTGACCCTGGGCTTCCAGGGCGCGACCCAATAGCCGATGAGCGCGGTGCGATGTGAAGCGGCATTCGACGGCGTCAAGTGCCGAATCCACGGCCGCCGCATGATCGCCTTGCTCGAGCAGGACCTCCGTGCGGCCCAGGCGTGCACGCAAATGATCGGAATCCAGATCGAGGACGTTGGCATAAGCGTCCAGAGCTTCCTGCAGGCGTCCCAGGCGTCGATACTCATCGCCGATGAACAGGTGAATGATGGCCTGAGACGGGTGCTGCACGAGAATCTTGAACAACGCCCTCAGGGCTTGTTCATGCTGACCGCGAGCGGTGTGGATGCGTGCTCGCAACAGTCCCTCGTCGAAGGGCTTGCCGCCATTCCGCATCAAATCCCTGAGCAGTGATTCAGCTCGATCACTATCCCCGAGATCCAAAGTGAGGTGAGCCAACATTCGCAAGTATTCGGGGTCACTGCGTGCGGCCTCCGAATCCAGAGACTGCAGTTCTGCCAATGCCCTGGAGGTGGCGCCTCGCTCGGCCAGGGATTCGGCCCTGGCCATGGCCACTTGAAAATGCAGGCGTTCAGGTCGGTCCGGTATCGGCAAGCCCTGCTCGATCGGCAATGAACGCAGTACGGACGGATCCGCCGATCGGTCGGGCGTCACCCGGCAGCTATCCCATGTTGCCACTGATGACGGGCGGGCATCGAATGCAAAGGCCTCCGCGAGGGGGCGGCCTGGCATGTCGCGCGCCTCGACCTGGCCGCATAGTCGAAGGACGGTTGGAACAACATCGAGCACGCTGGCGCCGAGCAATTCGCCATCGGGTTTTACATCCGGACCGGCAGCGCAGAGAAATCCCTGGGGACGGTACAGTTCTCGTGCGTTTGATCGCTGTGATGGGTCGAGTGGCTGGTAACGCATGCCATGCGGTGACACCACCATGACCGTCCCATCGTCACCGAATAGATCGACCAGATGGCCGAGCATCAGATCGAGCATCTCGTAGAAGTGGACCAGTACCGGGCCGTAAACGACCTGGTCCATGCTGTCTTCATTCACGGTGGCTTCGGCAAGTGAAGACAGGCCGCCAAAGACCCGCCCGATCTGATCCAGGGCTGAAAACCGGACACACAGAAAATGCCAGGACTGTCGCTCCAGGCAGTAGTTGGTGATGTTCTGGGTGGTGACGGTTTCGGCCAGCTTGACCGCGATCGTTGCCAGGCGCTGATCACGTTTCTGGTCAATCTTTCCGGCTTCGGGAACCAATGCAGCCAGCTCGGCACCAGTCATGTCGGAGGCATGCAATCGAAAATCGTCCAGTGCTTCTCGCCAGTCGTCAGGGTGTACCGAGCCCTGCGGCGGCGGCCTGACTTGACCTTCGTGGAGCTGCGGCCGAAAGAATGGCTCGCTGATTTCAACGTCGGAAGTATGGTTCACCGGGTAGGTGAGGGGCCAGTTGAGGGCGCCGGCTGAGAGTCCCTTGGTGGCCAGAATCTGCCACAAGGTGGGCGAGCCCAGATCATGAGACGATACGGGTTCTATTGCGTCGCTGCAGATCTTGAAGGCTGAAAAAATGCCGTGTTCAGTTGCAGGCTTGCCGGTCGCAAGACTGGATAGCACGGCAATGGGCTCCAGTGGCGCCGGGGTGTTCAACGCTCCGCCCACACCACGACGACGAAGCCGGGCCAGATTGGGCAACCGGCTATCGCCAATCAGGCGGGTGACTGCCTGCCAGTCCGCCGCCTCCCAGACCAGCAGCAGGGTGCGAGCCAAGCTCGCCTCCTTCAGATCAAGCCGCTTGCTTGCGTCGGCGTCGACCGGTATAAAGCATGACGCCTCCGGCCAGCAGTGCGGTCAGCCAGAACACCAGCCCGTTGACCGGTACGGCAAGCGGCTCCACGGTCGGCGGTGCTTCGCCTCGACACTCCACTGGAACGTCGCTTTCGTCTTCAAAAACGCCGCCGAGGATATGCAGATCCCGGGCATTATTGCCGGTCACATCATCGACAGTGATCTCCACGCAAGCGAAATGCGGGCTTTCGCCGGGAATATCAAAGCGCAGCCCGATAAATCCACGCTGTTCCAGGAAATCCTCGAATAGCGGAAAAGACTCGTTCCAGATGAAGGTAAAACCGGAGCTGAAATCCAGGCTGCCATCGATAAGGTCGCCCTCATCGAACTGTTCGGCCAGGTACGTACCCCCATCATAGAATCGGGCGATCTGGTTGTAGGGGAAGTCCGTGTTCCCGGTCGGCTGACCAGTGATCGCCAGGTAGGAATACCCGTACGAGGAATTCGAGATGTGGACCGTGTAGTTTTCAACGCCGTCACCGTTGAGATCGATTTGCTCGAATGCAAACCCTTCAGGCTCGCCCTCGACGATCTGTTCGGGAATATCCTGTACGGCGCCGGCTGCTGTGCCGACAAACGCCAGGGACCCAACTGCTGTCGAATAACGCACTAAACGTTGCTTGCCGTTCACTTTTTCAATTCTCCTTTCGAGCTATTCGGGAAAAAGGAGGAGGTGTGCTGGCCGGTAGATGCCGATTGCCTCCCTGACAGCAACAGTTTATCAGTGCGACCAGGCGGGCTCAAGGCTTCCGGTGGGCCTGAGCCAGTGATAGAGTCCGCATTCCTGCACAGTTCCAGATAGTCATTCATCCATGAAACGCATACTTCTGACCTGGGAACTGGGTTCGGGGCTGGGCCATGTCGCCCCCCTGACCGGACTGGGTCGGCAATTGGAAAAGACGCTGGAAGCAAGCGTGTGGTACAGCTTTCAGAGCTTGCACGAACAGCTTCCTTTGGAGCAGTTCAGGCGTATGCTGCAGGCGCCGCCGGTTCAATCGGCCCGCAACCCCATTGGCCGGCCGAACGGCTTTTCCGATATGCTTCACAATGTCGGATTTGACAGCGTTGGCCATTTGCGTGGCGCCATTCGCGCCTGGCGCGATATCTATGCACTGGTCCAGCCGGATGTACTGGTTTGTGAGTTCAGCCCCATGTCACTACTGGCCTCGCGCGGCTTGCCGGTGGCCAGGGTCCAGATTGGCACCGGGTGGCATGTGCCGCCGCCGGGTGCCCCGGTCCCGGCCTATCGGCATCTTCCCGGTCATGATCTCGAGCAGCAGCGGACCCTGGAGGACGCCATGTTGGAGCGGGTCAACCGGGTGCTGACCGAATTCGGAGCTCCGGCGATGTCATCCCTGACCGATTTCTTCCAGGATGTCGACCTGATCGCATTATCGACCACGCCCGATTTTGATCATTTCGATCGGACCAAGCCGCCACGCTACATGGGTCATTCGTCCGCCCGTCCCGGTACACTGGCACACCCCTCGTGGCCACCGGGAGACGGGCCTCGCATCTTTGCCTATCTCAAGCCGTTTCAGGGTCTGAACACTTTGCTGAAACAGCTATCCAGTGGTCGTTACCTGGTCATCATTCATGCCGCCGAACAGGCCTGGGACACCGCGCGGCACTTTGCCAGTCGGAAAGTGACAGTCTCGCGCCCGCCGGTTGCACTCGACAGCGTCGCCGATGCCGACCTGGTCATCAGCCATGCTGGCCACGGACTGATACACGAGACCCTGGCGCTGGAGCTGCCCATGCTGCTTTTGCCATTGCATCGCGAGCAGCAGGTCAACGCCGCCAATGCCCATGAGATCGGCGTGGCGCTGGTCATTGAATGCACGGGTCAGCCGCCGGCTGCCGAAGCATTCGAAGCGGCCCTGGGCCGTTTGCTTGGTGAGGCGCAATTTCGGCAGGCTGCAAGGGCATTCAGACGCAGCCATGATCCGGCGACCTACCCGGGTCTGACCGCACTGTCCGACGCCATCGGGAAATTTGTTGAATGAACGGGCAATCCCGATTATCCATCCTGGTGACCTGGGAGTTGCGGGGCGGTTCCGGTCACCTCATGCGCTTGCGTCCCATCGTGGAGCAGCTTGCCAGGCGGGGTCATCATGTCACACTCGCGGTTAGTGACCTGATCAGGGCCCAGCAGTTTTTTCCTGACCTGGCCTGCCTGCAATCACCGCAACGACCCGGTCAGAACCCTGGTTTTCCACAGTTCGCCTCGCTGGGTGAAATCTTGCATCACGCCGGGTTCAACGACCTGGGTATGGTGAAGCGTCTGTGTGCAGCCTGGCAGGCGATTGGCGAACTGGTTCGTCCCGACGTGGTGGTCATGCATTTCAGTCCGATGGCCCTGCTGGCCTTCCAGGCGATCCCGGTTCGACGCGTACTGATCGACAATGGTTACAGTCACCCGACGGCCACCCCACGCATGCCTGACCTCAGGCCCTGGCAGCGTGGATACGTCGAACTGCAGGACGGAATCGAGGAAGACATACTGCAAACGATCAACGCTTACCTGGTTGAACAGAATCGCGAGCCGGTCGCAGAACTGCCTGCCTTGTTCCGGCGTGTCGACAGCATCAACCTCATGACCCTGCCGGAGCTCGATCACACCGGCCCAAAGAGGCATGTCCACTACCGCGGTTACGTGGAACCGGGCGGCCCGCCACCCCCATGGCCAGAGTCCGGGGCGCGGCCACGGGTACTGGTTTACCTGAGACCATTTGCCGGCATTGGTGAGCTACTGTTACGCCTCGGTGGCATGCGCTGGGCCATTCTCGCCATTGTTCCAGGCCATGATCAGCAATTGAAAGCGCGCCTGGCCGGTGTGTCGAACCTGCATTTGACCGAAGCATTGTGCGATCTTCATCTGGCCGCCCGCCAGGCCGATCTGGCCGTGTGCGCCGGTGGTGATACCGTCGGAATCATGCTCCTGGGCGCCACCCCGGTTTGCATGGTGCCTTATAACGCCGAGCAATACCTGACCGCCTGGCGGGCCGAAAAGACCGGCGCGGCGGTGACCGCCGGCAGCCCGTCCCGCCTGCCACCGCGCAGCGATGAAATCATCACGGCCCTGAACCGCCTGATCGGCAACCCGGACTACCGCGACCGGGCCAGCGAATTCGCCGCCCGCTACAAGGATATCGACCCGGCCCGCGAACTGAGCGCCATCATCGCCGAAATCGAAGGTGAAGGTTTCCCGTAAACCGTAAACCGTAAACCGTAAACCGTAAACCGTAAACCGGAAACCGGAAA
>PWWM01000032.1 GCA_003561495.1 Gammaproteobacteria bacterium
CGTAACGCAGGGCTTCACCCAGGTCTTCTTCGCTCAGGGTGTTGGTGCGGAATGCGGGGTTGGCGGCGGCAACCTGTGCAACCAGCCACCAGCGCAGGCGCTCGGCCAGACCGTGATACATGTTCATGTGACCGCGAATGACCTCGCCCGAGCGCGGGTCGACCACATCACCGCCGGCATTGGCCGAACGCACCGGCGTGGCCACGTAGCGGATGACGTTGAATCGGGCATCGAGCAGGCTGAAGTCGGGGTCTTCTTCCTCGGTGGGCGCCAGCTTGACCTCGAGCGCATTCTTGAAACCGGCTTTCTCCAGCGCCGGCTCCCATTCCATGATGCCGGCCTTGAAGTAAGGCACCCATTGTTCGGGCGTGGCCGGGTCGATGTACCAGACGATGGGCTTTTTGGGCTCGACCAGCTCACCACGCTTGAACGCTTCCATGTCCCTGGGCTCCAGCCGATAGCGGCGCAGGTACTGGTAGGGCCGAACCCCCTGAAAATCGCGCGAGTAATCGGTCTGGGTGGTGGTGATGTAGGTCACCCGCTCATCGGCCAGGCGCGGCATCATCGGCTCTTCAGGGAGCAGGATCATGGAGTGATTGATCTCGAACGAGACCGTGCCGGCGCGGGGATTGGACGGCGGGTCTTCGGCATCGTAACTGCGCACCGCCCGGATCTCGATGTTTTCCGGGAAGGCCCGGGCCCACTCCAGCCAGCTTCGCTCCTCGTCAAAGCGGTTGATACCCAGATCGGCGCGGCGCGAGCGGGGAAAGGAAAAGGCCGGATGATCGCCCAGGTAAAGCTTGGTGACATCGATGACCGCATTGCCTCGGCGTTCCATGGCGATCGGGAAAGTGGCAATCACCGGCGCGAAATTGGAATTGGCGACCGCCAGCGCCAGGGGAGAGTCGGCTTGGGCCGTGTTGCTGTGGGTCTGGCTGCGCAGGACGATGCGCTCGCCGCGCCGTTCCCAGTACACCACCAGGTTACCGGTCATCCGGTCACCACCGCCGCGGGCCGCCAGCCCTTCCTGGGCCCTGGCGTAACGGCTCATCACCACCATGTCGCGACCGAGCATCTCCTCCGGAATCTCGAAGATGATGCGCTCATCCAGAGTGTAGACGGTAAACAACCCCTGCTCGGAATCGGCCACGCGCAAATCGCGGGCGGTCAACTCGGCCGCCGGCACAGCCAGCGGCCACAACGAACACGCCAGCAAGATCAGTCGGGGAAGGATCGGTATACCGGAGAGGACATTCATCATCATAAGAAACCATTGGAATTCGAGAAGTGGCCGGGCCACTATACCCAAATCAGCGTACAGCCAAACGATTCCGTATACTGGAACCAGGATCGACCGGGCCGACGGGACAACTTGGACAAGAAGATCGCACTGATGGATTTGATGTGGCTGCTGGCCGAAAGCCAGTCCAGTCCCATTCATGTATGCGGCTTGATGCTGTTCGAGAAACCCAAGGGTCGATCGGACATCGTGCGCGAGATTGTCAAGGCCTATCGCAAAGCCAGGCCGACACCACCATTCGACTGCATTCCGGACCTGGGCGGAACACACACGCCGCGCTGGCGCGAAGCGCCTCACTATGACCCGCGTTACCACGTTCAGCATATCGCGCTGCCCTCGGGCGCGCACCATGAAGACTTGCTGCACCTGGTCGGTGATCTCCACGAAACCATGCTGGATCGTGACCGTCCGCTGTTCCGGGTCTGGTTGATCGATCATGTCCCTGGGCAACGATTCGCCCTGCTTCTGAAGGTACACCATGCCATCATTGACGGCGTCAGCGCTGCCCAGCGCATCAATGCCAGCATGCGAACAACTCGACATCGGGGGACTCCGAAGCCATTCTTCGCCACCGACCTGCCGGTGCGCAAATCTCACCCGCCGAAGGCTCTGGTCAAACGACTTCTGGGCCTGACCACCACCGCCACCAGCCAGTACCTGGCCCTGATGGGCAGCCTGCGCAAAGGCTTGTGGAACTGGATGGGCGGCAAGACCAGTGGCAGCGTGCCCTTTGCCGCCCATCGCGGCCCCATGAACGAGCGCGTCATGAACGCGCGCACCGTGGCCACCCTGTCACTACCGCTCAATGAGATGCGCCGGGTCGGCAAGTACTATGGCGCCACCCTCAATGATGTGGCCATGACTCTGGTCGATGCCGGGGTCCATCGTTACCTTCTCGAGCAGGGCGAGCCGTTCGATCATCAACTGGTGGCCATGTGTCCGGTTTCGGTGCGCGAGGACGGCGACAACTCAACCGGCACCAAGGTTTCGGCGGTTTTTGCTCGCCTGGGCACTCCCGAATCCACGGTGACCGAACGTCTTGCCGAGGTTTCCGATTCGATGAATACAGCCAAGAACGAGGTTCGAAAGATGTCCAGGGAAACCGCGCTGGGTTATGCCGCCGGGCTGATGGGCATTGCCGGACTGACCGCGGTCACCTACGCCGACCGGGTCGCGCCACCCTCGGCCAATCTGGTCATTTCCAACATCCCCGGCTGGGAACGCCCGTTGTATCTCAACGGTGCCCCGCTTGTCGGCGCCTACCCCATTTCAGCGATTGCCGTGGGCGTGGGGCTGAACGTCACGATGATCTCGTCGAACGACCGGATGGACTTCGGTTTTGTCGGCAACGGCGCCAGCCTGCACGAGCTCCCGACCCTGGCCGGCCATGTCGAAGAAGCCTGGCAGGAACTGCGCGAAAGCACGATGTCTTGAAGTCCGGCTTGGTTTATCATGAAATGCTGATGCAACGGAAATTCACCCAATAAGCCGTGGTCAGCTGGCAAACGCGCACGGCCAAACTACTCAGCCGCTTGACCATTCGTCAGTCGCTCAAGCGGGAATTATCCGTTGCCGACATGCGCGAGCGCATCCAAGCCATGGAGCGCTTCTTCCCGAATGTCCCTGACGACATCCGCATCGAACACGAACCCGGCCTGAACCACTGTGATGCCGAGTGGCTCACTCCCGGCGCCGGCCCGACCGAACGCGTCATTCTGCATTTGCCCGGCGGGGCCTTCATGACCCGCTTCATGCGAGCCGAGCGGCTGCTGCTGGCCCGGATGTGCCGCGCCACCAACGCCCGGGGAAGGCTGGTGTTTTACCGACTGGCCCCGGAAAACCCTTATCCGGCCGGTCTTGACGACTGTCTGGAGGCTTATCAGCAGATTCTGGACCTGGGCACCCCGCCTGAACACCTGGTGATCAGCGGCATGTCGGCCGGCGGTTGCCTGGCGCTGGCGGTTCTGCTGAAAGCACGCGATCTGGGCCTGCCCATGCCCGCAGGAGCACTTTTGATGTCTCCGGCTGCCGACATGACCGAAGAATCCACCGATGGCTCACGGGTTTCCAATGCCGCGCGTGACGCCGTCTTGAGCCTGGAAAGAGGCGATGACATCCGTCGGCTTTACCTGGGTGAACATATCGAACTGGCTAATCACCCGTACATCTCACCGGTGCTGGCCGACTATACCGGCCTGCCACCGTTGTTTTTCCAGGTCAGCGGCAGTGAAATCCTGCTCGATGATTCGCACCGTTGCGCGCAACGTGCCCGCGCATGCGGCGTGTCGGCCGAGATCGAAGTCTGGGATCGCATGCCGCACGGCTGGCAGGCGCTGTCATTTGCCCCCGAATCAGGACGCGCCATTGCACGCCTGGCCGACTTCATTCGCGAGCGTTGTCCATGAGCATCCAAACATCGGAAAAGTCTTCGAATCGGGGCCAGACCTTCATGCGCACTCTCCGCCAGGACCATGCCGGGCTGTCCCGCATCATGCGCGAGATCGATACCCAGGCCCATCGCCTGGCTGAGGACTCCGAGGGTGCTCGCGCCATTCTGGTGGATGCCTTTCGCTACCTGCTTCGCTATCACCATGCCTTTCATCACCCGCGCGAGGATCGGCTGTTTGCGCGCATTCGTGCACGCGATGAAGCGTTGGATCAGACGCTTCAGCAGCTGAGTCATGAGCACGAAACCGGCGAGCAAGAAACCAGACGCCTGGCTGAGGATCTGGCCCGGGCCAGCAACAAGGAACTGGTCGGCGAGTGCGGAGCTGAGCTGGTTGATCGCATCAACGACTACCTGCGCCACACTCGCACCCACATGCGCCATGAAGAAACCGTGTTCTACAGCCGCGCCGAACAGGTCCTGAGTGATGAAGACTGGCTGGACATCATCGCCGACGACGGGCCCGACGATCCGATCACCGATATCAGGACCATGCGTGCCAGTTACCCGGCATTGGCCAGGAGCCTTGATGAGCCAACCAGTCACCTCGGTTTGCATCGGCCGGAACACTCATCCAGTCACGAGCTACGCCTCCAGATGCTGGCCCTGACCGACCTGTATGGGGGACTGATGCATGAGGCCATCGACCTGACCCGAACCCATTTTCAGCGTCTGAAATCCGTGCGGGATCCGGTCAGCCTGATGCGCACCGCCGGTACGATCTACGCGGACAACCTTCGCTTTGCCGGCCAATGCGTCACACGGCCGTCGCGGTGGGCGATCAACACCGGTGCCGGGCTGATCGTGGGATGGTTGAAGCCGTATATGAAGCAATAACGTCGGCAAGCCGGGGCACACGAACGACGTGATGGAGAATGATTCGGCATTGTCCGTCAGGGACCTAGCCCCGACCTACGATCATTACTCCACTCAAGAGTGATGATTCCGCTTTGGTTGAAGATCATTTACACGCTGGTCGCCCTGGCGATCGTGGTCATTTACTGGCGCAAGCTCGGGCCGGGCAATCTGTTGTGGTTTTCCGATATTGCACTGATTCTGACCATTCCGGCCCTGTGGCTGGAGTCGGCATTGCTCGCCAGTACGCTTGCCGTTCTGGTGCTGGTCCCGGAGACGATATGGATCCTGGCCTATTTCACTCGCCTGGCGACCGGCTACCGCCTCGGCGGTCTGCTCGATTACATGTTCGATCGCAATCGCCCGGCCTGGCTGAGGGCGGTGTCGCTGTTTCATATCCCCCTGCCCGTACTGCTGGTCTGGCTGGTCTGGACATTGGGTTACGATCCGCGCGCGTTGGTCGCGGCCACCCTGCTGGGCTGGCTGATCATGCCCTTGAGTCGCACCCTGACAAATCCCGAACAGAACATCAACTGGGTTCACGGACTGGGAGCTCACCATCCCGCACATTCCAGGTTGCAAGCCTGGCAGTTTGTCGGGCTACTGATGCTGGGGCTTCCTGTCGTCTTCTATTTGCCGGTCCATGCAATGATGATGGTCCTGATCTGACCGGCTGCCTGAAACCCGGGGCTCTTGGACCCGATGACGCGGCACACCCCCGCGTTGATATAATTCCGTGCGCCTTTGTTGGCTGCCCAACTCCTGATTCCCCTGACCGGATGTCCGACCATGACTTTTAGAAACGCCCTGTCGTTTGCCCTGCTGATTCTTGCGTTGCCATTGACCACCCTGGCCCAACCCGGACCCGGCGAAGGCCCGGATGAAAATCTAGAGGCCATTGAACCGGAAGCCGAAGCGCTCCGAGTCGGTCTGGCCGGCGATTACCCGGCCGATATCGCCCGCTTTCTGCTGGCCCAGGGCGTACAAGGCGCCTCCCTGTCTCCGACCGGCGAGTATGTGGCCGTGAGATCCCTGGTCACCGGCGAACCGCAAGTCTGGCTCGTGCCGGCGTCCGGCGGCCAGCCGCGCCAATTGACCTTCGGGAACGGTGTGACGTTCTTCCACTGGGCGCACGATGGTCAGAGCTTGTTCTACGGGGCCGACAACGACGGCGATGAACAGGAGGCCTACTATCGCATCAGCCTGGACGGAAAGCGCGAGCAACGGGTGTTGCCGGCCCAGCCCGGCGCGTTTCGCCAGTTTGGCGCCGTATTGCCGGACAACCGCGGCATCGTATTTGCATCCACCGAGCGCACCGGCCTGCATTTCGACATTTACGTGCTGGATCTCCAATCCGGTGAGCAACGCAAGGTATTCGAAGGCGAGTACGCCTGGTGGCCGCGTTCTCTGTCTCCCGATGGACGGCAACTGATCATGACCCAGGCTGTCGGTGAAGACTCCAACAACCTGTATCTGCTCGACCTGGAATCCGGCGACAAGCATGTCCTGGCCAAACCCGAGCGACGTGCCAATACCCAGGACGGCGGCTTTGCCTGGAGCATGGACGGCCGGGCCGTGTATCACACCTCCAACAAGGACCGCGAGTTCCGTGCCCTGGTGCGTCGCAACCTGGCCGACAACGAAGTGGAAATCCTGGTCGAGGTCGATCATGACATCGACAACGTGCAGTTGTGTGGCCCGGACCGGCGCTACCTGTTATGGACCACCAATGAGGACGGATTTTTCCATCTGCATGGCCGTGACCTGCACGATGATCGGGCGCTCGATATTCCGGAGCTGGCCGAAGGGGTTTACTCACTGTCGTGCCCCGGTGAAAGCACCCGCGTCAGCATCGTGGTCAATGGCTGGGCCACGCCCGGTGACCTGGTGGTCTGGGACCTGGAATCCGGCCGGACCCGCACCGTCTGGGCCAGTAACCTGGCCGGGCTGGATCCTGAACGTCTGGTGCGCCCGGAAAGCATCCGCATGCCGGCGCGTGATGGGGTGACCTTGCAGGGCCTGCTGTTCCTTCCGCATGAAGAAGCCCGTGTCGACGACCGCCCGCCCCCGGTGGTCTTCGATGTCCACGGTGGCCCCACCTCGCAGGCGATGACCCAATACAACGGCGCCATGCAGTACCTGCTCAATCGCGGCATCGCCGTGTTCCGACCGAACATCCGTGGTTCGACTGGCTTTGGCCACAACTATGTCACCCTCGATGACCGAGAAAAACGTCTCGACAGCATTCGCGACCTGGTGGACATGCTCGAATTTCTGCGCGAGGACGGCCGGGTCGATGCCGACCGGGCCATCGTGCGCGGTGGTTCCTATGGCGGCTACGCGGTCAACGCCGTACTGGCCAACCATCCCGGACACTTCATCGCCGGGGTGTCCCTGTACGGCGTGGCCGACTGGGTCACCGCACTGGAAGTGGCCGCACCGGCCCTGAAGGCCACCGACCTGATCGAGTACGGCGATATCAATGACCCCGAATGGCGCGAGTTCTACAAGGTCAATTCACCGATCCGCCAGGCCGACCAGATCGATGTGCCGGTGCTCTACTCACACGGCGTCAATGACCGCCGGGTCGAAATCTATGAAACCGAGGTCATGGTTCGGACCCTGCGCGACAATGACATCGACGCGCCCTACATCCGCTTCCGCGACGAAGGCCACGGCTGGCGTCGCATGTCCAACCGGCTGTTCTACCATCGTCGTGAGGCGGAATTCATGGAAGAGCAACTGGGACTGTCGGAACCTGCGACCGACGACGATTAAGTTGCGATTACGAGCAGCGGAGTTGCCGCGACATGCCTCATGATCAACCGGTGGTCGAAGTCGAGGCCACCGATGGCCATCGCTTCGAGCTGATTCATGTTCGGGCCGACAGGCCTCGGCAGGCCTGGTTGTTCTTTCCCGGCATGGGCATGACCGCCCGCCAGTACATTGACTTTGCCCGTGTGCTGGCCGATGAAGAATCCGAAGTGTTCATCCATGAATGGCGCGGCCTGGGTTCATCCAGTCTGCGCGCTGGTCGTGATTGCGACTGGGGTTACCGTGAGCTGCTCGAGCATGACCTGCTGGCCGTGCTGGATCAGGTCCTGGAAACCTCGAACGCATCGACCCTGTATCTGGCCGGACACAGTCTGGGATCGCAGTTCGCCTGCATGCTGACCGGCCTGCGCCCGGATCCAATCTCTGGACTCGTGTTGATTGCCGGCGGGGCGCCGCGCTGGCAGAGCTTTCCATCACTGAAAGGACTGCCCTTGTACCTGGGGTTCTGGGCGATGCCGGCCATTGCCAGGGTTGTGGGGCATTATCCTGGTCGTCAATTGGGCTTCGCCGGTCGCGAGGCACGCCGGGTCATGGCCGACTGGTCACGCAGCGGCCGAACCGGCCGCTATGCGTTCCCCGATGTCGACCACGATCTCGAGGCCGCCATGGCCGAGCTTGATGTGCCGGTGCTGGGCTTGCGCATGGAAGCCGACTGGTTCGTGCCCGAGGCTTCGCTGGATTGGTTGATGGGCAAGCTGGGGGATGGTCGTAAAACCACCGAGATCGTGACGTCAAGTGCCATGGGTATTGAGGCGGATCACTACAGCTGGATGAAATCACCGGATGTCACCGTTGACGCAATCAGGCGTTGGCGGGATTCTTGCTCGAAAGAATAGCCTTCACGCGCACTGAGTCCTCGAACCCGTTATCAAGACTTGCTGTCGCGGAAACAGAAGAGAACACCACAGAGTCGTCAGTCCGTGATCGGTCAAATACCACCCAATGCGACAGGTAGGAGTAGATTGAGAACGGTGGTGGTGGCTTCGATCTGGCTCCACCATCAACCAACTCCCAACCGACAAG
>PWWM01000230.1 GCA_003561495.1 Gammaproteobacteria bacterium
GCCACCACCGCATCGGCTGAAAAACCGTACTCGGCAAACAAATCCTTCGCCGGGGCCGAGGCGCCGAAGCGGTCGATGCCGATCACCCGGCCGCGCGGACCGACAATGTGGCGCCAGTACAAGCTGACCCCGGCCTCGACGGCCACCCGGGCATCCAGGGCCTCGGGCAGGACGGACTGGCGGTAGTCCTCGTCCTGGGCCATGAACAGATCCGGGTTGGGCATGGAAATGACCCGCACCCGCACACCATCAGAAGCCAGAATCTCGGCGGCAGTCATGGCCAGGCCGACCTCGGAGCCGCTGGCCAGAATGGCGGCCTGGGCATCACCGCTTTCGGGATCGCTTAGTACGTAACCGCCGCGCGCGATCATGGCCAGTTGTTCGTTGTTGCGCGGCAGGTGGGGCAAACCCTGACGACTGAGCACCAGGGCGCTGGGACCATCGCGCCGGGCCAGGGCGGCGGCCCAGGCGGCGGCGGTCTCGACCTTGTCGGCCGGACGCCAGACATCCATGTTGGGAATCAGTCTCAGGCTGGTCAGGTGCTCAACCGGCTGGTGGGTGGGTCCATCCTCGCCCAGGCCGATGGAGTCGTGGGTGTAGACGTGGATCATGCCCGTCGGGATCAGCGCGGACATGCGCACGGCATTGCGGGCATAGTCGGAAAACACCAGGAAGGTGCCGGTGTAGGGAATGAAACCGCCGTGCAGATGCAGGCCGTTGGCGATCGCGGTCATGCCGAACTCGCGCACCCCGTAGTAGATGTAGTTGCCGTTGGCGGCATCGTCCATGATGTCGACGCTGCCCGACCAGTTGGTGTTGTTCGACCCGGTCAGATCAGCCGAACCGCCCAGCATTTCCGGCAGATGTGGTGCGAACGCCTCCAGGCTCATGGCCGAGGCCTTGCGGGTGGCCACAGTCTTGTCATCGGCCTGCATGCGACCGAGCACATCGGCGACGACACGATCGAAGTTGTCCGGCAGATGGCCACTCATCCGCCGCTCGAACTCGGCGGCAAGCTTGGGATGGTCTTCGCGATAGGCTTTCCAGGTTGCCGCCCAGCGTTTTTCCAGCTCGGCGCCGCGTTCTCTGGCATCCCAGCCGGCGCGGATATCGTCGGGCACCTCGAAGGGAGGATGCGACCAGCCCAGTGCCTCGCGGGTGGCCTTTATTTCCTCATCGCCCAGCGGCGCACCGTGGGTATCGGCCGTGCCGGCCTTGTTGGGCGAGCCGTAACCGATGGTGGTTTTGCAGCAGATCAGGGTGGGCTGGTCGGTGTTGGCGCGGGCCGCCTTGATGGCCTCGTCGACCGCGGCCGGGTTGTGGCCGTCAACGGCCTCGATCACTTGCCAGCCGTAAGCGCGGAAACGCTCCGGGGTGTTGTCGGTGAACCAGCCGTCAACCTCGCCGTCAATCGAAATGTTGTTGTCGTCATAGAACACCACCAGCTTGCCCAGGCCCCAGGTGCCGGCCAGCGAGCAGACTTCGTGAGAAATGCCTTCCATCAGGCAGCCGTCGCCGGCAAACACCCAGGTCCAGTGATCGACCAGGTTGTAATCATCGGTGTTGAAGCGCGCCGCCAGCAGTTTCTCGGCCAGCGCCATGCCGACGGCATTGGCCAGTCCCTGACCCAGCGGCCCGGTGGTGGTTTCCACGCCCGGCGCCTCGCCGTACTCGGGGTGGCCCGGCGTCGGCGAATGAAGCTGACGGAAATTCTTCAGGTCGTCCATGGAGACCCCGTAGCCGGTCAGGTGCAGCACCGAGTAAAGCAGCATGGAGCCGTGACCGTTGGAAACCACGAAACGGTCGCGATCCCACCACTCGGGATTGGCCGGGTTGTGACCGAGGTGATCATTGAACAGAACCTCGGCGATGTCGGCCATGCCCATGGGCATGCCCGGGTGGCCGGAATTGGCGCGCTGGACGGCGTCCATGGACAGGGCGCGAATGGCATTGGCTAACTGGCGGCGATCGGTCATGGCAGGTCTGGAATTTGGACTGGAAAACCCGGCATTGTGCCGCCTGAGCAAGCCTGAGGCAAGGCTTGAGGCCTGAGTCGGCAGGGTGGCCTTTGCCAAGAGACCGGAGTTTCTTCCAGCTGGTTGCTGCGGCGCATTCCTAGACCGCGACTAAAACCTTGTGATTTCCGGCATTTGTGACGGATTTCTAGTGCATGTGGGCGGTGGCTCTGATAGACTACTTTTGAAGAAAAATGTAAACTTTTAGTCAAGAAGGGAATCAAAGCGCCTGAATGGGCAATTTTCAAGGATTGAAATAATCAACATGCTGGCTTCTCGCTTCACAGGTTTCGCAGCGGCAATCGTTCTTCTGTCCGGTGTTGCCCATGGCGAGATATCCGACGAGGCGCTTCAATGGCATGAACGTGCCCAGGAAGATCGGCTGCAACCTTCGCTGGTGGTCAATCAACGTGACGCCATGGGACTGCCCGGCTTGCGTCCGCGCCTGACCATGAGTGTTCCCCTGGATGCGCAAGCCCATGATTCGGTATACGGCGCAACCGAGCGCAGTTCCTTCTCCTGGTCGCTCGAAGCCTGGCAACTCAATACCGCCAGCCTGGCTCACATCCAGTGCCGCAATCACACCCTGACCCTGGATTCCTTCCTGGCCGAGGATTGTCGGTTTGTTGACCAGCCGATACCGGAAAACTCCGTCAATCTGGTCCAGGTTCGCGGTGAATGGATGGCCGCGCCCGGCCTGAATATCGGCCTGAGCGCATTTCGCAATCAGCAGACCGCGTCCAGCCCGAGCCGCGGGACCGCCTTCCCCGCTCCGCTGCTGGCTGCCCAGCAACCCCTGTCGACGCTGACCGGCTCCACGATGGGCTCCAGCCCCATCGACGGGCTTGATCTCAATGTCAGCTTCGGATTGAGCACGGAACGAATCGGGGACTTCCTGGTGGGCCTGCAAGTCGCCCGATATCGTCAACGCATGAGCCTGGCTGAGCTGGGCATGATCTCCGACGACATGATTCCGGGACCGGAATCTGATTTCCATTACGCCAACTCCGCCCAGCTCTCTCTGGGCTGGCGCCGCGGCAGTCTCCGTGGAGATATTCTCGGACATCATCGTGACGCCCCGTTCTGGCTGTCCGGCAACCCCGGCTCGGCACACTTCAATTCATTTGACCTCGAGTTTTCGTGGCGTCCGAGAAATGCCGCCTTGAGCATCGGTATCAGCAACGTGCTTGACAGCGCGCCACGCATCGAAGACAACGAGGGCGCGAGCATGGATGATCCGATGGAGCAGGTGTTCGGACGGATCCCATACGTTCGCTACAAGCACGACCTGTAGGCCGGTCTTTCTCAATCAGAATCGCCGCTTCCTGACGTGGTCAGGACGCCCGGGACCGATCCGCAGCCACAGCAACCAGCCACGACCCACCAGGTAGCCGATCACGCCCATCACGATCAGCACGAAGGCCGGGATGGGCGGCGGCATCACCCAGGCGCCGGCGCCGCTCATCCACCACCACAAGACACCAACAATCAGGGATGTCAGCGCCAGGTAGGAAAAGTTGGTGGCTCGGTAGACCTTGTCTTTCCAGCGCTCGATTTCCAGGCGCTTGCGCTCCTCATCACTGATATCACCCAGCGGCAGGCTGCAATGCGGGCAGACCTTGTGCTGTGAAGAAATTCTCTTGGTGCACTTGGGACAATTGACGATAGCCATAAGCTTCAGGGTAGCGCAGTTGGGGCGCCTTTTCAGGGACGGTCGCGATCAGGAAAGAAATGCAGCGTCACCGCCAGCCCGCCTTGCTCGCGGTTGGAAAACTCGATTCGCCAGCCGTAGAGATCACACAGCCGCTTGACAATGGACAGACCCAGCCCCGAGCCCTTGCCGCCGCCGGCCTGACGACCACGAAAGTGTCGATCGAAAACCAGCGGCAGCTCCTCTTCAGGAATCCCCGGCCCGGTATCGAGAATCTGCACGCGACCTCTGAGCGTGCGCACCCTCACCTCACCCTTGTTGGTGTAACGAATGGCGTTGCCGACCAGATTACCGAGGGTGACGGCGATGACGGCTTCGGAAGCGATGACACTGACTTTCTCGATTTCTTCATAAGCCAGCTTGAGATCTCGCTCGCCGACCAGGGGGCGGTAGTTGTCGACGACCTGGCCGGCGATCTCTCCGACGTTCTGGGCCGGCATGTCACCGTTGTCGGCATTGTCCGAACGCACCAGGTGCAACAGCGCGGTGGTGATGTCGGTGGACTGGCGAGCTGCCCGGGCGATACGAAGCAGCCGGTCGCGGTTGCGCTCGGACAGATCAGGCTGGGCCAGCATCAGCTCCGTCGCTCCGGAAATCACGGCCAGCGGCGTGCGCAGCTCGTGCGAGACATCGGCATTGAAGGCCTTGTCCCGCTCGACCAGTTCATGAAGACGTGCGGCATAGTCATCCAGCGCCGCGGCAAGCTGGCCGACCTCGTCATCGGGAAAATGCTTCTTGAGCGAGCCGTGCTCGGTCTCATCCAGGGCCTCCAGGCGCCGCGCCAGCAAGGTCACCGGCGCCATGATGCGCCCAGCCGACCAGATGCCCAGGGCCAGGGAGAGCAGGGAAAAGAAGATTACCGTGGCAACCAGACCCACCACCAGGCGCCGCGACAATTCGCGGTTTTCCGACACGTCATAGGTCAGAAAGACCCAGAAGTCATCCTCCTTGGCTACCGCCGCCTTGAAGTACCCTTCACCGGTGCTGACATTGTGGACGCCACCGGGCAGGTCCCGAAAGGGCTCGGGCACGATATCGGCCCGGCCGGGCCGGGTGACATATCCCTGGATACGCGTGTAGAACGGCTCGACCAGGGTCGGATCCTCGCGCAGGTCAGAAATGTACTGATCGACCTCATCAGCCAGGGTGCGGGCGATCAGGGCATCTTCCAGCCAGCTCTGCAACAGCAGCGCCGCTACTGCGAACATGACGCTCAATAGCGTCCCGAACAGCAGAAACGACAGGATCAGCCGGCTTCTAAGTCGACGCCGAAACTTCATCCGGTGGCACCAGGCAATATCCGATTCCGTGCCGGGTATTGATCAAAGGGACGTCAAAAGGCTTGTCAATGGCGCTTCTGAGGGTATGAATATGAACCCGCAAACTGTCGCTGTCGGGCAACTCCTCACCCCAGACATGATGCTCGAGTTCACTACGCGTCACTACCGCCGGCGAGGCACTCATCAGTTTCTCGAGCAGCTTCAGGCCGATCGGGTTGAGATCGATCTTCTTGCCGGCACGCTTGACGGTCAGGGTTTCCAGGTTGAATTCGAGATCGGCCACTTTCAACTCGCGTGGCTTGATGCGCTGTCCGCGCCGCGCCAGGACAGCCAGGCGAGCATCGACCTCCTTGAGCTCGAACGGCTTGACCAGGTAATCATCCGCGCCCGACTCGAATCCGGCCAGCTTGTCATCGAGCTGATCGCGCGCGGTCAGCATCAAAACCGGCGTCTCCTTGCGCACTTCCTCGCGCAGCTTGCGACAGACCTCCAGCCCGTCCATTCCGGGCAGGGCCAGATCGAGCACGATGGCATCGAACTCGTGGACAATCGCCAGATGCAGACCGGTCACGCCGTCATAGGCGTAATCGACCTCGTGCCCACGGTCGGAAAGAAAATCCCCAAGGTTGGCCGCGATGTCCCGATTGTCTTCGATGATCAATATGCGCATTGGCGGTTGAATGCACTTTCATTGGCAGAAAAAAATGACCCAGGCGAGTCTACCTCGCCCGGGCCCACATCGCCCCATAACCGTCGGTGCAAAAATTGCGTTCTGGCGGCACCAACAATTGTCGATGTTAAGTCCAGCACGGTTAACGGGCAGTTAAGGGCTTCAAGGGACTTCTTGACCGAAAGTTACCGATTGCTGTCAATCAGATCCAGATCACCAAGCTTGCCACTGAGCGACTCCGAGCTGGCGCCTTCGCTGAGCTTGACGGCCAGACGCACATCATTGGCCGAGTCGGCATGCCGCAACGCCTCCTCGTAGGCGATCTGACCAGACTGGTAGAGCGCCAGCAGGCTCTGGTCAAACGTCACCATGCCGTGATGGGTCGAGTCCTTCATGATGTGCTTGAGCTCCTCGATCTTGCCCTTGCGGATCTTCTCCTGGACCAGGGGCGTATTGATGAGGATCTCCAGGGCGACGTGGCGGCGACCGCCGTCGATGGACGGAACCAACTGCTGGGCAATCACCGCCTTGAGGTTGAACGACAAGTCCAGTAGCACCTGGGGATGACGGTCCTCCGGGAAGAAGTGCAGAATGCGGTCCATGGCCTGGTTGGCGTTGTTGGCGTGCAGCGTGGTCAGGCACAAGTGACCCGTTTCGGCAAAGGTAATGGCCTGCTCCATGGACTCACGGGTACGAATCTCGCCGATCATGATGACATCCGGCGCCTGGCGCAGGGTGTTTTTCAAGGCGGCCTCGAACGATTGGGTGTCGATGCCGACCTCACGCTGGGTCACCAGGCTCTTGCGGTGCTTGTGAACGAACTCGATCGGGTCCTCGATGCTGATGATGTGGCCCGAGGCATTGCAGTTGCGATAACCGACCATGGCAGCCAGGGTCGTGGACTTGCCCGTTCCGGTCGCCCCGACCAGCACGACGATTCCGCGCTTGACCATGGCCAGCTCCGAGAGCGACTCAGGCAGATCCAGGTCCTCGAAAGACGGAATCTTGGTCTCGATGCGACTACACACCATGCCCACACTGTTGCGCTGGTAAAAGGCGCTGACACGGTAGCGGGCCACACCCTCCAGTGACACGGCAAACTGGCATTCCTTGGTGTCACGAAATTCCTGGCGCTGATTTTCGGTCATGATGGCATCGATGATCTTGACCACCCGCTCATGGGTCAACGCCTCGCGAGTCAAAGGCTTGATCTTGCCGTGTACCTTGACGCAAGGTGGCGCCCCGACGGTGACAAACAGATCCGACCCATTCTTGTCGTGCAGCTGACGCAGCCAGCTCTTGATGTCTTCCTTGACGCTTTCGCTCATGCCTGCCTCCTGTGCAGCGGCCTCGTATCGTGATGGATCAAGCCAGGGCCCCCTTGTTCTGTGCCTTGCGCATGGCCTCGGGCTTGGCAACGATGCCTCGACGGACCAGGTCGATGAGACTTTGGTCGAGCGTGGTCATGCCGACGTTCTGCCCGGTCTGAATGGCCGAATACATCTGGGCGACCTTGTCCTCACGAATCAGGTTGCGGATGGCCGGCGTGGCCACCATGATCTCGTGAGCCCCGACCCGCCCGCCGGTGACCCGTTTGAGCAGGGTCTGGGAAATGACCGCTCGCAAGGACTCCGAAAGCATGGAGCGCACGATCGGCTTTTCTTCGCCGGGGAACACATCGATAATACGGTCAATGGTCTTGGGTGCCGACGAGGTATGCAGGGTGGCAAAGACCACGTGGCCGGTTTCGGCGGCGGTCAGAGCCAGGCGAACGGTCTCGATGTCTCGCAATTCGCCGACCAGAATGATATCGGGATCTTCACGCAGGGCCGAACGCAGCGCCTGGTTGAATCCGTGCGTATCGCGCTTGACCTCGCGCTGATTGATCAGGCAACGCTGCGAGGTATGCACGAATTCGATCGGGTCTTCGATGGTCAGCACATGCCCCGGCACGGTCTTGTTGAGGTGATCGATCATGGCCGCCAGTGTGGTCGACTTGCCCGAGCCGGTCGGCCCGGTGACCAGGATCAGTCCGCGCGGCACTTCGATGATATCCTTGAAGACCGCCGGCGCCTGGATGTCCTCCAGGGTCCAGATGTCGTTGGGAATGACTCGGAAGGCCGCGCCAATGCCCCGATGGTGGTGAAAGGCGTTGACACGGAAGCGCGCCAGTCCGGGGATGTTGTAGGAAAAATCAACTTCCAGATTGGCCTCGTAGTCACGTCGCTGGTGGTCGTTCATGGTCGAATACACCAGCTCGGCCATGTCCTTGTTTTCGATGGCCGGGGTATTGATACGGTGGATATCACCATCGACCCGGATCATCGGTGGCAGGCCAGCGGAGACGTGCAGATCCGAGGCCTTGTTTTTGACAGTAAATGCAAGCAGTTCGGTAATATCCATAATCATCCTTGTCCTTGGGTCCGCCGGACTACACCAACCGAGTTCCGGAACCCCCTTCGCTCATGGCCCACACAGATAGTAGCGCATGTCACCGGTCAATCACAATTTAGAAAAGAACTGGCAGGATCTTCAATCGCGCCTGGCCGAAGCCTGCCGACGGGCCGGACGCGAGCGATCTGAAATCTCCCTGCTGGCGGTCAGCAAGCAGCAGCCGGTCGATGCCGTTCGAACCGTATCCGGCCTGGGCCAGGCGGCCTTCGGCGAAAACTACGTCGACCAGGCCCTGGAAAAGATCACGGCTCTGGGAGATCTCGACCTGGAATGGCACTTCATCGGCCCGGTGCAATCCAACAAGACCCGC
>PWWM01000083.1 GCA_003561495.1 Gammaproteobacteria bacterium
CACCTTTCACCTTTCACCGTTGTTTCTTCACTCCCGACTCGCCGCCAACAATTTCTCCACCAACCGATCAAGTTGCTCCCGCTCTTTCGTCGTCAGCACAGCCAGCAGATTTCTTTCGCATTCCAGGGCTGCCGGCGCGATCGCCTCATAAACCGCCTCGCCCTCCTGGCTCAAATGCAGGTGCTTGGCGCGCCGGTCGCTGCGATTGGCGCGGCGCTCCACGCGCCCGGCATCTTCCAACCGGCGCAAGGCCCGGCTGACGGCCACCTTGTCCATGGCTGATTTTCCAGCCACCTCGGTCGCAGAGATTCCCGGAAATCGGCCGAGAATCGCAATCACCCGCCACTCCGTTACGCCGAGGTCAAATCGCTGCTCATAGGTTCGGGCGATGCTGCGGCTGATCTGATTGGACAACAGCGATAAACGATAGGGCAGGAATTGTTCCAGTTCGAGCATGAATCGGGGCGTGGATGCTTGAATTTGGTTTCAAATGTAACTAATATTGCAGGGATCAGCAAGTCCCACTGCAAAACAGATTTCAGCCCGAGGAGATGGCCATGAGCGAACAACGTCCCAACCCGCTGGGCGTCCAGCAATTCGAATTCATCGAGTATGCAGCCCCGGATGCCGGCCTGCTGCATGAACTGTTCAAGAACCTCGGCTTTACCGCCGTGGCTCGACACAAGTCCCGGCCGGTCACCCTGTATCGCCAGGGCGGTATTGATTTCCTTGTCAATGAAATCCCGGATTCCTTTGCCAGCGACTTCACCGCGGCTCATGGCCCGGCCTGTACCGGTTTCGCCCTGCGCGTCAGTGACCCCCACCAGGCTCGAGAGGCCGCCCTGGCCAATGGTGGCAAGGCCGTAGCCCACAAGCCCGACACCCTGGCCATTGATGCTCCCTGCATATCCGGCATCGGCGGCAGCGTGCTGTACCTGACCGCTGGTCGCGGGGAACTGGAAAAAGAGTTCGAGTTCATCGACGGGGTGGACCGTCACCCGAAAGGGGTTGGACTGACTTTCATCGATCACCTCACCCACAATGTCCACAACGGAAACATGGCTCAGTGGGCGGAGTTCTACGAAAAGCTGTTCGGCTTTTTCGAGGTCAAGTACTTCGACATCAAGGGCCAGCAGACCGGCCTGCGCTCCAAGGCCATGACCGCCCCGAATGGCCGGATTTCCATCCCGATCAACGAATCGGAGGATCCTAAAAGCCAGATCAACGAGTACCTGGACGAATACCAGGGCGAGGGCGTCCAACACATTGCCCTGTACACCGAAAATATCTACGAATCGGTCGAAGCCCTGCATGCCAATGGCATTGACTTTCTGGACACACCGGATACGTATTTTGATGTCATTGACCAACGCATCCCCAATCACGGCGAAGATGTCGAGCGCATGCGCAAGAACAAGATCCTGATCGATGCAGACCGCAACGACCCGAGCAAGCAGCTGTTGCAGATCTTCACCCAGACCAACATTGGCCCGATCTTTTTCGAGATCATTCAGCGCAAGGGCAACGATGGTTTTGGCGAAGGCAACTTCCAGGCCCTGTTCGAGGCAATCGAGCGCGACCAGCAAAAACGCGGGGTGCTTTAGACGCAGCAACAACGGAGCTAGCCAAACATGAAGAAATGGATCACACACCCCAAGACTGAAGGCCGAACCAGTCGGCAGGCGCACTGCGACCTGCCCGAAGGCACCTATGAGCGTGAACTGGGCAAGGAAGGGTTCTTTGGCCCGGCCTCGCACATGTACCACACCCACATGCCCACCGGCTGGGTGGATTTCGAAGGGCCGTTGCAACCGCGCGCCTTCGACACCACGAAAATGAAAGGTCACGGCGGCTCACCCTGGGAAGCCACCGAGTTGATGCACAACGCCCATTGCCGTTTCCGTTGCTGGCACTCCGATGGACGCATGGATCACCTGGTGCGCAACGGTGATGGTGACGAACTGCTGTTCATCCACTCCGGCGCCGGCGACCTGTTCTGTGATTACGGCCACATGAGCTTCCGCGACGGCGATTACATCATGCTGCCGCGCGGCACCATGTGGCGGATCGAATCCGAGGCTCCGGTCGAGATGCTGCTGATCGAGGCGACCAATTCCAGCTACATGCTACCCGAGAAGGGGCTGGTCGGCCCGCATGCCATCTTCGACCCGGCCATGCTCGACACACCCGAGATCAACGACGCCTTCCGAGCCCAGCAAGGCGAGGATGAATGGAAGGTGGTCATCAAGCGTCGCAACCGCCTGTCGACCATGACCTACCCGTTCAATCCGCTTGATGCCGTCGGCTGGAAGGGTGATCTGATGCCGGTGAAAATCAACTGGCGCGACATCCGTCCGCTGATGAGCCACCGCTATCACCTGCCGCCGTCGGCCCACACCACCTTCGTGGCCCATCGCTTCGTGGTCTGCACCTTCGTGCCACGCCCGTTCGAAATGGCCGAGGATGCGTTGAAAGTGCCGTTCTTTCACAACAACGACGACTATGACGAGGTGCTGTTCTATCACGCCGGCAACTTCTTCTCACGCGACAACATCCACCCCGGCATGATCACCCTCCATCCCTGCGGCTTCACCCATGGGCCGCACCCGAAGGCCATGAAGAACGCCTTCAAGCCCAAGGCCGACGCCACCGAGGAAGTCGCCGTCATGCTCGACACCCGCGATGCGCTGGAAGTGACCGGCGAGGCGGAGAAGATTGAATTCGAGGAATACGTGAATAGTTGGAAAGGAGGGGAAAAGTAGGGATGAGGTTTAAGGTTTAAGGTTTAAGGAAAAGACGGGTTCCGGTTTCCGGGTTCCGGTTTCCGGACCCCCCTGAACCCTGAACCCTGAACCCTGAACCCTTGCTCCTTGATCCTTGAACCTTGATCCTTGAACCTTGATCCTCGTCCTTAACCCTTAAACCTTAACCCTTAAACCTGTCTTCAAATGAAACTAGCAACTCTCAAAAAAGGCGGCCGCGACGGCACCCTGATCGTCGTCAGCCGTGACCTCAAGCAGGCCGTGGAGGCCACTGGTATTGCCCCGACATTGCAAGCGGCGCTGGATCACTGGGATGCAGCTGCACCCCGTCTGTCGGCGTTGTTCGATGACCTGATGGACGGCAAGGCCGAGGGCAGCTTCGCGTTGAAGCTCGAAGCACTGGCTGCTCCATTGCCGCGCTGTTACCAGTTCGTTGACGGTTCGGCCTACCTGCCGCATGTGGAGCGGGTGCGCAAGGCGCGCGGCGCCGAAGTGCCCGAAAGCTTTTTCACCGATCCATTGATGTACCAGGCGGTTTCGGATGGCTTCATGGGGCCGCTTGATGACATCGCCATGGCCTCGACTGAATGGGGCATCGACTTTGAATCCGAGATCGGCGTGATCACTGATGATGTACCGATGGGCGCCAGCCCGCAAGAGTGTGCCGAGCACATCCAACTGGTCACCATCCTCAACGATGTCTCGTTGCGAAACCTGATCCCGGGCGAGCTGGCCAAAGGCTTCGGTTTCCTGCAGTCCAAGCCACGCTCGACGCTGGCCCCGGTGGTAGTCACCCCCGACGAGCTCGGCGATGCCTGGCAGAACGAAAAGCTTCACCTGCCGCTGATCACCCACTTGAACGGAAATTTGTTCGGTGAACCCGAAGCCGGCGAAGACATGCAGTTTTCCTTTGCCGAGCTGCTTGCCCATGCCGCCAAGTCTCGGCCTCTGGCCGCCGGCACCCTGCTCGGGTCCGGCACCATCGCCAATCAGGACACCGGCAAGGGCGCCTCCTGCCTGGCGGAAAAGCGCATGCTGGAAATCATCGCCAACGGCAAGCCCGAGACCCCTTTCATGAAGTTTGGCGATGAAGTCCGAATCGAGATGAAAAGCCGCGATGGTGAATCGATCTTCGGACCGATCGAGCAGAAGGTGGTGGAGTACCGGCGCTGACGCGCCGGACGGTTTCCGGTTGACGGGTTCCGGTTTCGGGAAAACCGGATCGGAGCCTCCCCGGAAACCGGAACCCGGAAACCGTTACGCTGAGCCTTCACGAGTCCAGCAAGGCTAGCCCAGACTAAAGAGTTCAACATGAGCAACAAACTGGTTCTTTACTCGTATTGGCGCTCCTCAGCCAGCTACCGGGTGCGCATGGCGCTGAACCTGAAGGGGCTGGACTACGAGCTCCGGCCGGTGCATCTGGTACGTGAAGGAGGCGAGCAGTTTGGCGCCGATTACACCCGCCTCAACCCCCAGCAACTGGTGCCGACGCTGGTTCATGGCCAGACGGTCATCACCCAGTCCATGGCCATGCTTGAATACCTGGAAGAGATTCATCCCGAACCGGCGTTGTTGCCGGCTGACCCGGCCGGCCGGGTCAGGGTCAGAGCCATTGCTCAGGCGATTGCCTGTGACATTCACCCGCTCAACAACCTGCGGGTTTTGAAACATCTGGTCACCCGACTGGGTCTGGCCGACGACCAGAAGCTGGAGTGGTACCGGCACTGGACCGAATCCGGATTGGCCGCGATCGAGCGCATGCTGGACGACGATAGGCGCACCGGAGAATTCTGCCACGGAGATACACCCACTTTCGCTGACTGTTGTCTGCTGCCACAGGTCTATAATGCCCACAGATTCAATTGCGACCTGACGGGACTGGACCGGATCAACCGTATCAGTGACAATCTGCTGGCGCTATCAAGCGTCGAGCGAGCCGTTCCGGAAAACCAGCCCGACGCTGATTGAATGATCCTGATCACTCCACTCCAGCCGAGCGGACGATTGAGCAAGTCACCATGAATCAAATTCGAATCACCCTGGGCATCCTCCTTGGACTGGCCGTGGCCGGCTGCGCCACCATCCCGCCGGATCCAGGCATGCTGGATGATGCGCGCGATGCCATCGCGCAGGCCGAAGACGCCGACGCTAGCGAATACGCCCCCCTGGAATTGCGCTTTGCCCGCGAACGCCTGGAAAAGGCCGAGCAAGCCCTGGTCGATGGCGATGGCGACGAGGTCCGCCGACTGGCCGATGAGGCGGAAATCGAGGCGCTGCTGGCCCTGGCCCGCACACAAGCAGCTCTGACCCGCGCCGACCTGACCCAGCGCCAGCGCGAGCTGGAACAGCTCAAGGCAGATCTGGTCGAAGCCTTCGGAGAAGAGGTGCTTGAGCGATGACACGAATTTTTCTGATGTCTCTGATCATCATCGGTCTGGCCGCATGCGCGGCCCAGCCCCGTGATGACAGTGCTCTGGACAACCTGCAGGCCGACCTGGCCGCCTTTCGGGACAACACCGACCTGTCCTCTCTGGTGCCACTGTCACTGGCCGAAGCCGAGCGGGCCGTGCGCCGTGCCGGCAGCGAAGGCTTGAGCGAGGCAGAACGTCGGCACCGTATTCACATGGCCGAAAAACGCATCGAGATTGCCCGGGCCGAAGCGCACCGTGAGCAGGCTCGCGAGCGCCGTGATGAGGTCGAGAGCCAGCGTACCCGGCTGCTGCTGCGCGCCAGCCGCCTGGAAGTCGAACAAGCCCGCCGCGAAGCCGAACAGGCCCACATGCTCTCGCGCGCCACCATGGAAGAAATCGAACGCACCCGACACCAGGCCATGACCGCCGAGGAACGTCGCGAGGAAGCCGCCCGGCAGGCCGACCAGGCACGCGAGGAAGCAGAAGCGGCCCGAAGACTTACAGAAGCCCAGGCCACCGAACTCGAGCTGGCCTGGCAGGAAGCTGAAATGGCGGTCGAGGCGGCCGAGTCCCTGCGTCGACGGCTGGAACTTCTTGAACTGCGCCAGACCGATCGCGGCGTCGTAGTCACCCTGGGCGACGTGTTGTTCGAGTTGGGCGAAACCGATCTTCAACCGGCCGCCAGGGACAACCTTCAGGATGTCGTCGATCTTTTGCAAACCGAACCGGACAAGCGCATCCGCATTGAAGGCCACACCGACTCGACCGGACCGGCCAGTGTCAATCTGAGAATCTCTCAGGAGCGAGCCGAGGCTGTCGAGCGTGAACTGGTGGCGATGGGCATAGGGGCCGATCGCATCCAGTCGGTGGGTATGGGCGAAGATTTTCCGATCGCCAGCAATGACGACCCCGAAGGCCGCAGCCGCAACCGTCGAGTGGATGTCATTCTGCTCGACGACTGAACGATTTTTGTCCCGGCCTATTGAAGTCATCGAAGGTTGGCGCTATAACTAATTCCATCATGCTGGATTTTCCGGGTGAACCACTGACCACAATCCGGGAAGCCGCAACAGGCGCCACTGCGCTGTCTGCCCGGCAGGGCCATGCGGCAACTCGTCCTCTCCGAACCCCCGATTCAACCGGGCCGTCAGAGTGCGGTTCGGTTTTTTATGCCGAGGCCGTTCCAAGCGGCCCGGCCGTCACACTGAGACCTGAAAAGCAAGGAGTCAGCCCATGTTCGAAAATCGCAAGGATCAAATGGAACGCCTGCTGAACGAGAACAAGGAATTCCGCGAACTCTACAGTCAACATCAACAATTGGAAAAGCGCGTCACAGCGGCTGAGAACGGCACGGCCCCCATGGATCAACTTGCCCTGACCCAGCTCAAGCGGGAAAAACTCAAGGCCAAGGACCAACTGGCCCGCATCATGGATCAGGCCCAGGCAGCCTGACAGAACCATTCCGGGTTCCGAGTTCCGGGATCAGCCAAATCCCGGAACCCGGAATTCGAATCCTGCATGGTTCGGCCCCGCCTCCGAAACCCGCATTTCTTGCCCCCTCGCTCTTGATCCGCTAAGGTGCCCGGCGGAATCTTCACAAAAATCAAATCATGTCCGTCTACGACAATGTTCTGGACCTGGTCGGAAATACCCCGATCGTCAAGGTCAATCACCTCGATACCGGCCCATGCAAGCTGTACCTGAAGCTGGAAAGTCAGAATCCCGGCGGCTCGATCAAGGATCGGATTGCGCTGAAAATGATCGAGGAAGCCGAACACCGCGGCGAACTCAAACCCGGGGCAACCATTGTCGAAGGAACGGCCGGCAACACCGGTCTGGGCCTGGCGCTGGTGGCTGCCCAGAAGGGCTATCGCCTGGTGCTGGTCATTCCGGACAAGATGAGTCGCGAGAAGATTTCCAATCTCAAGGCGATGGGCGCCGAGGTCGTGATCACCCGTTCCGATGTCGGCAAGGGCCATCCCGAGTATTACCAGGACCTGGCCGCCTCGATTGCCGAAAAGACCGAAAACAGCCTGTTCATCAACCAGTTCGCCAACCCGGACAACCCGCTGGCCCACGAAACCATGACCGGGCCGGAGATCTGGGAGCAGATGGGCGGAGAGCTGGATGCCATCGTCGTTGGGGTGGGTTCCAGCGGCACCATCACCGGCCTGTCCCGGTTCTTCGCTCGTCAGGCACCGGATCTGGAACTGGTTCTGGCCGACCCGGAAGGCTCCATCCTGGCCGACTACATTGCCACCGGCAAGGTCCGCGAGGATGCCGGTGGCTGGCTGGTCGAAGGCATCGGCGAGGACTTTCTGCCCTCCATCAGCGATTTCTCGCGGGTCCGGAAAGCCTACTGCATTTCCGACCGTGAAAGCTTCGAAACCGCTCGCGAACTGCTCGAGCGTGAGGGTTTGATGGGTGGTTCCTCCACCGGCACACTGGTGGCCAGCGCGCTGCGATACTGCCGCGAGCAGAGCGAGCCGAAAAAGGTCTTGTCACTGGTCTGCGATACCGGCAACCGCTACCTTTCCAAGGTCTACAACGATCACTGGATGCGTGACCACGGCTTGCTCGAAACCAGCAGCTTCGGCGATCTGCGTGATCTGATCGCCCGACCCGCGACCAGCCGGGACGCCATCACCGTCGGCCACCATGAATCCCTGGCCAATGCCTACAAGCGCATGATGCTTTATGACATCTCGCAGCTGCCGGTCATGGATGGCGAACGCATCGTCGGCATCGTTGACGAGTCCGACATTCTCATGGCCGTCTACAACGACGAATCGCGCTTTAGCGAACCGGTGGCCACGGCCATGGTGCGTGAACTTGAATCAGTCCAGTACAACGACTCGATCGATGACCTGCTGCCGATTTTCAACCGCGACCATGTCGCCATCGTCATGGATGGTGAGCAGTTTCTCGGCCTGATCACTCGCGTCGACCTGCTCAACTACCTGCGCCGGCGCGCCGAAGGTCGGTAGGTCGCCGTGACATCCGCAACCGAAGACCTCGAATCCATCGACGACGGGTCATTGGCGGGCCTCGATCAATTCAAGCCATTTCTCGTAACGCCGCTCCAGACCTGCATCCGGACGAGGTCTGATCAATCGCCAGGCCTGGTCCGGGAGCACATGCGCCGGATCCAGCATGCACCAGGCGCCCATCGCCGTCCCCTCCCCTTCGATCAGCACTTCGATC
>PWWM01000169.1 GCA_003561495.1 Gammaproteobacteria bacterium
AGATCCGGTACCGTTTCTGCGTCTGAAAGTGCGCATTCGGCCCGAGATCATCACCTTCGAGCCGGAGCTGCGCCCGGGCCAGGCCGCCGTTGGACGCTCACTCAGTCCCCGGGAGTGGCAGGAGCTTCTGGGTCAGGAACAGGTGCAGCTGGTCGATACCCGCAATCAGTATGAAGTCGAAGTCGGCACTTTCCGGGATGCCATCAATCCCGGCATTGATCATTTCACCGAGTTTCGCGACTGGTCGCTGGAACATCTTGACCCCGATCGACCCGTCGCCATGTTCTGTACCGGCGGGGTGCGTTGCGAAAAGGCCAGTGCCTGGCTGCTGGCTCATGGCCACCGGCAGGTCTACCAACTCCACGGCGGCATTCTGGCTTATCTCGATGCCATTGATCCGGAAGACAGTCACTGGCAGGGTGAATGCTTTGTGTTCGATGACCGGGTCAGCGTTGACCATGGGCTGCGTCCGACCGGCCGGCCGATCTGCGCCGGCTGTCGGCGGCCGGCGGAAGGCCTGGAAGCCAGCGGCATGCCGCCGGTTGATGAGCGAGGCCGGTGCCGGATTTGTGACGAGGTTTTCGATGCGGCAAGACTGGCGGGAATCCGGGAGCGGGTCCGTCAGATTGCGCTGGCCCGTAGGCGTGGCGAACATCACCTTGGCCCGCAGTCCCAAAGTGATCATAATGCCGGTCATTCAAGCGAGGAGAGCACGCAATGAATTCCGAGTCTGGAACCGATCCCCAGATCGCCGCTCTACGGGCCGACCCGCCAGCCTGGTTGCCCGAAGTGCTGGAATCGTCCTGGTATTTTCTGGCCAATTATCCGCCGGTGCTGGCCTTGGTCGTGGTGGCGGTCGGGATTGGACTGGCGGTGCTGGGGCGAGCCTTCGTGCTGCACTGGGGCGGCAAGTTGGTGTCGCGTACCAGCCCGGATCTGGGCGCCAGGTTCCTTCGCATTCTGGCCAATGTCGCGGCCCTGATCGTCGCCTATATCGCCGTGGTGGTGGCGGTCCAGGTCATCGGTTTCAGCGAGCGGGTCGAGCAGGTCATCATCCGCATTCTGCTCAGCCTGCTGATTCTCAGGTTGATCAAGTCGGCGATGCGCGCCTCGCATGTCGGACTGGAGATTCTAGGCCGGGTACGCGATCGCTACGCCATCGTCGAGGAACGCACCATTCCGCTGTTCGACCTGGTCATGACGATTCTGATCATCGGGGCGGCGGCCTACGCCTTGCTGATGGTCTGGGATATCAATCCGACCGCCTGGCTGGCCTCGGCCGGCGTGATCGGCATCGCGGTGGGCTTTGCCGCGCGCGACACGCTGGCCAACCTGTTCGCCGGATTTTTCATCATTGCCGATGCGCCCTACAAGCTGGGCGATTACATCGTGCTTGATTCCGGTGATCGCGGCGAGATCACCAAGGTTGGAATTCGCTCCACTCGCCTGCTGACCCGGGACGATGTCGAAATCACCGTGCCCAACTCGGAAATGGCCAATGCCAAGATCTTCAACGAATCCGGGGGGCGCTGGGTCAAGTTTCGCATTCGCCTCAAAGTGGGCGTGGCCTACGGTTCCGATGTCGACGAAGTGGTCGATTTGCTGGAACGGGTGGCAGCCGATCACGATACGGTGTGTCGTGATCCGTCACCGCGGGTCAGGATGCGCGGCTTTGGTGATTCCAGCCTGGATTTCGAGTTACTTTGCTGGGTCGACCACCCTTCAGAGCGCGGTGTGGTTACCCATGAACTGTACATGAAAATCTACAAGGAGCTCGGCAAGGCCGGCATCGAAATTCCTTTTCCGCAGCGCGATCTCTGGGTACGCGATCCCGGCCATCCCGTCGAGGAGCCCTCGGGCTGAGTGGGATCAGCCGGCGGAATCTGTGCCACCCAGGCCGAGCTCCAGGCGCAGCCAGGCATTGGCACGTTTGAGATGGCGCTGGACGGTGCGGCGTGAGATGTCGGCCATGTCGGCGATCTCCTCGGTGGTGTTGCCGGCAAAGTAGCGTGCGGTGACGATGTCGGCCAGCTCGCTGTCCATCTCGGCCAGCCGATTGATGGCGGCATTCATGTCCAGCACCCAGGCCACGTCGCGCTCGTCGTCGGCGACAAGGCCCTCTTCGAGCGGCAGGTGGGCCGCATCGCCACCGCGTTTCCGGGCCATCTGGCTGCGGGCGTGATCCACGATGACCTGGCGAATGGTGCGCACCATCAGGCGGTTGAGGTGTTGACGATTGGAGATCGAAACACCAGTGTCGCGAAACAGTTTCATGTAAGCCTCGTGGACGAGTGCGGTGGTTCGCAGGGTTTCGCCGGTTCCCATGCGCGCGCGTTGGTGTCTGGCCAGTCGGCGAATATCGTCATAGACGATTTCTGTCAGCTGCTCCAGCGATTCGGGCGAGGAGCCCAGTCGTTCGAGCAACAAGGTGATCTGGTCTTCGTCCGACATCGCCATGAGGCCAAACATGTATTCTGGGTAAGGGGACAGATGCAAGCTTACCACTCTCATGGCAACCCTTGATCACCGAGCTCGACGATGTTCTATGATTGCTTGTTGGCGCCGGCCAAAGTCGCCGGTTCATTGCAAAAGCGTGGATGTAGACAATGAAATCCTTTTCCGGTGAGCTGGTGCTGGTCGCTGCCATGGCCCGCAATGCAGTGATCGGGCATCAGGGTGATATGCCCTGGCACCTGCCGGCCGATCTCAAGCACTTCCGGACCATCACGGGCTCGTACCCGTTGATCATGGGTCGCAAGACGTTCAAGTCCATTGGCAAACCACTGCCGGGACGGCGAAATATCGTGATCAGCCGATCGAATCCACACTTGCCCGACGGCGTGGAGCTGGCCGACAGTCTGGACGCAGCGTTGCGCAGATGTGCTGATGTCGAACGGGTCATGGTGGTCGGCGGTGGCGAGATCTATCGCCAGGCACTGCCGCTGGCTGATCGCATGGAATTGACTCTGATCGATGCCGAACCCGAGGGGGATACCCGTTTCCCCGACTACGACCTGTCGGAGTGGTTCACCGAGACCATGCAGGTTCGCCCGCCCGATGACGACAATGTGTACCGATTGGTATTCCTGAGCCTGAAGCGCAAGTCAGAAGGGTGACTTGTTTCTGCGCGAGAATCGGGTTTAACTTGAATTGCAACGATTGATATGGCAACGGGACTGCTGTTCTCTGGCGAAATCAGCCGCCGGACAGCACCATCAGCCAGGCTGCAAACAGCAGTGAATAAAGAGCCGTCAGGCCCAACAGCGGATTCAGTGCCCGGCCCTCGGACAGGCGCAGGCGCCAGTTGAGCCAGAGAGCTGCAAGCATGACCAGTATCCAGGCCGACCACAGCAAAGCTCCCGAACCCAGCGGGATGGCGAACACGGCAGGCAACAGGGTCAATCCGGCAAAAATCCACAATGTTCGCGCCCTGCCCAGCCGGGCCGGCAATGTCAGCTTGCCGGCGCGCCGGTCGGTGTGGCGATCACGCAGATTGTTGACGACCATGATGGCGGCCACCGGAAAGCCGACCAGCGCTGCCGCCCAGGTGGCCTCGCTGGTGATTGGACTACCATGGGCCAGCAGGCTGCCCAGCACCGCGACCGGGCCGAAGAATATCCAAACGACCACCTCGCCCAGGCCGAGGTTGGCATAAGGCCGTGCCCCGCCGCTGTAACCCAGCACGGCCAGCATGGCGGCCGCGCCCAGAAGCCACAGCAGCCAGTGACCGTGAATGATCAGCCACAGTCCACTCACGGCAGCCACGGCCAGGGTGATGGACAACCCCACGGCCAGGGCCCGGGCGCTCAGCAGACCGGCGTGCATGGCCCGCACCGGCCCGAGCCGGTCATCCTGATCGACGCCGCTCAAGCCATCGAACAGGTCATTGGCCAGGTTGACGGCAATCTGCAAGGCCAGGCCGCAGACCAGGCACAGCACGGCGGTGGACCATGCAAAGTATTCATCGGCCACCAGCACCTGGCCCAGCAATACCGGGCCGATGACCGCCGGAAGGGTGCGCGGTCGCGAGGCTTGCAACCAGGCGCCAACCGGGCCGCCGGAACCTTGTTGCTGGGGCTCAATGAGTTCCGAGTCACGCATGATCGATCAGGGTGTCTTTAACAGATTCTCGGCAAGGGGTCATCTTCGAGCTCATCGATCAGGCGCTGCCCGCCCAGACCGGTGGTCAGCATGACCGGTCCTTTTTGTTCACCGACGGTGCCGATGATGGCGGCCTGCCCGGCCAGGCCGGATTCACGCAGACCGGCCACGGCCTGTTCGGCCTCGTCGGGCGCCATCACCGCCACCACCCGGCCCTCGCAGGCCAGGTAGAGCGGGTCGTAGCCCAACAATTCGCACACGGCCGAGACCGGTTCGCTCAAGGGGATGGCCGCCTCGTCCAGGGCCAGGCCGAAGCCGGTTTCGCGGGCCAGGTCCAGCACCACCGTGGCCAGTCCGCCGCGGGTCGGATCGCGCATGAATCGCAGCCCCGGGTAGCCTTGCAGATACTCGGTGATCGGTCGCACGCTGGCCGAATCCGAGGCCAGGTCGCCGCGCAGGCCGTATTCCTCACGCGCCAGCAACACCGCCGTGCCGTGATCGCCGACCGTGCCTGAGACCAGGATGCGATCGCCGGGCCGGATATGCTGCTGACCCAGCGAGAGGCTTTCATCCACCACGCCCAGTCCGGTAGTGGCCAGGTAGATGCCGCCGCATTCGCCGCGCGCCAGCACCTTGGTATCACCGGCCACCAGGCTGACCCCGGCATCGGCCGCAGCCGCGGCAAGAGAGTCGACCACCCGTTCCAACAGGGCCGTTTCGATGCCTTCCTCGATAAAGGCGTTGAGGGTCAGATACAGTGGTTTGGCTCCGGCCACCGCCAGGTCGTTGACCGTGCCGTGGATGGCGAGCGAGCCGATATTGCCGCCGGGAAATTCCAGCGGATCAACGGTAAAACCATCAGTGGTCATCATCATGCGCGCCCCGGCCGGCACTTCTACCGGCGCGGCATCGACGCGCGTGTCCAGCCCCAGTGCGGCCAGGCGCGGGGCAAACAGGCCGTCGATAAGTTCACGCATGTAGCGCCCGCCATTGCCATGCGCCAGGCGGATATGTTTCGGAAGTTTTTCAACTGGCATTGTTGTTTTCCATGTTCCAGAGTGTTGATCAGGCCGGATCGACGCCACCGCCGGCGGCCCGTTCGATGATTTGACCATAGCTGATCACGGCATCGTTGACCGGCAGAATTTCCGGCAGGCAGGGCTGAAAACCGGCATCGGTCAGGCGGCTCGTCACGCCGGCGCCCAGCACCGCGTTCTGAAACACCCCGCCGCCCAGGCCCACTTGGGTGAATTCGTATTCTGCCGCCAGCCGTTTCGCCTGCGCGACCAGGCCGTTGATCATGGCCTGGTGAAAGCCGGCGGCGCGATTGGCCGCCGGGATGTGCTGATCGGCCAGCCATGCCATCAGCTTTGACCAGTCGGCACGAATCAGGCCTTCTTCATCCGTGATCAGCTCAAGGGACGGAGCGTCATCGGCAGTGCCGTTCTTCGACAAGGCTTCCAGCCAGGCCGGGCCCTGGCCTTCATAACTGGCTTCAAGCGCGGTACCGGTCAGCGCCGCGGCGCCATCGAACAGTCGCCCGGCCGCGCTGGTCCAGGGGCTGGCCAGGCCGGTGTCCCAGGCGCGCCTGAGTAGCGGATCGAAATCCGGCGCACCGGACCAGTCAAAGCCGGCATGCCAGGACAGCGACAGTGCGGTGCGCCAGGGCTGGCGCGTGACCTGGTCGCCGCCGGGCAGGCGAAAGGGTTTGAGCGAGGCCACGCGCCGCCATTGTCCCGGCCGCCCGAAATAGGTTTCGCCACCCCACAGACTGCCGTCGCGGCCATAGCCCACGCCATCCCAGGCAAACACCAGCATGTCCTCATCGACCCGGTCGAACTCTCCGGCAATCGCCGAGGCATGGGCCTCGTGGTGAAAGACCCGTCGATAGGGCAGCCCCGAATCGCGCACATGGCGGCTGTTGGGAAAGTCCGGGTGGGCATCGCAGACCAGTTGCCGGGCCTGGATGCCGTACAAGCTCTGCAGATCGGTGGTGACCTGGCGAAACACCTCGACCGCGCGCGGGCTGTCCAGCTCGCCGATATGCGGCGAGACCACCACCCGTTTTTTCCAGGCCAGGGCCACGGTGTTTTTCAGGAAAGCGCCGACGGCCAGCGTCGGTTCATCCAGTTCCAGCGGCAGTTCCAGCTCCAGCGGCGCATTGCCGCGGCCCAGGCGGATCGGCCGCACACGGCCGGCAATGGAGCGACAGACCGGGTCATCGGCCGGTCGCTGGATGGGTCGGTTGTGATGAACAAAGGCATCGGCGACATCACAAAGCCGGGCTTCGACGTCGGCTGGATCGGTCAGCACCGGCTCACCGCTGAGATTGCCCGAAGTGGCCACGATGGGCCGGTCCAGTCCTTTCAGTAGCAGGTGGTGTAATGGACTGTAAGGCAGCATCAGCCCGACCTCGCCCAGCCCGGGTGCGATGCTCGGCGCGAGCTGGGCGCATAAGCGAATCGGCGCCAGCACGATGGGCCGTTGCGGATCGGCCAGGCTGGCGGCAATCCCGGCATCGAGTTCGGCCAGCTCACGCGCGCCATCCAGGCCATCTTCACCACGCATCGGCACCATCACCGCCAGCGGTTTGTCGGGACGATGCTTGCGCCGGCGCAGCGCGGCCACGGCGGATTCATTGCCGGCATCGCAGACCAGGTGATAACCGCCGACGCCACGCACCGCCAGCACCTTGCCGGCCTGGATGCGTTCGATGGCTGCCGCGATCACGGTTTCATTGTCCTCGGTGACCTGGCCATCTTCGACCAATCTTAATGAGGGGCCGCACTCCGCGCAGGCCAGCGGCTGGGCATGGAAGCGCCGGTCCAGCGGGTTGCTGTACTCTGCATGACAGTCCGGGCACAGCGGAAAATCGCGCAGCGTTGTGTTGGGCCGGTCATACGGCATGGCCCGGATAATGGTGTAACGCGGTCCGCACTGGGTGCAGTTGATAAAGGGATAGCGATAACGGCGCTCATCCGGATCGCTGACCTCGGCCAGGCAGTCATCGCACATGAACTGATCGGGTGGGACGTGAATTTCCGGCTCGGCATCGGCCTGGCTGGGACGAATCACGAAGGCCGAATGCGGCTCGGCCTGAACCGGATGATCGGCCAGCAGTTCGGGCCGGGCCAGCGGCGGAGCCCGATCAATGACCTGGCGGACGAAGTCTTCAAGCTGCTGTTCGCTGCCCTGGATTTCGGTCTCGACCACGCCGGCGGCGTTGTACACCCAGCCGGTCAGGTTGAGCTCGTGGGCCAGTCGGTAGACGAAGGGCCGAAATCCCACCCCCTGGACCCGACCGCCGATGGTGACGTGCCGGGTCGCGCTCACGGGGCCGGCCGTGTCCGCCGGGCCGACTTGCCGACCCGGTGGCGATGTCGGGCCAGATACAGCGGCGTCCAGGCATGCGGTGTGCGCCGGACCAGGCGGTAGCGGGCCACATGATAAGAAGGGTCGAAGCCGTAGAAATTCAGGCGCATGCGCTCCAGCTCCTCGGCGCGGTACTCGGTCAGGGGTTTTTCAGCCTCGTCGCGTTCACGTTGTGCCTGCTTGGCTTCAATGGCCTGCTGCCAGTTCTCGCCGGCCAGTTCAGTGGCCTGCTCGAGCACGTACTGATCAAAGTCTTCCGGATTACCGGGTCCGGCCTGATCGATCAGCCCCAGCTCGGCGGCCTGGCTTGCCAGCATGGGCAGACGATGGCCCATGACCTGATCGATGCCATCGACGCCCACCCGGCGCGGCAGCAGGTAGGTCCACAACTCCGAGCCGTACAGGTTGCCCATGTTCTTGTAATGCGGATTCAGCACCACGCCGCTGCGCGCCCACACCCGGTCGGCGGCCAAAGCCAGGAACACCCCGCCGGCCGCGGCATTGCCACGCAAGGCGCTGATGGTGAGCTTGTCGGTGGTGGTCAAGATGGCCTCGGCCAGGTCATCCATGGCGTTGATATTGGCCCAGGATTCATCGGCTGCGCTTTCGGCCGCCTCGATGGAATTCAGGTCCATGCCGTTGGACCAGAAGTCACTGCCACCGGCCAGCACGATGACCCGCGCCGTGCTCCGGCGGACTTCGCGCCAGGCGGCCAGCAGGGCCTGACAATCCAGGGTGCTCATGGCGCCGTTATAGAAATCGAACTCGATCACGCCCACCGAGCCGGTTTCGCGGTAGCGGATTGGACCACGGCCCGTCGCCAGGTCCGGCTCCAGGCTG
>PWWM01000237.1 GCA_003561495.1 Gammaproteobacteria bacterium
CCGGTAAAGCCCATGAAAGCCAGCGCCATCAAGCCGGCGGTGATCAGGCCGATGGGGGCGCCGCGGAAGCTGGCCGGTACGTCGGCCATGGTCAGACGTTCGCGGGCGGCGGCCAGGGCGATGAGCACCATGCCGAAACCGGTGGCCGCGCCGACGCCATACAGGGCTGATTCAACCAGGCTGTGTTGCTCGCGCAAGTTCAGTAATGCCACGCCGAGCACGGCACAGTTGCTGGTGATCAGGGGCAAGTAAATGCCCAGTACGCGGTGCAGCAGGGGAGCTGAGTGGCGCATGAAAAGCTCGGTCATCTGTACCAGTGCGGCAATCACCAGGATGAAGGCGACCGTGGTCAGATACATCAGGTTCAGCGGCGCCAGCACGTAGGTGGTCAGCAGATAGCTGGATACCGTGGCCAGGGTCAGGACGAACGCCGTGGCCAGTGACATGCCCACGGCTGATTCCACGTTGGAAGACACCCCCATGAACGGGCACAGTCCGAGAAACTGGATCAACACAAAATTGTTGACCAGGGCTGCCGAGACAATGATCAGAATCAGGTCCATCGCCTGATAATCCGTCAACTGACTTTCATTCCGGGGCTTGCGCCACTGTCCGGTGACAACAAGAAGGGCCTGCCATCGGCATCACTGGCGGCCAGCACCATGCCCTCGGATATGCCGAAGCGCATCTTGCGTGGCGCCAGGTTGGCCACCACCACGGTCAGACGTCCCTCCAGCTCGGCCGGTTCGTAGTGACCGCGAATACCGGCCATGACCTGGCGGGTGTTGCCGCCCAGATCCAGCGTCAGGCGCAACAGCTTGTCAGCGCCTTCGATGTGCTCGGCGGTGACGATCCGCGCCACCCGCAGATCGACCTTGGCAAAATCGCCAAACTCGATGGTTGGACTGTCCTCTGATTCTTCTGTTACGGTCGCTGTGTTTTGTTGTTGGTCCAAGGATTCACGGCTGGCCTCGATGACCCGCTCGGTCTGCTCGGATTCGACACGCTTGAGCAGCGGCTTGAAGCGTTCGATGTCATGGTCGAGCAGCGGTTGGGTGATGCTGTCGAAATCATCCAGGGAAAGATTGAGAAACTCACCGGCGGCCGAGGCCGTTTGCGGGATGACCGGGGCCAGCCAGGTCATCATGGCCCGGAACATGTTGATGCCCTGGGTACAGATGGCCAGCACTTCGGCTTCGCGACCTTCTTCCTTGGCCAGCACCCAGGGCTTGTGTTCGTCGATGTAGCGGTTGGCCTCGTCGGCCAGGGCCATGATCCGGCGTATGGCCTGGTGGTAGTTGCGCTGCTCGAATTCCGCGGCGATCGATTCATGGGCATCGACAAAGCGCTGGTACAGGGCCGGGTCGGGCAGTTCGGCGGCCAGCCGGCCCTTGCCAAACTTGTGGATGAACCCGGCCGAGCGACTGGCGATGTTGACCAGCTTGCCGACCAGGTCGGCATTGACCCGGGCTCGGAAATCGTCCAGGTTGAGATCGATGTCGGCCAGCCCGGAGCCCAGCTTGGCGGCAAAGTAGTACCGCAAGCTGTCGGGGTGAACGTGATCCAGCCAGGTGCGCGCCTTGATGAAGGTGCCGCGCGATTTCGACATCTTGGCGCCGTTGACGGTCAGAAAACCGTGGGCATGGACTGCGGTCGGACGGCGCAGCCCGGCGCCTTCTAGCATGGCCGGCCAGAACAGGCAGTGGAAGTAGATGATGTCCTTGCCGATGAAGTGGTGCATCTCGGTTGGCGAGTCGGGCTTGAGCCACTCCTCGAAATTCAGACCTTCACGCTCACAGATTTCCTTGAAACTGGCCAGATAGCCAACCGGCGCATCCAGCCAGACGTAAAAGTACTTGCCGGGCGCATCGGGAATGGCGAAACCGAAATACGGTTCGTCGCGGGTCACGTCCCAGTCGCGCAGGCGCTCGCCAAACCATTCCTCGAGTTTGTTGGCGACCTCATCCTGCAATGCGCCGGAACGGACCCAGCCTTTCAGGCTTTCGCGAAAGTTTTCCAGGGTGACGAAGTAATGCTCGGTCTTTTTCATCACCGGCGTGGCGCCGGACAGTGCCGAACGCGGCTCGACAAGTTCGGTGGGATCGTAGGTCGCCCCGCAGACCTCGCAGGAATCACCATGCTGATCCTCGGCGCCGCAACGCGGGCAATGACCGCGAATGAAGCGGTCGGGCAGGAACATGCCGCGCTCGGGATCGAAGAACTGCTCGATGGTGCGGGTGCTGACCGCGCCACTGTCCTTGAGTCGTGACCAGATGCGCTCGACCAGGCCTCTGTTGGTCTCGGTATGGGTCGAAGAGAAGTGATCATGCGACAGTCCGAAGTCATCGAAGTCGCGCTGGTGCTCGGCATTCATCTGATCGATCAGCGCCTCCGGGCTCATGCCGTGCTTTTCGGCATGCAGCATGATCGGTGTGCCGTGGGCATCATCGGCCCAGGCAAACCAGACCTCGTGACCACGGGCACGCTGAAAGCGCGCCCAGATGTCGGTCTGGATGTATTCGAGCATGTGGCCCAGGTGAATCGAGCCGTTGGCATAGGGCAGGGCGGCGGTAACCAGAATGCGTCGCTTGGCGGTCATGATGGGTGGATGGAAATGATTCGACTGGGGATAGGTCATTATCGCATGATGAGGCCGTCATGCCGCCCCGTTACAATACGACTTTTGAAAGCTTCAAATAGAGAGTCTGCCAAGCATGAGCACGACAGTCGAGTCTGATCTCAAGGCCGCAGTGGCCGCGTTGCAGGATCCTCACAGCGGACAAGCGCTGGGGGATGCGGTGCGTGGTCTTGCGATGAACGACGGCAAGGTGGCCGTCGACATTCAACTGGGTTACCCGGCCGCCGGCTGGCGGGAGCAGCTGGGCGAGTTGGTTAGAAACACACTGATGGCCCATGATGGCATTTCTGCGGTGACCGTGGACATGGACTGGCAGATTCCGAAGCACTCTGTTCAGGAGGGGCTCGAGCCTTTGAATGGGGTCCGCAATATCATTGCCGTGGCCTCCGGCAAGGGCGGGGTGGGCAAGTCCACGGTGGCCGCCAATCTGGCCCTGGCCCTGCAGGCCGAGGGCGCCCGGGTCGGGGTGCTGGATGCCGACATTTACGGCCCCAGCCAGCCGCGCATGCTTGGGCTCGATGGCATGCCCGACACCACCGAAGAGCGCAAGATCCTGCCCATGTCGGCGCATGGTTTGCAGGCCATGTCCATTGGTGTGCTGGTCAGCACCGATCAGGCCATGATCTGGAGAGGCCCAATGGCGACCCAGGCGCTGCAGCAGCTGGTGTCCGACACGCTCTGGGATGGTCTGGACTACCTGGTGGTCGATCTGCCGCCGGGAACCGGTGATATTCAGTTGACCCTTGCCCAGCGCATTCCGGTCGCCGGGGCGGTGGCGGTGACCACGCCGCAGGAAATTGCCGTGGACGATGTGCGGCGGGCCGTTGCGATGTTCAACAAGGTCAAGATTCCCACGCTCGGAATCCTGGAAAACATGTCGACCCACATTTGCAGCCAGTGCGGGCATGAAGAGGCCATTTTCGGAGCTGGAGGTGGTGAGCGCATTGCCCGCGAAACAGGACAGGTACTGATTGGCCAGATCCCATTGGATGCCGGGCTGGGCCGTTCGACTGACGAAGGCGCACCGATCGTGGCCAGCGATCCTGGTCATCCGGTGTCCATGCGCTTTCACGAGGTCGCGCGCAACGTGGCGGCGAGACTGTCACTGCAGGCGCGTGATCAGCGCATCCGCATGCCGAAAATCAAGATTGTCGAATAGCGATCTGCAATAATCCGGGCTCATTTGTTACTTGCAAGACACTGGAGTCAGCCCCTTGAGTATCAAATCCGACCGCTGGATTCGGCATATGGCCGAAACCCATGGCTTGATCGAGCCTTTCGAACCGGGACAGATCCGGCAGGCTGATGATGGTCGCAAGCTGGTGTCCTACGGGACCTCGAGCTATGGATACGACGGACGTTGCGCCGACGAATTCAAAATCTTCACCAATATCAATTCGGCCATCGTCGACCCCAAGAATTTCGATGAAAACAGTTTCGTCAGCTTCACCGGCGATACCTGCATCATTCCGCCCAATTCTTTTGCACTGGCGCGCACGGTCGAGTATTTCCGCATCCCGCGCAATGTCCTGACCATCTGTCTGGGCAAGTCGACCTATGCCCGCTGCGGCATCATCGTCAACGTCACGCCGCTGGAGCCGGAGTGGGAGGGGCATGTGACCCTGGAATTTTCCAACACCACTCCGCTACCGGCCCGCATTTACGCCAATGAAGGGGTCGCGCAATTTCTGTTCCTGGAATCCGACGAGGCTTGTGAGACCTCGTATGCCGACCGAGCGGGCAAGTACATGGGTCAGCGCGGGGTGACTTTGCCCAAGGCCTGATTATCCCAGCGGCGGTTGCTGGATCAGGCGAACCGTGGTGGTGAAAAGTTCTCCGCCGCGGAAAATCAGCAAGTCCAGTTCGGTGCCCGGTTCGAGTTCGGAGACCAGCAGCATGAACGCGCGCGCAGTGGTCACGGGCTGGTCATTCGCCTGGACCAGAATGTCGCCCGATTGCAATCCCGCCCGCCATGCCGGGCCGCCATAGTCCACCCGCGAGACTCGCGCACCGGTGATGGGTTCGCCACGGAATTCCAGGGCAAAGGACAGGTCGGTCAGGTCCAGGCCGATCCAGCCGCGTCGTACCTGACCGTATTCAATGATCTGGGTCATGATGCGGTGAGCCAGCGGTGCGGGAATGGCAAAGCTGATGCCCTGGGCGCCCACAGTCTGACTCAGCGAGGCACTGTTGATGCCAATGATTTCTCCGGTCGGGTTGATTAGCGCGCCGCCGCTGTTACCGGCATTGATCGCGGCATCGGTCTGAATGAAATCCTCGAAAGTAGTCAGATTCAGCTGTCCTCGACCGGTGGCGCTGACGATCCCCATGGTGACGGTGTGGCTCAGGCCGAACGCATTGCCGATGGCCAGGACCACATCACCGGCACGCAGTGAAGATTCGGTGGCCAGACGGGCCGCTGGCAGATCATCCAGGTCAATCCTGAGAACGGCCAGGTCGGTGCCTGGATCGCTGCCGACGACGGTGGCTTCGGCGACTCGACCGTCCCACAGGGCAACGATGATGTCATCGACATCGGCAATCACATGCTGGGTGGTCAGAATCAGACCATCCTCGGACAGGATCACGCCGCTGCCCAGTCCGCGTCGCGGGCGAGTGATGACCCGGTCCCGGTACAAGGCCTGAAAGATGCCGTCGCGACCGCGATAGTCCATTCTCTGGCTGACCAGGGTGCGAGTATAGATGCTGACGACCGATGGGGCCGCCCGATTGACGGCATCGGCATAGGATGTCGGGCCAGGGGGCGCCTGAGGTTGATCCAGCGCTGGCAGTAGGTCGGGGCGAAAGAACACGATCACGAAGGCGATCGCCAACCCGAGCAGGACAAACTGGCTGGTGAAATGAAAAAAAGTCTTCAAAGTGGAATATGGCGACTGGGACCATCAAATTGGACTGCCGGACGCCTATTATAAGGCTCCGGCGGACCTGCATTGCCCGGGCCTGAAACGTCGAAGAATGTGAATCCGGGGCAAGTATAATTGTGCTTATCCTTAATTTTTCGCTAAAATAGGCGATTGAACATCTGAGAGCCCGAAGTTGGGTTGGCCCTGAAGGTCTGCCCCGGCCCTGTTTCGGGCGAATTCGTGGCCGTCTTTTTGTAAACCGCCCGGTAAAGCGGATGTGCCGCTGGCAGTCCGGGTCAGACTCGTTAGATCGGGAGTAATTCATGTCCGAAACCGAATCACTTGATTCCATCCAGCCGCAGACCGACCTGGGTCGTCGTCGGCTGTTGATGGCGACCACCGGAGTGATTGGTGCTGCCGGTGTCGGTGCCGCCGCCTGGCCGTTTCTTTCCTCGCTTCGTCCCAGCGCCAAGGCGCGGATCGTGGGTGCGCCGGTCGAAGTCTTTATCGGCAACCTTGAGCCGGGCCAATTGACTCGGGTTCAGTGGCGCGGTCAGACCATCGGCATCATGCGCCGCACCGAGCGCATGCTCGAAGAGCTTCCCGGTTTGGCTGATCGCCTGCGTGATCCGGATTCCTCGGTGGTTGATCAGCAACCCGATTATGCGCGCAATGTCCATCGCTCGATTCGTCCGGAAATTCTGGTGCTCAATGTTCATTGCACCCACCTGGGTTGCGTCCCGCAGGTGGTGCCCGAAATCGGCCCGCAACCGTTTGATTCCGACTGGAAGGGCGGTTTTTTCTGTCCCTGCCATCGCTCCACGTTCGACCTGGCCGGCCGGGTTTTCCGGGGTGTGCCGGCCATTCGCAACCTGCTGGTGCCGCCATATTCATTCATCGATGATGATCACGTCATGATCGGTATGGATCCCGAAGAAGGAGCTGCCTGATCATGGCCAAGCCCGCAATCAATTTCTCCCGGCCCTTCGAAGTGGTCAATGACTGGATCAACGAACGATCTTCGATCGCTGAGTTCAATCGCAAGCACCTGACCCAGTATTACGCGCCCAAGAACTTCAACCTGTGGTATTTCTTCGGTTCGTTGTCTCTACTGGTGCTGGTCAACCAGATCGTGACCGGCATATTTCTGACCATGCACTACAAGCCGGACGCCGAACTGGCCTTTGCTTCGGTCGAATACATCATGCGCGATGTCGAATGGGGCTGGTTGATTCGCTACATGCATTCGACGGGTGCGTCACTGTTTTTCGTGGTGGTCTACCTGCACATGTTCAGGGCCTTGATGTATGGCTCCTATCAGAAACCGCGCGAGCTGGTCTGGATACTGGGCGTGACCATTTACCTGGTTCTGATGGCCGAATCGTTCATGGGTTACGTGCTGCCCTGGGGTCAGATGTCTTACTGGGGCGCACAGGTGATCATTTCCCTGTTCGGCGCCGTGCCGCATGTCGGAGATGGATTGGTTGAGTGGATTCGCGGCGACTACTTCGTCGCCGATGCCACCTTGAACCGGTTCTTCGCCCTGCACGTGGTGGCCTTGCCGATGGTGTTGCTGCTGCTGGTGGTTCTGCACCTGGCCGCCCTGCACGAAGTCGGCTCGAACAATCCCGACGGCATCGAGATCAAGGACAACAAGGATGAGAACGGTCGCCCGCGTGACGGCATCCCGTTCCACCCCTACTACACCGTCAAGGATATTTTCGGCGCGTCGTTCTTCCTCTTGATCGCTGCCTTCATCATCTTTTTCGCACCGGAGTTCGGTGGCTACTTCCTCAAGCCGGACAATTTCATCCCGGCTGACCCGCTGGTCACCCCGGATCATATTCCGCCGGTGTGGTACTTCACACCGTTCTACGCGATTCTGCAGGCCGTACCCGACAAGTTGATGGGCGTGATCCTGATGGGGGCGGCGGTGATGATCCTTTACCTGGTGCCCTGGCTGGATCGCAGCCCGGTCAAGTCCATCCGTTACCGGAGTTGGATGTCGAAGCTGGCGCTGTTCATCTTTGCCGTGGCATTCATCCGACTGGGCATGCTGGGTCTTTCTCAGGAATCGAGCACGTTCGAATTGAGGTTCTGGACGTTCCTCTATTTCGCCTTCTTCATCCTGATGCCGATCTGGACCCGTCTGGAAAAAACCAAACCCGTACCTGAGCGAGTGACGCACTGATGATTGACCGTATCGTCTCGATGGGCGCGATGCTGCTTGTTGCATCGTTCAGCCTCCCGGTCGCCGGCAAGTACGGTGACCTCGATCATGCCGGCAGCAACGTTTTCGATCAGGCCTCCGTGCAGCGCGGCGCGGCCCTGTTCGTGAACTACTGCATGGGCTGCCACTCGGCCCAATATGTTCGATACCAGCACCTGGTCAATGACCTTGACCTGAGTGAAGAAGAGGTGCTTGGCTATCTGGCATTCGGCGACCAGGAATTGTCTGACTACCTGCTCACCGCCATGCGTGACGAGGATGCCGAGGAGTGGTTCGGCGTCGTGCCGCCCGACCTGACCCTGACCGCGAGGTCTCGGGGCCCGGACTGGATCTATACCTTCATGCGGAGTTTCTACCTGACCGACGATGGCTGGAACAACCAGGTGCTGGAGTTTCCCGCCATGCCGCACGTGCTGTGGGAGTTGCAGGGTGTTCAGCGAGCCGTTACGGAGCAGCGGGAAACCGCCGGTGGGGAACTGAGGAC
>PWWM01000061.1 GCA_003561495.1 Gammaproteobacteria bacterium
CCGCGTCGCGCGCGGACATGCGGAAGGGATAGGCCGGGTACTTGGACTTGTCGCGCTCGTAATGGTAGTAGCCATCGGAAACACGCCAGTCCTCCATCTGCAGCGGCCGGGCGAAGTGGCGGTCGTAGGCCTCGAAGAGGTCCTCCCCTGTTTCCTGCATCAGGATGGTGCCGGCGGTATTGAAGTCCCAGTTGCTGTACACGAAATGGCGGCCTGGTCCCACGCTTCCCCGCGGCGGCGTCTCGCCCCGATTGTCGCCTTCGTAAGCCGCGGGCACAAACACGCCGGACCGTGACTTGAGAAGGTCGAGAATCCGCGCCTGCTTCTCCGTTTCCATGAGCGGGTGCGGCTCATCGTCGATCCCGAGGTCAGCCAGTGTTTTGTTCAACTCGATTTCGCCCCGATCCCAATATATTCCGTAGAGCGCTGAAAGGAAGCTCTTGCGCACGGAGTGCTGCCTGAAGCGCCGCTCGACTTCGCCCCAGGCCACAACGACCGCGCCGTCCGCGACCACCATGAAGGCAGAGGACGGGAGCGCTTCCCATGTATCCCGCGCCTGCGCCAGTTTTGCGGCATCAAAGCCGGCCTGTTCCACATCCGTGTAACGCAGCCAGTGTTCACCCGGGAATCGATCATCGCCCGGCGTTTGTTCAGTGCCGACGGCGGGCGCTGCCAGCATTCCGGAAAGAACCAGAATCATCATGCGGACGAACTGGGTTGAGAATCTGTTCATTTGATTAGCTCCGTTTCACTCTTACTGCGAGATAACCGCCAGTTCGGTTGTCTCGAGGCCGTCGATCCACGCCTCGACCTTTGTACCCAGCATGGGCAGTGTGACCGCACCGTTCTCCAGCACGCGGTCGTGGAAGGTGCGGATGTCAAAGCTTTCGCCCAGCCGTTCTTCGGCCAGTTCGCGCAGGCGCCTGATTTCCAGCATCCCGGTCATGTAGGCGGTGGCCTGGGCCGGGCGGATGATGTAGCGGTCCACTTCCGCTTCCATGTCGTGCCGGCCGGTGTTGGCCACCAGGTAGTCCAGGGCCTGCTGGCGGTCCCAGCCCAGTGTATGAATGCCGGTATCGACCACCAGCCGGGCGGCGCGAAAGGCTTGCGCGGTCAGCATGCCCAGGCGGTCCAGGTCCGAACTGTACAGTCCCATCTCGTCGGCCAGCCGTTCGGTGTACAGCGCCCATCCTTCCGTGAATGCCGTTGCGCGCGCATAGCGGGCGATCATGTGGACGCCTTCCAGTTCCTGCTGGATGGCGATCTGCATATGGTGGCCGGGGATGGCCTCGTGAAAAGCCAGCGATTCGGTGGAACCTCGGGTCTGGCTTTCGGGTTCGTACAGATTGATCAGGAAGATGCCAGGACGGCTGCCATCATCAGCCGGTTGACGATACCGACCAAGCGCCACGTCAGCTTCCATGAATGCCGGAACGGGTTCAACCACCACGTCGGCTGTGGGCAGGATGCCGAACCAGTTGGGCATCTCGGCCCGGGCTCGGTCGACAGCGTCTTGAGCCACTTGCAGAATCTGGTCACGGTCGGTGTAGAGCAGCTCGGGGTCGGTGCGGTAGCGTTCGAGAATCTCGGGAACCGTGTGCAGATCGAACAGGCGACCGCCAAGTTCCAGGATCTCTTCGTGAATGCTGGCGATTTCCCGGACACCCAGTTCATGGATCTCCCGTGGCGACAACGAGAGGGTGGTTGCATCGCGAAGCAGGGTTTTGTAGCAGGCCTCGCCATCGGGCAGGGCGTTCACCCCGAAGGTTTCGCGAGGCTGGTACTCATTGGCCAGAAATTCGCGGAACTTCTCAAGGGCCGGATTGATCTGTTCGGCGACCAGCGAAACCACCTGCTGCTCGAACCCTGCCAGTTCGTCTGCTTCGCCATTGGCTCGGCGGGCATTGGCAGCCAGTATCGCGAAGGGGGATTCGGCCGCAGGTGGGGCCAGCAAGTTATCCAACTGGCCAATGACGCGCACCAACGCGACGCGGGGCATCGCGTAGCCCTGATCGAGGCCGGCTCTGAGATGGTTGATTTCGGTATTGACGTAGGCAGGCAGCGCCGCATAGCGCTGGAGCGCGGCTGCACGTTCGGAAGTCGTTGCCACGGGCTGGATTTCTGCCAGGCGTGGATATTGAAGGTGCCAGCCATGATTCTGACTCAGGTTCCAGTGCTCTCGGCGGCAGACTCGCTGCGCCACGGCGGAATCAATCTGGTGTCGGAGCAAGCCCAGCAGCACCCGATCTTTCGAACCCTCCAGTGATTCGGGGTCGATCAGGGCAAGGCGTTTCTGCCACTGGGCTAACTGCTCGCGCCGGGCCAGGAGCGAGTCCGGAGAGCGGTCCTCGATTGCATGGTGCAGGTTCAGTGGCAGGCCGAGTTGGGTGACCGTCTCGGGGTTCCAGTTCAGGAACGAGCGCATGATCTCATCGGCCAGGGCGTGAAGCCGGGCGGCTGGCTCTGCACCCGTTTCGGCGGCCTGGGCCTGCGTGCGCTGCTGCAGCAGCGTCACCGAACGGGCCGGGTTGAGCAGGCGAATGCTGCGGTCTCCGCCGATCACGTGATCATCGGCGCCGTCGAGGATGAGCTGGCGCAGCTCCGCGGTGGTCAGTCCGGGTTCGAGCGCCAGCAGCTTGGCGGCCAGGTTGGCGACCTGGGGAGCGGCCATGCTGGTGCCACTGATCGGCACGCGCTGTCCGCCGGGAACGTAGCTTTCCACTTCCACGCCGTTGGCGTAGATATCGACCTTGCCGTAGCTGGTAAACGGCGCTTCGCGCCCGGCCCGGTCGACCGCGCCCACGGTCAGCAGGTTGGGCAGTTCGATGGAAGCGGGAATCTGTTCCATGAAGCGGTTATCCGAATCGGCATTCATGGCTGCGGCGATAAACAGCACATTCGGCGCCGAGGAAAAATACTCCGTGAGCGCCTGCCTGCCGTTGTCGTAGATCTCGCGCGCCATCGCTCTTCGTTCTTCCGATGAGTCACCCATTCCGGTCATCTCCAGGATTCTCTCGATGCCCAGGGGGCCGAAGCCCCAGCTCATGTTGGCCACGCGTACGCCATGTTGATTCATGTATTCAGTCATCTGCTGCCAGCTACTGAGCATGGCGGCTCTTCGTTGTTCGGTCGGTGGCGCCGGCGGGGTGCGGGTGTCGAAAGTCGTGCGCAAGTTGAGCAGCCGGATGGCGGGATTGCTGTCGGCTGCAATGCCGGCGACATGGGTGCCGTGATAATGGGACTGGCAGTGGCTGAGTGCATTCATGATCGTTCTGACTCGGGCCGGTTCGATGCTGGCCAGCAGTTGACGGAGCGCCAGGGCGGCCGGAGACTCGAGACCGGCGCGCAGGTCGGCCATGGCCTCGAACGGGCATTCCGGCAATTCGTCGGGCATGTCGCTCAGGGCATTGAGCATATCGCTGATTGCCTGGTGCTCAATGTCGAAAGCGAGTCCGTGAACCGGATGGTCAGGGGGTGAAGTGGGATCGACGAACAACTGGCCGGAAAACAAATCGGTATCCATGCCGGAATCCCAGATGGCCACCACCACGGGCGTGAGATGCTCGGCATCCGGGAGTTCGATCTGGCGTTCGGCCCAGATGTCGACCCCGTCATCCGACCATCCGTCCAGGTGGTGGTTGATCAGCTTGCCAATAAGGTCACTGTAGGGCGCGAGTTCCAGATCGGCGCGGGCACTGATCAATCGGTGCGCCTGCTGGTTCGATAATTGGAGATCCTGGGTCGTAGTGTCGATCTGCGCCTCCACCCATCCGCGTAGAAAACTTTCGGTCAGAAACGCGGCGCTGCTGCGCATGCCGCGTAGCTCCGGTTCGGCTTCGTCTAGCGGCAGGTCCGAGAGGAGTTGATCGAAACGGGCGCGAAAGACATCCTCTGCCAGATCGGTCTCGGCCTGCATGGCCGCAATGACAGCGATCTGGGCCAGCCCCAGGGTCAGGCGACCGGCGGGCTTGTCCTCGTAGGCCCGGGCCTGTTCGATACGTTCCAGCGCCAGATCAAAGCGATCGTCAAGCATGGCCAGTCGGGCCAGGGTCTGGTAGTAGCGTCGTGTTGCCGAACGATCCTCGAAGCGGTAGCGCTTGAGATCATCCAGCAGATCCCGTTCGAGCTGCCGGGCCAGTTCGGCAAAGGCCTGCGCATCATCGAGCAGTTCGCTGGGCGGTCGGTCGATGGCGTAGCTGCGTGGCGGCAGTTCGGCCAGGCTGCCGATGACTACGGGTTGATCGGTGGCCAGAGCGGGTGCGGATATTGCCCACGCAAGGCCAGCCAGCCAGAATGTGGCCAGCAAATAGAATGCATGCTTTTTCATTTCCAAGTTCCTTGAAGCCTATAGGTCAACCAGGTCCCTTTATCTCTAAATCGCGGCTTTCGCGAGAAGTCTGCCAATGGGCTCGTGCCTGCCCGGCCAGGGATTCAATGAGCGGTCTGGTTGAGGCTGACAAACAGAGCCTGCATTCGTTTAGTAGCAGGATGATCGGCACCAAAGATATTTCTCAGTGAAGCTTCCGCTTCAATGACTGCTTCCAGTGCGTTGTCGGCATCATGAATGGTCAGAAATTGGGCGCGAGTGGCGAGCAATCGAGGCCATTCCATTCCAGCGCTAATTCCAGCCGCAGCACCCAATTCAAGTGCATCACCAAGCATTGCTTGTGCTTCATCGGTCCTCCCCAGATCAAGTAATGCCTGGGTGCCATAACGCATCACAAAAAGCAGATAACGTGGATTGTCATACCCGGAGTGGTGGAATCCGTCCAGTGCTTTCACGGCATGCTCCAGTGCTTCTGCGGGACGCTGCTGGTGCAGACGCAATCGGGCCAGATAGGCCTGGCTCATCGCAACTCGGGAGTGGTTGGGACCGAAAAGTTTTCGATACTCTTGATCGGCCTCCAGTATCAATGTTTCCGCTTCGCCATAACGTTTCAGATCAACCATCAGATCAGCCAGGTTGAGATTGGCGATCAGATACAGTGGGTTATCACTTCCAAGGCTTGAAGCTGCCACTTCGCGCGCTTGCCTCAGATGTTTTTCGGCATCGTTCAATCGTCCTCGGTAATGGCGGTTCAGCCCCAGGTGGGTGTGTAGCGCCCAAAGATAGTGATGCTGCTGATCGCCATACACGAGCATCAGAATCTCTTGCGCCTCGCGCAGGTGTATATCGGCTTCTTCCAGTCGACCAACGGTATTGAAAACAACTCCCAGATTCAAAGTGGTGATCGCACGCCAGATGTGCTTGCGCGGATAGAGCTGTTGGGCCAGAGTTGCCGCGCTTTGCCAATGACTCAGTGCGCCCTCGAGATCACCCTGACGCCACAGTGCCTCTCCCAGCGCTCGGTGAGCATGCAGTCGTTGGCTGGGTGCTTCATCCGACTTGAGATCCAGCATCAGGGCTTCATTCAGCAACCGCATGGCAGAATCCAATTGTTCGCCGCGGATAAGCGCTGCCCCGAGTGCCAGTTGGTAATCGAAAAGCACATCATCGGGCAGATCCGATTGGCTTCGGGCAAGATCCATGACGGAAGCCAGACGCACGATTGCATCCCCTGGTCGACCCATTTGATTCAGCGTCATCCCCAGATCTTCCATAATCCGGGCATGCATGGGACCGGGTATGAGCCCTGCATCCTTGAGCAAATACTCTGCATTGTTGAGCAGTTCAAGTGCGGACTCGTGCTGATTCGTCATCCGATCAAGCATTGCTTTTGCACGAAGCGCCTTGGTGTGAAGATCGAGTCCTGGCCCGTTGTGCTCAATGGCCAGCCCTTCATCCAACAAGGGTCGGGCCGCCTGGTATTCGCCCAGACCTGCAAACAGCACCCCCAGCACAATCAGCATTTCCGACCTCAGTTCAGGCTCATCATTGAAAGCTGATTCCATCTGGTACCGGCCCAGCTCAAGCAGGTCACGCGCCGTGGGTATGACCCCCTGTGCGATGTCTGGATTGTTTGACTGGAAGAGCTGAACCAGAAAGTCGCGCATGGCGCGTTCACGACGGGAATCGACAAGGGCCTGCTCGGCATGCAGGCGGGCCTGTTCGGCCAGAGCACGCGCTTCACCAGCTTGCCAGAGTGTGGCCAGGATTCCAACGAAAGAGACTGCGAGCATGGCCAAACCGGCGGTCAGTGCCCAACGATGGCGAGAGATGAATCGGGAGGCACGGTAGGATCGGCCACCATTTCGAGCCACCACCGGCAGGCGCTCTTTCCTGAACTTCAGGTCACGCCGCAGTTCACTGATACTTTCATAGCGCTCATCGGGCTCGGCCTTGAGGGCTTTAAGGCAAATGGCATCGAGGTCGCGATCGATGGATCGATCAAGGGTTGAAGGTAGAGCGATTGCCGGGTCGGGACGTTTCGGTTTCAGCAACAGATGGGTTGCATCGCGGTTGTTGCGCAGGCGCTTGCCGGTCAGGATTTCATAGAGAACGGCGCCGAGGCTGAACACATCTTGCGATACGGAAGGCGCGTGTCCTTCAAGCTGCTCCGGAGAGGCATAGCCCGGTGAGCAAAACCAGCCGCGGTGTTCGCCCCGGGCACTGGCGGCATCACCGAGCAGTCCGGCAATGCCGAAATCCACCAGTCGGACCTGGCCCTCATTGGTGACCAGGATATTGGCCGGTTTCAGGTCGCAGTGCACCACCAGGTGGCGGTGGGCATGATCCACCGCCTTGAGAACCTGATCGAACAGGTCCAGACGAGCTTTCTGTTCGAGCCCTCTGCAATGGTCGGTGATCGATCGTCCATCCACGTACTCCATGACCAGGAATCGGGTTCCGTGGTCATCCACTCCGCCATCAATCAGACGTGCGATGTTCGGGTGTTCCAGACGCGCGAGTATGCGAATCTCCTCGGCCAGACGGCCTTCGGCCAGCGGTTCGCCGGTGCCGGGAAGCAGCTTGATCGCCACGGTCTTGTCGAACTCGCCATCGGCGCGTTCGCCGCGCAGCACAATCCCCATGCCGCCTCGTCCGATTTTCTCGACCGCCCGCCAGGGGCCGAACCGATGATTGCGATAGTCTTTTTCAACCGGTGGGTGGTTACCGGAGTCCAGAAGAGCCGCACTCAGTCGGTGCATGGTCCGGTCCAGCACAAAGGGGTCTTCGCTGTCGCTGGTGGCCAGCATTTCCGAGACCACTGCAACGACCGCGACGTCGCAGTCAAGTTGATCCAGGCGACGTTGCTCGTGTGGTGTATTCGACAGCCGGTCAAACAGTTGACCGGCCTGCTCCCATTGCTTCGGCGTCAAGGACGGCAGTGGCATTCCCCATGCTCCCTGAAGGGAAATGAAGCTTTCAATTTACTGGTTTCGTGTCGGGGGCGCAACTGCGGTCGCAAACAGGCAATACTTAAAGATGAACGGGATGCCGGCGGCTTTCAGCTGCGCGTCAGCCTCAGGCTCTCGAGATCACCATTGAGTCGCAGCCATCGTCGGCGAAGTTGTTCTCGGTCCTGGTTGGCAAACTGGCGCATGGACTCGATGCGGCGACGGTTACGAGCCTGCCAGCCGATCACGATGACCAGGCACGAGATGAGATAGCAGATCAGGATGGACCAGTCAAACAGCGCTGCCTCCCAGCCGGCCAGTGCCCCATCGGGCAGAAGCTCTTCGAGTTTTTCCAGCAGCCACCACCAGCCCAGCAACAGCATCGCCGTAGTAGTAAACACGGCACCAGCCAGTACGCTGTCTGGAAACAGCTCCGGTCCGGATTGATCATTCTTTCTGGCCCGCCAGGCCAAGAATCCGGCGCGGGTCATTTCGGCCAGCATTGCCAGTGTCATCAGCAACACCGTGACCAAGTCAAGTTGCTCCCAGAGCATGTAGAGCATGGGCAAGAGTATGGCGAAGACGGGGACCGCCATGATCTGCTGCATCTCGGCGAGCATGAAGTGGCAGGAGCTCAGCGGTTCCTGGCGAACATCGACGCCGCGATAGACCCAGCGAGGCCGACGTTGTGAGGGGCGTTGCCTGGTGGACGGATTCTCAATGGCATCGTATGCCTTGACCGGGCCACCCATGGCGCGTGCAACGCCATCGAGGTGCTCGATTTCCCAGGTTCGCCTCATTTCCCCGGCCATCTGCTGCCCGGCCACAAGCAACTTGATGCGGTCGCCAAGACCGCATGCAATAACGTGCAGCAAGAGCGCCAGCGCAATCAGCCCCGCCGCCCAGTCCAGCAACAGATAGCCCAGCAGGGGCGCCGTACCGGCAATGACCAGGCTAAGCGCCTGTTGCTGTCGGTGGCTTTTCAGTTCGGTGTCGATTATTGCCAGCAAATCGGGTGCGGCAATGTGCGCACGCATCAAGCTGAGCTCGCTCAGCGGACCTGCATGCGACTCGAAAAACCATCGTGAAGGGACCAGTGGCAACATGACTCAGCAGGCAGCGCGAGCCATGTCGCCATTGAGTCGACACCATTGCTGGAGAAGCTGTTCGCGGTCCTGGTAGGCGAATCGGGTCAGCGCCTGGAGGCGATGCCGGTTTCTGAACTGAGAGCCGATCACCAGGGCCAGACAGGAAAGCAGATAACTGACCGGGATGAGCAGTCCGAGGGGATTCGTTTCCCAGACATGCACAACCCCCTCGGGCAGAATGGGGTCCAGCATTTCAATCATTTCCATCAGTGGCAGCATCTGCTCAATTCGCGACTGTGATACTGGAGTCAATCGCGAGTCTGGCGCAGAATCTGCCAGCTCAATGCTTCGGGCTTTTCGAAATTGATGAACAAGATGCGGGGTTCAGCCGGCCCCTCGACGACATGGATGGTCAGTCCGGATCAGTCGAAATCGGCAATCAGGCTTGTCCGGACTTCACCGGTGATTTCCGTCGGGCCGTGCGGGTAGGCATCGTGGCGAACTCCGGCGGTGATGCGTGCGCCGTCCTTCATGGCCTGGATCAATTCCGGGGTGAATTCAAAGCGCACGAAGTGCACGGCCGAGGTCTTGTCGTCGGTGGTGCGTTCCAGGTCCTCGTTACAGATGGCAAACACCGGATCAAATCCATCCACACCAATCTGTAGCGTGTCCTCTATTCCCTTCATTTCGGCAAGCCGCCGACGCCGCTCTTCGATATCGGCATACTCGATCATCATGGTGGCCTTCCAGTTGCGCCCGTCGGGGATCAGTGGATTGTAGGTATCGAGTTCATCCTGGATGGCCTCGGGCTCGAAGATTTTTTCGATGCGCAGCATTTCCTGGATCTGGTAGCGCATGGTTTTCTCATCTTCGAAGTAGAGGGTCAGATTGGGGCCGATCGGCACCCGCCGAATTTTCTTGTGTTCCATGATCTCGGCACGAATCCGATCACGTTGCTCTGAATAATCTTCCAGCGACAGCAAATCTTTCCGGGACAATAACCTGCTCATCTACTCCTCCAGATTTCCGACCACCGACCTCAGACCTCAGACCTCAGACCTCTGACCCCCGACCTCCGACCTCCGACCTCGGATATCCATCAAAGTCCATAAGCATAACGGAGCAGGCTGATCGGGCTGGTGGTCTGTCCGGGTTCAAGCCCCAATTGGCCAGCCAGGTGACTGGCCGCCATTGGGCAATCCGATACAAAATGATCGAATGGCTCACGCTGAATACGCCGCACGGTGCCGCGGGCGATTCTGATCGATTCCGGATAGGTTTCGGTCCGCACTCCATAGGTACCATTGTGGCCCGAGCAGCGCTCGATCGGGGTCACCGTGGTGTCGGGCGCCAGTTCCAGGATTTCGCGGGTCTTGGCGCCGATGTTCTGAACCCGCTGATGACAGGGTACGTGCCACGCAATCCGGCCCAGTGAGTGTCTGAATCGGGTATCGAGCAGGCCTTGTGCATGGTGCGCGACCAGGTATTCGAACGGATCGTGCACATGCGCGCTCGCCTGTTGCACGGATTCGTCGTCGCCAAACAAGGCAGGCAATACCTGTTTGAACATCAGCGTGCAGGAAGGAATCGGGGTGAGTACATCAAAGCCCTGGTCGATCCAGTGCCGAAGTTGCGGGATGTTGTGGCGCATGGCTTTCTCAACTGCATCCAGGTTGCCGTGCTCGTAGCGCGGCATGGCACAGCAGGTTTCCCGCTCGACCAGGCTTACCGATATGCCGTTGTGCTCGAGTACCTTGACCAGATCGGAAGCGATGTCCGGTGCGTTGACATTGCAATAGCAAGTGGCAAACAGGGCGACCTTGGCGTGGCTGGATTCAGAGACATCCTCTTCGGGGTTTGGTCTGGTGCGTGTTTTCATTCTTCGCCGAAACGTATCGGAGTGATACTCGGGCAGTTGCGCATCGGGATGAATGCCAAGCACCTTTTCCAGCCCCTTGCGAAGCGTTGGAGAACGGTTGGCGGCATTGACCACCTCGGCGACCACCGGAATGCTGGCCAGTTTGCCGACGGCGGTGGTCGATGCCAGCACTCGATGTTTCAACGGCGGTTTGCTGTGGCGAAAGGCATTGGCCTTGGCGCGCAGCATCAGGTGAGGAAAGTCAACGTTCCATTCGTGCGGCGGCACGTAAGGACACTTGGCCTGGAAGCACATGTCGCACAGGTAGCATTGCTCGACAACCTTGTGGAAGTCGTTGTGGTCGACACCGTCGACTTCCAGGGTGGTCGATTGATCAATCAGATCGAACAGGGTCGGGAAGGCCTGGCACAGGCTATGGCAGCGACGACAACCGTGGCAGATATCGAATACCCGCTCAAGTTCCCGGTTCAGCGATGCCTCGCTCCAGAAGTCTTCGTCACGCCAGTTCAGCGGATGGCGAGTCGGCGCGTCAAGGCTTCCCTCGCGAGCGGATTCAGGCGTTCCGGACATCTAGATTCCTGAACCCTGAACCCTGACTCCTGAATCCTTGCTCCTACAACTCATCCAGCGCCTTCTGGAACCGGTTGGCGTGCGAGCGCTCGGCCCGCGCCAGGGTTTCAAACCAGTCGGCGATTTCGTCGAAGCCCTCATCGCGGGCAGTCTTGGCCATGCCGGGATACATGTCGGTGTACTCGTAAGTCTCGCTGGCAATCGCCGCCTTGAGATTCTTGCGGGTATCGCCGATCGGTTCCCCGGTGGGTGGATCACCGACTTCTTCAATGTACTCCAGGTGACCGTGGGCATGCCCGGTTTCACCCTCGGCCGTGGAACGGAATACTGCCGCCACATCGTTGAAACCCTCGATATCCGCGCGCTGGGCGAAATACAGGTAGCGCCGATTGGCCTGTGCCTCGCTGGAAAAAGCGGCTTTCAGATTCTCTTCGGTCTTGGTGCCTTTCAGGTGCATGTTGTATTTCTCCAAACGATCGTTTCGGGGTGGACATTCCCCCCTGATGCCCGGTACAGGACTCACTCACCCCTTGGGGCCAAGCAATAACCACAGAATTAGACCGATGACGGGAAAGACCAGCAGAATGAGAATCCACAGGATCTTCGGGACCGGCCCGGCCGGGCTTTGTGCGGTCTTGATGATGGCCCAGATGACGATGATCAGCCAGATCAGGCCAAACAGGCCGGCGATTTCTATTCCCATGTCTTGTGCTCCGCTGGATGAAACTGGAAGTGCGCTTGTTCTTGCTCTGATCTTACCGTGATCGATCCATCCCGGGTTGCCGATTCACCCGGGTAGGGTACACTGAGTTGCCAGAAGGGGAAATGGCGGCTTGTCTTCCTCTCACCGGGAGGCGACACATGAAACTCATGCCAGAGAGAGAATTCTCGGCAACCGATTCGTCTGACGGGAATCCGTCGGCCTGGAAAGTTTTGATCATTGACGATGAGCCCGAGGTCCATGAAGTGACCGAGCTGGTTCTGGGGGATTTCGAGTTCGAGGGTCGGCCGCTCGAGTTTCTCCATGCCCATTCGGCCTCCGAAGCGCGCTCATTGCTCAAGGCCCATGACGATATCGCCGTGGTCCTGCTCGATGTGGTGATGGAGTCCGAGCAGGCTGGTCTGGAACTGGTGCATTTCATTCGCCGTGATCTCGGTAATCACTTCATTCGTATCGTGTTGCGGACCGGGCAGCCTGGCCAGGCGCCGGAGCGGGAGGTGGTGGCTGATTACGATATCAATGATTACAAGGAAAAGACCGAGCTGACCTCCGAGCGCCTATTCACCACGATGTACGCCACGTTGCGCGCGTATCGGGACGTGATGATCATCGAAACCAACAAGCGCGGCCTGGAACGGGTCATCGAGTGCTCGGCCGAAATTTTCTCTCATCAAACCAGCCCCGCTTTCGCCTCGGCTGTCCTCGAGCAAATCATCAACCTGCTGGGTGTGGATCGCGGTGCGCTCTATTGCAAGGCCACCAACTCCGGGATCTCTCCGGATGGTCTCGTCATCCAGGCAGCCACGGGTCATTATCGCGATTTGATCAACAGTCCGGCCAGCCAGGCCCTGCCTGAACGGATTCTGTCTTCGCTCAAAATGGCCTGGACCGACAAGCGCAGTGTGATTTCCGAGGATCATTACGTGCTGCATTTCACCGATTCGCGTCAGTCCGAGAGTCTGTTGTATGTGGGTGAAACTTATCGCCTGCATGAGGTGGACCACCAGCTCCTGGAGGTGTTCTGCACCAATGTCTCGATTGCATTCGAAAACCTGTCGCTTCATCAGGAACTGACCGAAAGCCAGACCGAAATGCTGTGCCTGCTGGCCGGGGTGGCCGAGACCCGCTCACTGGAAACCGCCAACCACGTGCGCCGGGTCGGGGAGCTGGCGGCTTTGCTGGCCCATTCCTATGGCCTGGATGAACAGCAGGTCGAAGTCATCCGCCTGGCCGCACCCTTGCATGATATCGGCAAGATCGGCATCCCCGATGCCGTGCTCAACAAACCGGGTCCGCACTCCGATCAGGAAAGGCGCATCATGCGCAGCCATGTCGATATTGGAGCGGAGATGCTGTCGGTATCCAATCGACCGCTGTTCAAGGCGGCGACCGAAATTGCCCGTGACCATCACGAGAACTGGGATGGCAGTGGCTACCCGCGCGGCATCCAGGGCGAGGAGATTTCGCTGGCCGGGCGTATCGTCGCCTTGGCCGATGTCTGCGATGCACTGGGCAGCAAGCGTTGTTACAAGTCGGCCTGGCCCGAGGAGAAAGTGCGCCAGTATCTTCTGGAGCAACGTGGACGAAAGTTCGATCCGCAACTGGTCGATTTTCTGATGGATCAATGGGAAGAGGTCGGCAGGCTCCGGGAGCGCATGCCGGATTGAGTGGGGCCGGTGGTCGGTGGTCAGGACGGTCCGTTCGGGACGATTCGTGGTATGACGATCTCGAACCGCAGGCCCTTGCCCGGAGAGGTATCGACTTCGATGTCGCCGCCCAGCACCCGGGTGACCAGGTTGTAGACAATGTGCAGTCCCAGCCCACTGCCGCCCTGACCACGCCGGGTGGTAAAGAACGGATCAAACATCTGGTCGGCGACTTCTTCGGGCATGCCCTTGCCGTCATCCTGATATATCAGGCGCACGTTTTCGCCGTTGACGGTGGCGCCAATGTGGATGGTGCCGTTCTCGTCCGGCTCCCAGGCGTGAGTCAGTGAGTTCATGATCAGGTTCACCAGCACCTGGTAGAGCGCGCCGGGGTAGGTGTCCAGGACCACGCCATCGGGCACTTGCAACTCGATGTGGTGCCGGTTGCGTTTGAGTTCGGGATGCAGGGAAGTCAGGATCTCGTCAACGTAGCCATCCAGCTGAAAGGTTCGCCGCTGTTCACTGGCCTGATCGACGGCGACCTGCTTGAAGCTCTTGACCAACTCATCGGCGCGCCGCAGGTTGCGCAGGATCATCTGCCCACTTTGTCCGGCAATTCCTGCAAAGGCAGTGACTCTCTGCGGATCCGGACTTTCATCCTGTTCCAGCGACTTCTGGAATTTCCGTGTCTCGCTTTCAAGGTGCGAGGCAGCCGTCACGCTTACACCCAGCGGAGTATTGATCTCGTGGGCAATCCCGGCAACCAGCCCACCCAGTGCGGCCATTTTTTCACTCTGGACCAGGTAACGTTGCGCCTGCTGGAGTTCGGTCAGGGTTTTCTGCAAGGTTTCATTGGATTGTTCGAGTTCTCGCGTTCGTTGGCTGACTCGGCTTTCGAGTTCTTCGTTGAGTCGGCGGAGTTTTTCCTCGGTTTCCTTCAGGTGACTGATGTCCCGGGTGGTTCCGGACAGGCGCAGTGCCCGACCCTGGGCGTCGCGCTCGGTAATGCGTCCGCGTGACAGCATCCATCGCCAGGGTGTCTCCGGATTGGTGCGGCCCCGGAATTCGGCCTCGAAATAGTCCGTCTGTCCCTTGACATGAGCAATGTAGTCCCGCTTCAGCTCTTCCACATCGTCCGGGTGAATGCTGTCCCAGAATTCCTCCAGGGTCATGTGTACGGTATCGTCGTCTTCGAAGCTTCGATCCATGCGGTTTTCACGGACCAGGGAGCTGGTTCTCGTATCAGCCTCCCAGAGCTCGTCGCGACTGCCCCAAAGTGCCATGCGCAGGCGCTGGCGACTCGCTGCGATTTCTCGCTGGGCATTGTGGCGTCGCGCCAGACCCAGATGAATTCGCCAGGCGGCAGCCAGAATGAGCAAGCCGGCCGCCAGCACGTAAAGAGCGATCGCCGGGGTATCGCGCCAGCGTGGCGGGAGGATATCGAGATCAAGTTCGGTGATCGGCCCCCACTCACCGGGGCGGATTCCGGCGCGAACCTGCAGCGTGTAGTCGCCAACCGGCAGGGCGGTGAATGAGGCAAAAGCACGCTCGGGTGAGGTTTCGATCCATTCATCGCCAAGCCCCAGCAGGCGGTAACTGTAGCGGAGGTTGTGGCGGTTTCTGAGTGTGCCGGGTGCGACGAACTCAAGAGTGATCAGGCCGCGATCATGGGGCAGGGTCAGGCGTTCCGTGGCTGCCAGTGACCGAGGCAGCTCCCGGCGACTGCCCGGCCGGATGGGCTGGTTGAGCAGCAGCAGATCGGTCATGACCACTTCCAGCCGTTGGTCCACATCGGTGACCAGGTCGAGATCGACCCTGACCAGACCGCGGATGCCTCCGAACCAGACATGCCCAGGCCAGTGCCGGTCGATGCTGCCGATAAAGAATCCAGCCCCCGAGTAGCCATCGACAAAGGGGAAATTCTCGACCTTGAGTGTTTCGGGCTCGATCCGCGAAAGGCCCGAGGTGGAACTGACCCAGATCCGTCCCTTGCGATCTTCGGCGATCTCGCCGATGGCGTCGGCATCCAGGCCATCGGCCCGTCCGACAACGGTAAACGATGGCTTGGGGTCGGTGCCGTCCAGACGGTGAACGCCGCCACCCTGGGTGCCCATCCAGACCGTCCCGTCGCGAGCCTGGTACATGCCGGTTACTGAGTTGTGGCGCAGCCCGGCCTCGTTCCCTGCGGCGGGAAAATGCTCGAATCCGCCGAACTCCGGCTGGAAACGGGCCAGTCCCTGTCGACGCGTGGCCACCCAAATGGTGCCGTCCTCGGTTTCGAGAATGCCGTTGACCTCGCTATCCGGCAGGCTCCGGGGGTTTTCCGGGTCAGGTCGGAAATTCCGAAAACCCTCGCAGGTGGCGCAACGCTTGTAGATGCCGTTACCGATGGTGGTCACCCAAACCGAACCATCCGAGGCACGTTGCAGATGCTCAACCCGGGCCGTTCTCGAGACATCCAGTTGTGGATCATTGACCACGCGTTCGAAGGTTCCCTCATCGATGTTCAGGCGGACCAGGCCGCCGCCCAGCGTTCCGACCAAAAGGTGGTCGTCTCCATCGCGCAACACCGACCCCACCATGCGATGTGGCAGGCCGTCGGGTTGATCGGGATCGTGCTGATACCACTCAAGGACGCCGTGATCGGGATCGAAGTGCACCAGTCCACCGACGTCAAGCACGGCCACCCACAGCGTGCCGTCGGGGTTTTCCCTCACCGATGGAACGGCATTGCCCGGCAGGCTCAGCGGTTGATCGGGGCGATTGCGAAACAGAACGAAGGCCGATGTCTGGGGGTCATGCACACTGGCCCCACCGGTCCAGCTCCCAACCCAGATCAAGCCGGAATCATCTTCAAGCAGGGATACGATGCGCGCCCCGTTGATGCCCAGTGGATCGGAAGGATCATGGTGCCAATGCCTGACCTGTTGCCGATCGGGCTCGATTCTCGAAAGGCCGGCCAGGGTGCCCACCCAGAGTGCACCGTGACGATCCATCATCAAGCTGCGGACCTGATTGTCAATCAGGCCGGGCACCTCGACTGACTCGCGCGTCCAGTGTCTGAGGGTGTGTCCATCCCGATCCAGTTGATAGAGACCGTGGCTGAGTGTGCCGACCCAGAGGTATTGATCATCGGCGACGGCCAGGTGAATCTCGGCATCGTCGTTGTCGAGGGTGGCCAGCAATTCGGGATGCTGCTGGTCGAGGGCCCATTTCTTGAGTCGAGGACCGTCGGCCAGCAGCAATCGATCATCGTTGAGGGTCTTGAGCAGGCTGACCGGCGCATCGAAGGCTTGGGCGCTTTGAAAGGTTCCGTTGTCGCTATCCAGCCATTGAAGATGGCCGGTTTCGGTCCGCACCCAGACACGGTCATAGGCGTCAACCATCACCCGGTCCAGGGCATTCGAAGCCAGTCCATGTGATTCGACCGTGTAACGGCTGAAGCGTGAGCTGATCGGATCAAACCGATTGAGTCCACCGGACTGGGTGGCGACCCAGAGGTGTTCCTCGCCATCGATGGCAAGATCGACGATATAGCTGTCGGACAGCGAATCCGGGTCGACCGGATCCATCCGGAAAACCCGCATGTCATTGCCATCGAAGCGATTGAGACCGTCCTGGGTGCCCAGCCAGATGAATCCCTGCCGGTCCTGAATCATGGTGCGCACGGTTGCCTGCGACAACCCTTGGGCGACCCCGATCTGGCGAAAGCGGACATCGTCCGCCCCCGGCGCTGCGGCATGCGCCAGGAGGCTCAGTGGCATGATCCAGAGCATGGCCAGGAGCACAACAGAGCCGACCGACCCCCATCGGCAGTAACGCTTCAGATGTGAAACGGCTGCATGTTGCACGCGCCAAAGATAGCGTGAAACTCGTCTCAAGTCGACTCGGCAAGGTGCATAATGAAACTTTGCCCTTTCAATTCCGGAGTCGGTATGCGCCACTTTCTCTCAACACAAGACTGGTCTCGCGCAGATCTGCAATCATTGCTGGACCGCGCGGCCAAGTTGCGAGACACACCGATTGGTGAGCCCTTGAAAGGCCGCACGATCGCCTTGCTGTTTCTCAATCCGTCGATGCGCACTCGCACCTCTTTCGAGATCGGCGCCTTTCAACTGGGCGCCCATGCCGTGATCCTCGAGCCCGGCAAGGCGGCCTGGGGCATCGAGTTCGAGCCGGGCGTGGTCATGGACGGTGAAGCCGAGGAACACATTGCCGAGGTTGCCGGCGTGTTGTCGCGCTATTGCGACGCGATCGGTTTGCGCGCCTTTCCACTGTTCAAGGACTGGTCGATCGATCGCCAGGACCGGGTGATCAAGGCCCTTGCCGAGCATGCTTCGGTGCCGGTGATCAACATGGAAACCATCGTTCACCCGTGCCAGGAACTGGCCCTGATGCGCACCCTACAGGATCACATTGGCCAGCCCGACGGCAGGAAATTCGTGCTCACCTGGACCTGGCATCCGCGCCCGCTCAATACCGCCGTGGCCAACTCGGCGCTGCTGATCGCCAGCAAGTTCGGCCTCAATATCACCATGCTGATCCCCGACGATGCCTACCTGCTCGATGAGAAATTCATGGATGCCGCTCACTACCAGGCCGAGGATGCCGGCGGCAGCGTGGAAACCACCACCGACATCGAGTCGGCGTACACGGGCGCCGATTTCGTCTATGCCAAAAGCTGGGGCGCATTGCCCTTTTATGGCCGCCCCGAGGCAGAAGCGAAACTTCGCGAGCCGTACAGGCATTTCATGGTCGACGAGCAGAAAATGGCGTTGACCAACCAGGCGCGATTCAGCCACTGCTTGCCGCTACGTCGAAACATCAAGGCCACGGATGCGGTCATGAATGCCGACTACTGTGTCGCCCTGGACGAGGCCGAAAATCGGTTGCATGTACAAAAAGCGTTGCTGGTTGAATTACTGGGTGGCTCTTCACCCGGGTGATGGTTGGCTGGGTAGAAATGCGAGGTTGATGCGCTATACTGGAGTTGCTTCAACACGGGGATTGAATATCCGCTATTTCACAATTCCAGGCCGCGTTGCCGGTGGTGTGCCCGAGGTCTCATTGACATTCGGAGGTCGCCAATGATTCGCGCCGAAGGTGTCACCAAGATCTTTGGGCCGGATGGCGAATCCATCTTGCCGCTGCTCGAGCAAGGCAAAACCAAGGACGAAATTCAGGCCGAGACCGGCCACGTGGTCGGCGTCAGGGATGCCAACTTCGAGATCGAGGCCGGCGAGGTCTTCTGCATCATGGGGCTGTCCGGCAGCGGCAAATCGACTCTGATTCGCTGCATCAATCGACTGATTGAACCGACCGCCGGGCGCATTTTTCTCAACGACGGGGACAACGGCGAACGCGAGATCACCGCCATGGACGATGCCGAGTTGCGCGAACTGCGCAAGCGTGACATGAGCATGGTGTTCCAGCACTTCGCCCTTTTTCCTCATCGCACGGTGCTGGCCAACACCGTGTACGGACTGGAGATCCAGCGTCGCAGTGCCGAGGAAAGCCGGAAAATCGGTCTCAGGGTGCTTGATATGGTCGGTCTGGGTGAATGGGCGCAGTCCTATCCCCACGAACTCTCCGGCGGCATGCAGCAACGCGTCGGGCTGGCCCGGGCGCTGGCCACCGAGGCCAGGGTATTGTTGATGGACGAGCCGTTCTCGGCGTTGGATCCGCTCATCAAGGTCAACATGCAGCAGGAGCTGGTGCGTATCCAGAAAGACCTGGAGCGCACCATCCTGTTCATTACCCATGATCTCGATGAAGCGATGCGCATCGGGGATCAGATCGCCATCATGGATGCTGGCCAAGTGGTGCAGATCGGCAATCCCGAAGAAATCCTGATCAACCCGAAGACGGAATACGTGGCCAATTTTGTCGAGCACGCCGACCCGACCGGCGTTCTGACCGCGGGCACCATCGCGTTGAACTTCAATGATGATCAATTCAAGCGTGTCGAAGACAGTGGTGAGTTGATCTATTTCGTTCGCCGTAGTGATCCCGAAGGCGCCCGCTTCGGTGTTGATCGCGACGATCGGCTACAGGCCGTCGTTCCGGCCGGCCACCGAGAGCGTGTGGAGCTTGTCGGCCTCGATGACATCGCCGACCGGGCTGATGAGATGGCAAGCACTGGCCGACGTGATGATCTGGCGTTGCGTTGTGATGAAAAAGCGGTGTTGCGCACGGTGCTCAAGGGTCGTTCCTGCTCGACGGTGCCGACCGTGGTTACCGATGCCGACGGGCGGTTGCAGGGCATCATCGATGAGCCCGAGCTGATCCGCGGCATTCTGGACAAGAAGGGGCACAGGGAGCAGGCCGACAGTAACGGGGCTGGCCCGGAGCCGGCTTCAGGAGGAGAGTCGAAGCCATGACCGAATTGCTTGAATTTCTGCGCCAGTTGTTCACTGATCCGTTCGGACTGCTGGACATTCCGGTGCGTGAATGGGTGACCGATGCAGTCAACTGGATCGTGCGCACCTTCCGCGATTTTTTCCGCAGCTACATCAGTCCGCCGGTGCGCGGGGTGATGGAGTTGTTCCAGTGGGCACTGAGTTCGGTGCCGCCGCTGGTATTCCTTGCGCTCGCCTATGTCATCGCCTGGCGGGCAGCCTCCTGGCGTGTTGCGGTGTTCACCGTCATCGCTTTTGCCTTCATCGGTTTCATGGGTGTCTGGGACCAGATGATCATCACCCTGTCACTGATTGCTTCGGCGGTTTTCTTCTGCATTCTGATCGGCCTGCCCATTGGCATCCTGTGCTCGCGCAGTGACTGGTTTTACACGCTGGTGCGGCCGGTGCTCGACATCATGCAGACCACGCCGCCGTTTGTGTATCTGATTCCGGCGGTCATGCTGTTCAGCATCGGCAATGTGCCCGGTCTGATCGCGACCATCATCTTCGCCATGCCGCCGATGATCCGCCTGACCAACCTGGGTATTCGACAGGTGGAGACGCAGTACATCGAGGCGGCCGTCGCATTTGGTTCGAGACCGCGCGAAATTCTCTGGAAGGTCCAGGTGCCGCTGGCCTTGCCGACCATCATGGCCGGCATCAACCAGACCATCATGTTGTCGCTGTCGATGGTCGTGATCGCCGCCATCATCGGCGCCGGTGGGCTGGGGCTTGAGGTCTATGCCGGTCTCGAGCGGCTCAACATCGGCCAGGCGTTTGTCGGTGGCATCGCCATCGTACTGCTGGCCATGGTGCTCGACAGGGTGACCCAGGGCCTGGGTGAGAAGGGGCCGGCCAGTCGAGCCAAGCGCTCCGAGTAATCCGAAAAACGCGAGCAATCTGGCCATGAAGGGAGGGTCGCATGAAACGCACCCGGGTCTTTGTTAGGCTAATGCTCAAAGGTCGTCAAAAGGAAAATTGGCGTTTGCGACTGCGCTCGACCGGCTCTTCACGGGCCGAGTCGACGAAGATGGGCCATTGGGGCTTTAGTTCCCGCGCCTGACTTCTATTCGATTTTCCGCCAACATGGGAGAAGTACAAGCCATGCGAAACCGAACTCTGTTCAATCATCTCTGCTACGCCGGCCTGGCCCTGGTCCTGGCTGTCGGCGCCACGTTCACCCTGGCCGGTCAGGCCAAGGCAGCCGCAGGTGACCAACCCGGAGAAGGTGTCACCGTGCGCCCGGCGGTTGCGACCTGGACCTCCGCGGTGCCGGTAAGCTGGGCGTTCATCGAACTGCTCGAGGAACTGGGCTACAACGTTGCCAGTCCGACCTCGCTGTCGAATCCGGTCGCCTACCTGGCCATTTCCGAGGGCGACATCGATTACTGGCCGAACGGCTGGTTTCCGCTGCACAATGCGCAGCTGCCCGATAATTTTGCCGAAGTCGGCGAAATGTTCGATCCACTCTGCACCGCCTGCGGTATCCAGGGTTACCTTGCCGATGCGCAGACGGTCTCGAAGCATGGCATGAGCGGCATCATGGACATTGTCGAAAACGAAGAACTGCGCGCCTTGTTCGACCATACCGGTGACGGTCGCGCCGAACTTTATGGCTGCCCGCCTGGCTGGGGCTGCCACGAGGGCATCAACGCGATGCTCGACAAGTTCGAACTGCGCGACTACATCAATCACGTCGATGCCGGCTACTCCGCCAATTTCGCAGAAGTGGTAACGCGGATCGAAGGCGGTGAGTCCACCCTGTATTACACCTGGGGTCCGAGCGCCTGGTTGCTGGCGCTGACGCCGGGTGAAGAAGTGATGTGGGTCAACGCTCCGGGAATTGTCGAGGACGAGGCCGAGCGGGCCGAAGGCGTCGAGGGCGCCGCATCCGACCCGATCGACATGGGCTTTATCGCCGCTGATATCCAGGTGACGGCCAACAGCGAGTTTCTTGCAAACAACCCTGCGGCCGCCGAATTGTTCCGCCACGTTCGCTTGCCGCTGGAGTGGATCAGTGAGGTCGATGCTCGTATTGGCGAGGAGGATCTCACCGATCGCGAAGTTCGGCCGCTGGTCCGCGAATGGATCGACGCCAACCGCGACCAGGTCGATGAGTGGCTGGCCGCGGCCCGCGCCGCTGCGAACTGAGAACCCAAAAATGACCGCGGCCTGACCGCGGAAATCTCTGAGGTCCCATCGCCCCTGGTGGGCGAATGATCGAAATCGGCCAGACCGGGTTGTTCGGGCTGGCCGATTTTTCTTACCCGGATCGTAAATCGCATGAGAACCTGCTATGGTGCAGTGCATTATTCCCGCCCATGGTTGTGATCATGCTGTACCAGTTCTACGAATTCCAGCGCTCGCTGATCAGCCCGTTCAGCATCTGGGCGGAGGCCACCGCGCGCAGCTTTTCCCTGCCTGGCAGCGCGCTGTCGAAGTGGCCCGGCGCCGAGCGTGTGGCGGCCGCCTACGAACTCATGCACCGCCTGGGCAAGGACTACACCAAACCCGAGTTCGGCATCCACTCGGTCACCGCCCACGGCCACGAAGTGCCGGTGGTGCAGTTACAGGCCTTGGGACTGCCGTTCTGCAACTTGCTGCGCATGAAGCGCTACACCGACGACCCGCAGACCATCGCCGACCTCAAGGAAGATCCGGTTGTGCTGATCGTCGCCCCGCTGTCGGGCCACCACGCCACGCTGCTGCGCGACACCGTGCGCACCATGCTGCCGGAGCACAAGGTTTACATCACCGACTGGATCGACGCGCGCATGGTGCCGGCCGCAGCCGGGCCATTCGGCCTGCATGACTATGTCAACTACATACAGACCTTCATCCGCCATATCGGTGCTGGGAATCTGCATGTCATGGCTGTGTGTCAGCCGGTGGTGCCGGTACTGGCCGCGATCTCGCTGATGGCCGCGCGCGGCGAGCCCACCCCGGCCAGCATGACCCTGATGGGCGGCCCGGTGGATGCGCGGGTCAGCGCCACCGGAGTCAACGACCTGGCCGAAACCCGGTCGATGCGCTGGTTCAGCGCCAATCTCGTCCACCCCGTGCCCATGCACTATCCGGGCGCGGGTCGACGTGTCTACCCCGGTTTCATGCAGCACGCCGGCTTCATGGCGATGAACCCGCGCCGCCACGTCACTTCGCACTGGGACTTCTACAAGCAGCTGATTACCGGTGACCTCGAGGACGCCGAAGCCCACCGCAAGTTCTACGATGAGTATAACGCTGTGCTCGACATGCCCGGCGAGTACTACCTCGACACCGTGCGCATCGTGTTCAAGGACTACCTGCTGCCTCGCGGTGAGTGGTCAATCGAAGGCGAGCCGGTCGACCCGTCCCGGATTACCGACACGCGACTGCTGACCATCGAGGGCGAAAACGACGACATCTCCGGGCTGGGCCAGACTCGCGCGGCGCACCATCTTTGTACAGGGTTGCCGGATGACGCCCGAGAGCATTACGAGGTGCCCAAGGCTGGCCACTACGGCATTTTCAGCGGCCGGCGCTGGCGCACCCAGGTCTATCCACAGGTGCGCGACTTTATCCGCAGGCGAAGTTGAACGGCCAGTAGAAGCGCCCGAATCATTCGCCCAGGTGGCGCTCGAAATCGACGGACTCAATGGCATCCAGCCGCCGGGCGTTACGCTTGGAGCTACAGCGGACCAGGACCACACTCAAGACCACCGGCATCAGCACTTTGAGGGTTGCATTGGATCTGTTTTCAAGTGATCGCGGGTGTTCTTGGTTGAGGGCTCAGGAGCACGGCCGCTGTCTCACATCATGAATGGAAAGGCGTTAAAATGCGCAACTTCCTCGGGGTGGCGCGAGCGCCTGAGACACTCGCAACAGGAGTGGACCCGTTGAACCTGATCCGGTTAATGCCGGCGTAGGGAAGGAGTTTCGACCGAGGGTTGCCGAAGGCGGCCCCGGTCTCGACAAGCCCCGCGTGCATGCCGGGTCTCCAAGTGGCTTTTTTCGGAGACCTATTTCATGAGTTTGACCCGGTTTTTTCTGTCCGCCTGGTGGGTGGTGTTTGCTGCGAGCCTCCAGGCCGATGATGAGGCCCTGGATGCGCCGTCGAGCGACGACGACCGAATTCTGGTCACGGCCGAGTTTCGTCCGGTCGACCTGTTTGACAGCGCGGGCAGTGTCAGCGTGATCGACGCCACCACCGCCCGTGAGCGTCAGGCCAGCCATCTGGAGTCCGTGCTCGATCTGGCGCCGAACGTGAATTATTCCGCCGGTGCATCGCGCGGCCAGTTCTTTCAGATGCGTGGGGTGGGTGAGCGCAGCGAGTTCGTCGACCCGATCAACCCGTCGGTGGGCTTGATCATCGACGGCATCGACCTGACCGGCCTGGGAGGGGCAGCCACGCTGGTTGATCTGGCCCAGGCCGAAGTCCTGCGCGGGCCGCAGGGTACGCTGAACGGTGCCAACGCCATGGCCGGTTTGATCAATCTGGTGTCCGTCGGGCCGGGAACCGAGACTTCCGGATACAGCGAAATGCGCATCGGCCAGCGCGGGCTGCGGCAGTTCGAGGCTGCCCTGGGTGGCCCGGCCACCGAGCAGATCGGCTACCGCCTGGCCTACGGCAGCAGCCGCTCCGATGGCGCCCAGCGCAATCTGTTTCTGGGCCGCAATGACACGGCCAGAATCGACGAGCAGACCCTGCGCGGGCGGGTGTCCTGGCAGCCACATCAACGCTTTCGCCTGGAACTGGTTGGCCTGCTGCTGGACATCGACAACGGCTATGACGGCTTTTCTCTGGACAATACGCGCAACACCCTGTCGGACGAGCCCGGACATGATCGCCAGGACACACGCGCGCTGGCCGCCCGGATGACCTGGGAAGCCAGCCCGGGACTCGACATCGAGCTGGCCCTCAGCGGGCTGTCGGCTGACCTGGATTACGGCTTCGATGTCGACTGGGCGTTTGTGGGTATTTGTGAGGTATTCGAGTGCCTGGCGCCGGAGTACTCGGCTTTTGACCATTACGAGCGCAGTCAGGGCAACCGCACGGCCGATCTGCGCCTGCTCTCGCGAGCAAGCCCCGGTCACCCCGCCTGGGTCCTGGGCGCCTACTACCGCGACCAGTCGCAGTTTCTGCGTCGGGAATTCACCTTCCTGCCGGCGCCCTTCGAGCGTGATTTCGATACCGTGAATCGCGCGCTCTATGGCCAGGTCGATTGGCCGCTGGCCGAACGATGGTCGGTTCAGACCGGTCTGCGCTACGAGCGCCGCCGAGCCCGCTACGAAGACAGCGACAGCGCTGCTTTCCGGCCCAGCGAAGGCATGTGGGGCGGGCGGTTTGCAGTGGAATACCAGCCGGATGCCGGCCCATTGTGGTACGGGCTGGTATCGCGTGGCTACAAGGCTGGCGGCATCAACAGCAACTCGGCCGTGCCCGGGGATCTGCGTGAATTCCAGACCGAGACCCTGTGGAATTACGAGCTGGGCATCAAGGGCCGTGTTCTGAATGACCGCCTTGACCTGCGCGCAGCACTGTTCTGGCAGGATCGCCGGTCAATACAGACCCAGCAGGCGATCTTGCTGCCCATTGAAGGCAGCAACTGTCCCTGCGAATTTGTTCAGTACACCGCCAACGCCACCGCCGGTCAGAGCTACGGCCTCGAAACCGAGGCCAATTTTCGGGCCGGTTCACGCTGGTTCCTGTTCGGCAGCCTGGGCCTGATGCGCTCACGCTTTGATGACTTCGAGAACTTCTCGCACGCTCAGGCTGACCCGGTCAATGGCGTGCCATTCGAGATGGACGGGCGTGATCTGCCGCATGCGCCGGAATACATGTTTGCCCTGGGCAGTATCCTTAGGCTCGGCGCCGGCTGGTCGTTGCGCGCCGAAATCGAAGGCAAGGACGCGTTCTATTTTTCCAGCCGACATGAGGTGCGCTCGCAGTCCTTTACCCGCGTACACGCCCGCCTGGCCTATCAGGCCGGTGCGTGGGAGCTGGCCCTGTGGGGTCGTAATCTCGGCAACGAGGACGTCCAGGTACGCGGTTTCGGCGCTTTCGGAAACGACCCACGCAAGGGCTATGTGCAAGAGCCCTACGTCCAGTTCGCCGAACCCAGGACGATTGGCCTGAGTGTCCGCTATGACTTATGAAGCCCCCGCCGGTCCCCCGTGGCCTCTCTTCCTGCAAACACTCAGCGGGACCGTGTCGTGCATCATTCGTCTGGTTGCTATGCGAATGCAGTTTGCCCACATGGCCCGAATGGAAGTCGGCACCCAAGATCAACGAATCTCCAGGAAAGCCTTAGATTGATCAACAATCGGATTC
>PWWM01000094.1 GCA_003561495.1 Gammaproteobacteria bacterium
CAGGCCAGCCAGGAACTCCGACCAGCCACTGACCCGGCCGCGCCGGGTCTTGGGCACGGTCTTGCCGAGCACGTCCTTGGAAGCCACCGAGCACAATCCCCTGGACAGGCTGAAGACCACCAGTGCGCCCAGCAGGCCGAACCCGGCAGCGGTGCCGGTCAGCGTTACCGCCACCAGCGCCATGGCCAGGACTGCCATCGACTGCAGGATGCAGCCCACGACAAACGTCCACTTGCGCACTGCCTGCAGGCGCACGAAGCTTGCAATGAAAAGCTGCGGGATCAGTGAGCCGGATTCGCGAATTGGAACCAGGAATGCGGTGAACACGCCTGGGGCGCCCAGCGCACTGAGCATCCAGGCCAGCACGGTCTTGGGATTGGCGATGGCATCCCCCAGCTTGGTGAAGAACTGGGTGGTGACCTGAAGCAGAAAATTGCCCGGAACGACGCTGCAGGCGCGCTTGTCGATGTCCTTGCAAACGCGCGCATCTTCCTCGTTGACCAGCAACTGGTAGGCGCGTTCCAGGCGGTCGCTGGCCAAGACCTTCTCCCGTGCATCCACAGAGCCTAGTCCTCCTGGGCCCGTTGACCCCCTGCTGGATGAGCGGAATCCGGACGTTCCCACGACTCGATCCGGATCAAAATGCCCAGCCAGCTAGAATCGAAGTATTCCAGCCGCCCGGAGCGGATGGTTCGCGATTGCCGGATGCGATGAATGTCAAAACCGCCGGGGGGAAGATGCTCAGGTAAAAGAGGGCCTGATCCGGTTTGCAAGGGTTCGTGCCAGACCAGATCGATCTCGGCGTGGGTGAACTGGCGCTGGCGGATGCGCAGGCTGCCGTCAAGACGATAGTGAACCGGTGGCGCCAGGTCGGCAACCAGCCCCAGCCGGCTGTCGAGGTCATTGTGGTCAACCGGTCGCCCCAGCAGCTGTTCGAGTTCCAGCCAGTGGGCTCTCATCAGATGCTCGTCATGTATTCGGACGGCCTCGGAGGGAACTTGTCGGGACAAAGGTTGATACCAGGCACGCCAGGCCAGGACCTGGTGACTGGGACTGCGCTCCAGACGATCCCGGGCTGATTGCATTTCATTACCCAGTCGATCGAGATTTTCATAGACAGGTGGATAGAAGACTTGCACCGGACCTGCTTCATCTGCGGGGCGGGCGATCGTTTCGACGACTTCGGACACGACCTCGGGCAGACCCAGGTCCAGTGACTCGCTGATCACATCCCAGTCCAGCTCGGCAGGGTCTTCTTCGGCAACGGGGTCAGGTTCGCGGGGCAGCCAGGCCGACCGGCGTGCATTCAGCAGGGGGTCGGCCAGGGTGCTCAGGTCTGCTGCCTGGTCCAGGCGGTAGCGGTCGGATTGGCCATCCAGGTGCAGCAACACGATTACCTCCACCCGGACGATGGGCGGGGAATCATCGGCTACTGCCGGCTGAAATGCACCCATGAGCAGGATGGGGGCAAGCATGCAAAGAAACCTGTTCATCAGGATCGGAAGTGTACTGCAAGGGGAGGGGTGGTGGCGTTCGGAATGGTGGTCGGAGGACGCAAGAAACCGCCGTCCCTTGTGGAACGGCGGTTTGGAGGATGTTGGACTGGGTCGAAAGTGGCTTGCTTCAGCGCTCGACCAGTTCAACGCGGCGGTTTTGCTCGCGTCCGTCCTCGGTGCGGTTGGTGGCCACGGGAGCCATCATGCCGGCGCCGGCCGGCTGCAGGCGATTGCCGTCAATCTCGTGACGTTCCTCAAGCCATGCCGCCACGGCTTGCGCACGCTCCACCGACAGGTTGAGGTTGTATTCGAAGTCACCGACGTTGTCGGTGTGACCGACGATCAGCAGTTCGAGCTCGGCGTTCTCATCCAGCACGTCGGCGATGGTGGCCAACGCATCGGCTGATTCATCGATGATTTCAGCACTGTCGAACTCGAAAAGGATGTCGCGCACGGCCACCCGGCCTTCGGCGACAATGCCGGCCTCGATGTCCTCCGCGCTCAGGTCTTCGCGGTCGTGGGCGGCCAAGATCTCATCACGCTCGGTGGGTTGTTCTTCAGGGGGCTCCGGTGCGGCCATGGCGAGCGTCGTTTCTTCTTCCGGTACTTCAACCACATCAACGCGCATGGTCGGTTGACCGTCGTCGCGCCGATTGTTGTACATCAGCACGTTGACATACACGTTCTCCTCTTCATGGCTGGCAGCCAGAAATCGCATGTCGCGCTCACTACGGCTGCGCGGCCAGCCCAGATCATGCACACTGAGTCCGCTGGGGCGACTGCGGCCGAAGGTATCGAATCGGTGAAACCGGCGCCCCAGATCGTCCCGTCCACTGCCGGCGAACTCGATTTTGAAACCAGCCTGTTCCAGGCCTTGGTGATAAGCCCGCTTGACCTGCAGCGTACTGATGGCCGTGTTCGGCAGCCGATAGGTCAACTGGGTGTGCTCGCCCTCGAATTCACGTTCATCCGGATACTCACCGTCCTCGCGAGGGCCGAAGGTCAGGCTGACACGATCGTATTCGGTGTACCGGTAGGTGATGATCTCGCTGCCATCGATTCGAGGCACCAGTCGATGATCACCCCAATCTTCGGGCTTGTCGGCCACTGCGCTCATCGAAGTCAACGACAAAAGCGCGGCCGCCGCCGCGCACGGAAGTATTTGTTTGAAAAGCATGTTGAATCAGAATGTTCGAATGAACTTTTAGTGTAAAAAAGCACCGGCGATCATGCAGTGAAAAGTCCCGAATCGGCTCCAATGCGATCTTCATGCCCGCCGGGTCAAACTCTGGGCCGGAGCTCGGTCACCTATAATACCGAGCGGGTCAAATCAATGGAGCTGCATCGGTGAAACCACGAAGTCCGACTATCAAGCAGGCTGAAATTCTGCCCCAGGTCATTCGTTATCACCTCTGGGGGGTTGTGATTCTGTCGATCGTCACTGTAGTCGGCATCGTGCTGTTGCCGATCACCTGGCCGCTGGCGCGGTGGTTGCTGGTTCGCTACTACGAGCGCCTCGAGGTGGTCCTGACCCGGCGTGATCTCGTCGTTCGTCGCGGTATCATCAACACAGAGGAAAAGTCGATTCCACTGGAAAAGGTCACCGATCTGGCGTTGAGGCAGGGGCCGATCATGCGCCATTTCGGTCTCAAGGCCATGCGGGTGGAAACAGCCGGGCAGTCTACCGAAGGCGCGCTGGTGACTGTTGTGGGTATTGCCGATGTGGACGACTTTCGCGATGCCGTCCTCGATCAGCGCGACCGGGTCAGTGACCGTGACGATGATTCGACTCCCAAGGCTGCTCCGGCCCCGACCGATGACGTCACCACCTTGCTGACGGAAATCCGCGACAGTCTCAAGCGAATCGAGGAGAATCTCGCCCGGCGGGATTGATTCCGAGTCCTTCTACTTCTCCATGAAACGGTCCTGAAATACCCGATCAAGCATGAGCAGCCATTCTGCAAGCGCCGGGCGAGGATTTCCATCGGCATCAAACAGGCTGATGCCGGCGAACAGATCCCAGTCCATCTGGTTTTCCAGGTTCACCGGTTTGTGCAGCCACGGCCAGATCATTCCCAGGACCGGAGCCTGTTCGAGCCAATCGGGAATACGCTTGACGAATCGTGATTGCGCCTCGGGTGTGGTTGACCACGGCGGTTGAATTTGACCGGCATCTTTGGCCGGCCAGGCGATCTCGGAGAGGATGATCGCAGTGTTCGGGATGCGCTCGACCAGCGGCTGCAAATGATTGACCGGGATCATCGCCGGATCGGCATGTTCGAGCCAGGGGGAGGTAGTTATGGCAACCACGGCAACCCGGTTCAGGTCGTGCAAATCCAGGGCACCCCAGTTGGCTTGATTCCATCCATTGAACGTGCCCGTGCCCGACAAGTGCTCGAAATTGAAAACCGGCCCAACCAGTGTGTCCGCGCTTTTGAGCTTGATGGCGTCGTAAGCCTGATTGTAGGCGCTGATCCAATTCAGATAGTCCCCTTCGTCCTGTGCGAAGTAGAAATCGTTTTCGTTGCCGAGCAGGATGACCGGTGGCGTGATACTGCTGGGCGTAGTCGCCCAGCATGTGCACATAGAAGTCCCTGGCGGACTGGTTTGACCAGTCGTTGACCGGATTTTCGGGCGTGTTGAGAAACAGGTTGTTGCCTGAGCGCCAGCCGAAAACCGACACCGGGATCAAGTCACGTTGCTGGGCGGCAGGCTGCACGAAATGGGCGGCTTGCGGAATTTCTCCTGAATCAGTGCCCTGTTTGCGGTCATCGCGCCAGAGTCCATTCCACATCAGGACCGGATTGGGGAGACGTTGCAGTTCGTGCAGGAACTCATCCATCGCGACTTCCAGGGCTTCTTCATCATCGAAAACCGCCGGAAATCCAAATGGAGAGATTCCGTAGCCCCTGGGAAGGTCGGCTTCGGTGGCCAGGGCCGACACAGCCGCCGAGCCGGACAGAAGAGCGATCAGCGACGCGACAAGCAGTTTCACCCGGTTCGTCATGGTGCGTAGGTTGGATCAGACGTTCTCCACGTTACCCATGGTAGCGGTACCCCACACTGCTCACCAGTCCGGATTGGGGCGCCCGGGGTGGATACAGTCCTGCTATCCGATCGGACTCCAGGCGTTCAGCTTGCCCATTCGCGGGGTTTTCTTGATCTGATGGCGATCCATTCGACTCAGAATGTCACGCAGAAAGCGCACTGCTTCGACCGCATGAGGTCCCTTGTTGAGCATGACACAATCGGCACGCTGCGCCATTGCGGCATCTGTGGCTTCGGCGCGACTGGCCAGACCGTCCTTGAGTAGCCCTTCAAGTACTTGCGTGGCCCAGACTACCGGGACCCGGGCGGCCTCGCAAAGCCACAGGATCTCTTCCTGGATTTCCGAGAGACGATCCAGGCCGATTTCGACCGCCAGGTCGCCGCGCGCGATCATGACCGCCACTTGAACCTCGCCGGCAGCCTCCACGATCAGGCTGGGCAAGTTGGCAACCGCCTTCGGAGTTTCGATCTTCAGAAGGATTCCAGGCAATGGGAGATTGCCGGCGCGAACGCGCATCGCAGCCAACAAATCACGAACATCCTGTGCCGTCTGCACGAATGAAAACCCGACCAGGTCGGCATGATTCACGACAAACTCCAGTCGTTCGTGGTCGGATTCTGTCAGGGCCGGCACATTGAATTCGCGCCCCGGCAGATTGACGCCCTTGTCGATCTTGATTTTCCCGCCCTTGGGACGGGCATGCGTGACTTCCAGGATGACCTGGGCATCAGTTCGTTCGACAACCCGCGAGCGCAGCACGCCGTCATCGATCCAGACCCGATCACCAGGGTTCAGAGTGGACACCATCTCGGGATGAGACAAGGTCGCAGTCAACGGACGTCTGCGTTGCTTCTTGGCGACTTTCAATGACGAGGCAAGGGCGAAGCGGTCACCCGGATGGAGACGGAGCTTCTTTTCGCTGCTCAATCCAGTAATGCGAAGCTTTGGGCCGGCCAGATCCATCATCACCGGAACATGCCGGTCAGTTGAGGCCGCACGCACATTTTCAACCATTCGCGTCCAGACTTCGGGGCCATCGTGTGCCGTGTTGATTCGCAGGCAGTCGGCGCCGGCATTGATCAGGGCAGTGACGAAATCCCGATCGTCGGCTGCCTGGGATGGCAGGGTCACCATGATGCGGGTTTCGGGGCAGTCGGGAGTTCCGATCCCGAACAGCTTGTCGCGGCGATCAATCAATTTTGCCTTGGCTTGCGAAAACACCTTTGCCGGCGGATGTGAAGGCTGGGTGCGATGGGCAAGTACTGCAAGTGTGGCCAGCACAGCGTCAATCGAGGCGATGACATGGGACTCGCAGCGTCCCAGCGAGGACACGCCAAGACAAGCCAGGCGACCCTGCAGTTCACTGACATCGCACTGTCGTAGGGCCAGCCAGTCGGCAAGATTCACCGCCGAGTCATGAAAGTCTGAATCGACCGGCAGGTGTTGCCACCGTGTCAGCAGTTGTTGCGATCGTGTACTGACTTCTGCCCGCAACTCTGTCAGCGCTTGATAGAGCTGCATCGCCTCGCCCTGCGGCGAGCCAACGTCAATCTGTTCAATGGCGTTAGAGTTCTGGCCCCTCACACTTCGTCCGAGATCAGGATGCTGCTCCTGTCTCAAGCATCGTTCAGCGAGATGACGAACTCATGACAGTCGGGCTGTTGGTGCTTCAGGCAGCCCGGCTCGCCGGACTGCATGCTTCCAGGGCCTGGTCCAGGTCGGCCCACAGATCTTCCGGCTCTTCCAGCCCCACGGACAGGCGAATCAGTCCTGGGCTGATGCCGCAACTGGTTCGTTCGCATTCATTCATGACCCGATGGGTCAGGGCTGCGGGGTGCTGGATCAGGGTATCGATCGAACCCAGGCTGACAGCCGGGGTCATCAGGCGAACGGTTTCGATCAGCCTTGCGGCACTGGCATGGCCGCCGGGCAATTCAAAGGCCAGCACGCTGCCGGGGCCGAGCATCTGGCGACCCAGCAGCTCGGCGCCGGGGAAGCCTGAAAGCCCTGGCCAGTGGACCTTGCCGACCCGCGGATCTGCGGCCAGTCGGCGCGCAAGTTCTCCGGCCACGAACTGGGCCCGTTCGACGCGCAGTTTCAGGGTGGGCATGGAGCGATGCAGGAGATAAGCGGCCCATGGATGGAGCAGGGCGCCGGTGGCGACCCGAACCCGGCGCAGACTGGCGGCCATTGCTTCCGAACAGGCCACGACCCCGCCAATGACATCTCCATGCCCGCCAAGAAACTTGGTGGCCGAGTGCAGCACCAGTGCCGCGCCATGACGTAGCGGTTGCTGAAGTATGGGTGTGGCAAAGGTTGAATCCACCAGCACCGGCACATCGCCGGCCTGGCGAACCACGGCTTCGATATCGATCAGCTTGAGCGTGGGATTGGCCGGTGTTTCAATCATGATCAGTGCAGTTTCGGGCCGGACGGCATCGGCGACTTCTGTCGCACTGACCCAGCTGACTTCATTGCCCAGCAGGCCCGAGTCCAGCAGATGGTCGCTGGTGCCGTATACCGGGCGCACCGCGACGATATGGTTGCCACGCTCGCGCAGGGCCAGTATGCAGGCGGTCAGCGCGGCCATGCCGGAACTGAAGGCCACCGCACTTTCCGCGGCCTCGGCCCGCGCCAGGGATTTTTCGAATCGCTGTACCGTGGGATTGAACAGTCGGGCATACACGGGATTTTCGGCGCTGCCCTGACCCTCGACCAGGGCGTCCAGACTGGCGGTGCCCGCCTCCAGGCCGGCCAGTGGGTAGGTGGTGGACAAATCCACCGGCAGGGCATGGACGCCCAGTTCGCGCAAGTCCTCGCGTCCGCCATGAACAAGATGGGTGTGGTTGGTGGTCATGATCTGAAGAATTCAAAAATATGACCTGAGTTTAGAATAAAATTACGATCATTTGATTATGGCCGAAAACTATTCGGAATAGAGGGTGAGGATGGCATTGGATCCGACCGATATTCAAATTATTCGCTGGCTACGGAAGAATGCTCGGATGTCCAACAAGGAACTGGCGGCGAAGGTGGGCCTGGCGCCCTCATCCTGCCTGGAGCGCGTTCGTCGCTTGCGACTGTCACGAGTGCTGACGGGCTATCACGCCGATGTCGACCCGAACGCCATCGGTATCGGCCTGCAGGCCATGGTGGCGGTTCGGTTGACCCGCCATGCCCGCAGCGAGGTGGAATCCTTTCAGCGCCACCTGGAGACCCTGCCGGAGGTGGTGACCATTTTCCATGTGGCCGGCGCCAACGACTACCTGGTCCATGTCGCGGTCAGCGATTCGGCGCATTTGCGCGAATTGGCCCTGTCGGCGTTTACCGAGCGACCCGAGGTGGATCACATCGAAACTCAGTTGATTTTCCAGCACAGCCGCAATCACGATCTACCGGTCTATTTGAAGTTCGAGGAGAGCTGACGTGTGGCTGCTACAAGCCTCTGGGAATGGCTGCCAGTAATTTTCGGGTGTAGTCCTGTTGCGGGTTGGTGTAGATCTGTTCGGCGGTGCCGTACTCGACCAATTTGCCCTGGTTCATGACGCCGACATAGTCGGAGATGAAGTTGACCACACTCAG
>PWWM01000021.1 GCA_003561495.1 Gammaproteobacteria bacterium
AGCTTCAGTGCGAAGGACAAGCCCGCGTAAGCGGGCGCAGCCATCCTGCCGGGCGCGCCAGTTACGAAAGAGCCCCGCTTGCGGGGTTTTTTCGTAACTGGGGGGTCCGTCATATGGATGAGAACCTCGGTTCGAACCGAGCCGCAGGCGAGCTCGCTGAAGCAAAGCTTCAGTCCGAAGGACAAGCCCGCGTAAGCGGGCGCAGCCATCCTGCCGGGCGCGCCAGTTACGAAAGAGCCCCGCTTGCGGGGTTTTTTCGTAACTGGAGCGCCCTAACTTTTTAGCTGGGCTTGTGTTTCCAACCAAATGATCCGGCCTGAGTGGTTTTCGCCGCAGGCGAAAGAAGTGCAGGCAGGTCACCTCAGACTCGAACCGAGCCGAAGGCGAGCTCGCTGAAATCGAGCCTGCCGATCAGTCATGCCCCAAGCAGCCTGTATATACTGGCGCCCATGCGTTGGAGATATTTCCTGCCCATTTCGCTAAGTCTGCTTGTGCCGCAGCCCGGTTTCCCGGAGGTGGATTGCCCGGCCGCTGAAGCCATGTTGCTGGAGGCCGTGGCCTCCAATCTTCGAATTCTCGGCCAATACCACGAAGCGCTGGCGCAACTTGAGGCCGCTCTGACTTTGATCAACGAGTTGGAATATCCGGAAGTGGAGATTCAGGTTCACATGGCCGCAGGACTGGTCAACTGGGCGCTCGAGCGTCATGATGCGGCCATCGGACATTACCTGGCGGCGCTGGAGATCAGCCGTCTGGCCGATGAACGGATTGGAGTTGCTCGTGCAGCCGGCAATATCGGCAATCTCTAAAGTTCCGTGGGACGACTGGAACTGGCTCGCGAGTATCACGATCAGGCGCTTTCGGAATTCAAGGCCGCTGAACGCCTGCCGGAAGACAGTCTGGGCGCGGCGCTGGATCTTGTCGAGCTGCAGGTCATGGTGGCCGAGGACAAGGGCGACTATCATCAGGCGGTGGCCAGGCAACCACTGACGCTGGATGGCAAGGATCTTGCCATGACCCTGACCGCCGGCGTCACCGAGTTGACCGCAGAAGTCTCGATCGATGAAGTCATCCGTCGCGCCGATCATGTCTTGTACCGTGGCAAGAAACACGGAAAGGACCGGGTCGAAGAGTTTGATCCCGTTCGGGACAGACACGACACGCCGGATTCTTGAATCGTAGCGATCATGACAACCGGGAAATTCGATTATCCGGCGATCACCGTCATGGTCAAGGGCAAATGCTCGAGAATGCGGCGCGGTTCTGCTGATTCCAGCCAGGCGCCGCGGCGACGAATCACCATTTCCACAACCCGCTCCTCGGCCAGTGCATGAAGCATCTCAACCGTCGTCATGCGCGGCATGATTCGCAAGTGAGTTTTCAGGGACAACGCGCTGAGCCATTGACCGAGTTGGACATGGTCGTTGTCGGCGATCGTCGGAGACACCAGCACCACCAGTCCGAGATGATCCATTCGAGCTCGTTCAGCCGCAAAGTCAAGCAATGTGAGCGCCGAGTCCATGTTTTCAATCAGCACGGCAACCTGGCAAGAATCGCGAGGCAGACGGGACGAGCAGATTTGCACGGTTCCCCTGGCCTGGCGCGCCAGGTCAAGCGGGGCATGGCCGAGCTTTCGTCCCAGCCGTGCCGACCATCCAACACGGCCGAGCAACAGACAATCTTCGGGCATGGACAGCGCAAGCGCCTCCTCGACCAATCGCCCACGCCGAACATTCAACTCCCAGGAGACCTGCAAGGTCCGCGCAACCTGCTTGATGGCCAGGCGAATGGCGGCCACTTCTCTGTCAGGCCCGGGCTGGCTTCCGGATGCGAGCAAGGGCCGAATCATTCCGGATAATTCCCCTACTTCACGAGCAAACGAATAGCCCATGCTGCGTTCACGCTCCGGCTCCTCGATCGACACGGCCAGCAAAGGGACCTTGTGGTGGCCCGCCAGCCGGGCAGCCAGTTCCAGGGCATGCCGGGATTGTGGCGATGAGTCGATCAGAACAACCACCCGCCCCGGGCGCCGGTCATCGTTGACCATGGAATCAGGTCTCATCTCCATCGTCATCCCGGCGCGGTTGTTTTCCACCCCTGTTTTTGCGAGCAATGCGTGAGAAGGTTTCCAGGCGATCGGCGACGCGGCGATTGAAGCTCCCCTTCGGAAAGGTGCCTTTTGCGTCCGGCTGACCCGCCGTCAGGCCCGTCAGCAGTTCGATTGCCTCATCAACGAAAGTCACTGGATAGATACGAAATCGCCCTTCGGCCACCTCTTCGCAGACCTCGGGCTTGACCATCAGATGGTCGACGTTGGCCGCCGGTATCAGAACCCCATGTTCCGCCAGATCACCGGCCTGCCGGCAGACATCGAAAAAGCCCTCGATCTTCTCGGTCACGCCCCCGACAGCCTGAACCTGGCCGTGCTGGTTGATCGAGCCAGTCACCGCCAGAAACTGATTGAGTGGTACCTGGGCGATGGCCGAAAGCATTGCGCAGGTCTCGGCCAACGAAGCCGAATCGCCTTCAACACCGCCATAGGACTGCTCGAATACCACGCTGGCGGAAAGGGACAGTTCCTTGCTCGAGGCATAACGGCTGGCGATGAAGCGCGACAGGATCAGCACACCCTTGCTGTGGATCGGGCCACCCAGCTTGGCCTCACGCTCGATGTCGACAACCTGGCCGTTGCCCGGTCGGGCGGTGGCGGTAATGCGGGACGGCCGACCAAAGCGAAAATCACCCAGCTGAATGACCGAAAGACCGTTGACCTGAGCCATGGCCTGGCCGCTGACCGAGACCAGTACGGTGCCGCGATCAATCTGCTCCAGGCTGGCCGCACGCAAGCGACCGGCTCGCTCATTTCGTGCCTCGATAGCGCTTTGAACATGTTCGGCACTGATATGACTTGATTGGGCCTTGCCCGCCCAGTATCCGGCTTCGGCCAGCACATCGCGCAGAACCCGATCACTGGCGGTCAACTTGCGCTGATCATCAGACAACCGGCTGGCATGTTCGATCATGCGCGCCACTGCCGAGCGATCCAGCGCCGGCGTGCCGCTTTGCCGGGCCAGCGTCGCGAGCATGCGTGCATACAGCAGAAGGTTGTCGGTGTCACGGTCAATGTGATCGGCAAAATCGACCTCGACCTTGAACAGCTCGAGAAAGTCGGGATCATAATGGGCCAGCAGGTAATACAGCAATCGTTCCCCGACCAGAACCACCTTGACCGATACCGGAATATTCTCCGGCTGCAGACTGGTGGTGCTGACCAGACCATAGACTCTTTCGAGTGACTCGATGCGCACATCACCGGAAAACAGCACTCGCTTGAGGCTTTCCCAGGCCATTGGATGGGAAAGAATGCGACGCGCGTCGAGAATCAGGTAACCTCCGTTGGCCCGATGCAGCGCGCCCGGCCGGATCATGGAGACATCGGTATACAGGGCGCCGTTACGCATGCGATGCTCGATCTTGCCCACCAGGTGATTATGCGTGGGCAAGTCCTCGTAGACGATAGGCGCACCCTGGGTGTTGGCATTGTCAACCAGCAAATTGACTCGGAACTGCTCCAGAAGGATCTCCGGCGGACCCCCGCCCCGGCGACCCTGCAAGGCCTCGGCATTATCGACTACAAATTCACGAGCCGCATCGAGATGGGCGGTCACATCCGGCTCATGCGACCAACGCTCCTTGAGCTCACGGATCGGACCACCCAGTGCGAACAGGATCATTTCCTCGTTGAGCTTGCGGATGCGGTTGCGCAACTCCTTGCGCTGCGCTGGAACGCGCTGAATCTGCTGCTGCAGTTTCTTCTGGAGCTCGGCGATTCGGGCCTCGATTTTCTCGCGCTGTTCGTCCGGCAGTTGCTGGTAGTCCTCGGGATCCATGACTTCGCCATCCCGCAAGGGCGCCAGGGTAAACCCACCCGGTGTCGTGATCAGTGCAATGCCGGATTCCCGGGCTTCCTCACCAATTGCGTTCAGGGCCTTTTGCTGACGTTGTTCGAACTCATCCTGGATCTCCTGCATCCGGCTCTGGTATTCCTCGCTTTCAAAAACCGCGGCCACTCCAGTGCGCAACTCCTCAATGAAACCATCCATGTCCCGTCTTAGCCGTTGACCATCCCCGGCTTTCAATCGAATCGCGATGGCACGGTTCGGGTCGGAGAAATTCTGGACATAACACCAGTCCGGAGGCGCTGGCTGCGTGGCGGCTCTTTGCTCGAGGAACCTTCGGACAAGGCCATGCCGGTCAGCACCCCTGGGGCCGAGAACGAACAGGTTGAAACCGTGATTGCCGATTTCGGTACCGAAGCGCATGGCTCTCAGAACGCGTTCCTGCCCGACCGGATCGCCAAGCGGTTCCAGTTCGTCAGTGGTGTGGAAAGCCAGATCCTCTTCCGAGCAATACCGGTAAACCTGGTCCACGCCGAGCGGTTCGATATCCGTCATACACACCATCCGATGGTTGATCGTTTCCGTCACTGTACCGTGACTGATACCGATTGTCTGCCGACGAGCGTATTATTGACTCTGCACGACCTGCACGTCGACTCGATGGTCCCCGGAACCGGCCTCAAGCGGGATGTGATTCGAACCCGTCTTCTGACCATCGAGCAAGATACTGATGCCGGCATGATCGCCCGAGCCGGTTTCCTGAACATAGTGGATCAAGTATCGGCTTCCATTGACGACAAGCGTCACTGAGCATTCTGACCACTCCGGCGGCAGGCAAGGTTGAATCATCAGCCGATCACCCTCGATTTGCAGACCGAACAGCGCCTCGATGCCGGCCCGGTACAACCAGGCCGCAGCTCCGGTGTACCAGGACCAGCCACCGCGGCCTCGGTTTTCACCCTGGGAATAAATGTCACCGGCCAGCACGTAGGGTTCAAGCCGGTAACGTCGAGCTTCGTCGGGTGTTGCAGCGCGCCGGATCGGATCAAGCAGGCGGAACAAATCGGCCGCTTCCTGGTTCCAGCCCAGCCGGGCCGCGGCCCACACCGCCCAGGTGGCTGCGTGGGTGTACTGGGCGCCGTTCTCTCTGATTCCTGGCGGGTAGCCCTTGATGTAGCCCGGATCGATCGGCGTCAGATCGAACGGTGGGGCCAGCAGCAGGATCAAACGATCCGGTTTCGAAACCAGTTGATCGAGTGCCGAACGCATGGCTACCGATGCGCGCTCGCCCGGTTCGTTCGGACCGAGTACCGACCAGGTCTGGGCGATCAGGTCGATCCGGCATTCATCGCTGTCACTGGAGCCGATGGGCGTGCCGTCATCGCAGTAGGCGCGTCGATACCACTGGCCATCCCAGGCCGACTGGTCGATGCGCTCGGCAAGCTGGCCGGCCAGCTTGCGGTACTGGCTTTCGCAATCCGGATCATCCTGGATTCGGCAGCAGGCAGCAAAGTCCTCGAGTACCCGGATCAGGAACCAGCCCAGCCAGACGCTTTCGCCGCGGCCGGTGGTGCTGATCCGGTTGAACCCATCGTTCCAGTCGCCGTTGCCGATGACCGGCAATCCGTGCGGGCCGACCGTGCTGGCTCGGTCAATCGCGCGACAGCAATGTTCGTAGAGTGTGCCCTGTCGCGGACTCTGGCCGTACTCGGCGTATCGTTCGACTTCCTCGGCCGCCAGCGGATGTCCTTCCAGGTAGGGGACCACTTCATCGAGAATCTCGTAATCTTCGGTTGATCTCACGTAATAGGCGGTGACCAGGGGCAGCCAAAGCAGGTCATCCGAGCAGCGCGTGCGAACCCCGCGTAGCGGCCGTTCATGCCACCAGTGCAGGACATCGCCCTCTACGAATTGCCGGGATGCAGCCCGCAGAATCTGCTCACGGGTGATGGCTGGTCGCAACCAGACCAGGGCCATGGCGTCCTGGAGCTGATCGCGAAATCCGAATCCGCCGCTGGACTGGTAGAAGCCGGTCCGACCGTGCAGACGGGCGCTGATGGCCTGGTAGGGCAACCAGCGGTTGAGCAGCAGGTCGACAGAAGGTTCGGGAGTGCTGACCTGCACGTTGCCCAGCAAGTCGTCCCATTCAGATCCAAGGCGCTGGAAACTCGCCTCGGCCGCCTCGATTCCGGCAAACTCGGCGGCCAGATCAAGGGCCTGTTCACGACTTTCGGCATGGCCGAGCACGAACACCACGCTGGCCGAGCCTTGCGGTGCAATGTCGAGATGAACCTGCAGCGCCGCGCACGGATCAGTGCCGGGCTCGATTCGACCACTCAGGCCGATGCGACCCAGCGCGGCCGGTTGATGCACATTGCCACCTGTACCCAGAAATTCCGACCGATCGGTCGTGAATCCGTGCATGGGCAGATTCGAAACCAGGAAAGCATGACGATCGCCGGCAAAGCGGTCAAAGCGATTGCGGGCCAGCAGCACCTGACGGGTGGCGGACAGGTTGCAATCGACATGCTGTGCGGTTTCGTCGCGGCGATTGCCCAACACCCATTCAACAAAGCGGGTCACGGTCAGACGCCGGGTCCAGTCGCAATGGTTGAACAGTTCGAGACGACAAATCTGGACGGGATGGTCGGCATCGACATGCATACGAAAATCATGACTCAATCCGCTGCCGTGATGGATGAATCGGCTGTAACCTGTTCCGTGATGAATGCGGTAGTTGCCGGGCCCGGGTCGGGGCGCAGGCGTGGGAGACCAGAACTGACCGGTTTCCTCATCGCGGATATAGGTCACGTCACCGGGGGTGTCCTCTACGGGATCGTTGGACCAGGGGGTGAGGCGGTATTCGCTGCTGTTTCCAGCCCAGGTGAACGAGGCCCCGCTCTCGGTGACCAGGCAGCCAAAGTCCGGGTTGGCCAGCACATTGCTCCAGGGGGCCGGAGTGGGTGCGGCCGGGTTCCAGTCCATGATGTATTCGCGCCCATCGGCGCTGAATCCACCGAAGCCGTTGTTACAGATTCGCTCCTGGTCGGGTTCGGAGCGGGGATTGAATCGCTCAAGTTCAGCCGACTGACGACTGGGAAAGAATGGCGGCAGCTCACTGGTTTTCGCCGTTTGTAGTTGCTCCGACAGCGGTGGGCCGTCACCACGCAGTACAACTGCTGCAGCGGCCAGCAGCCCCTGGTGTTGTTCCGCGGAAAGTTCGCGGGATGCGATGACCGTGACCTGTCCGGTCAGTACGCCTTGGGTGCGCGAACGAATCGACTCGGCCAGCGCCTTGAGTCGATCCCGGGTGACTTGTTCATAACCGCCGGCGGCCGGGTCGAGCAGGACCAGGTCACTGCGAATCCGACGACCGGATAGAAACGCGTGCGCAACCAGGACCTCCGTGACGTTCTCGATACCGGCATTGCCGCCGGTTTCTACAACGATGATCGGCCAATCGCCGGAGATTCCGCGCGACCAGAGCAGCCCTTGCAGCGGCTGGTCGGGTCGCCGATCAGCCCTGCGCCATTGGCGATGAGGCGCCAGCAATGCCGACAGCAGCTCCATCGCCGCACGCACCCGGTCGGGCGAGAGTTGCAGGTGATGCAGTTCAAGCCCGGTTTGCATGCGGGCCTGCTCGAACAGCCAGTCGACCCGTCCCAGCGAGCGATAGCTTCTCAGCGCGCCGACGAGTTCCCGCCGGGACCGGCCCGCACCGGTCAGTAAAGCCATTTCCGTTCGACCATACGGCTCCAGGGTGACTTCCAGGGCCAATGACATGGCCGGGTCTACAGTGGCGCCTGTTCGTCCGAGCAGCTCATCCACTCCCGAGATGCTCGCGCCGGCCGGCAAGTGGTGCGTTTTGCCCCGGCCCAGGAATCGTTGCCGGTCGGCATCGTAGCCAAAGCGCACCGGCTGACCAGGGGGCGGAACCAGCGTGTGTCCGACATACAGCGGGCGCTCGTCGGCGCTTCGCGGTCGACGTCGAAACAGCAGGGTCTGCTCTTCGACCAGGCATTCGCTTTCGACAAACAGGCGGGCGAATGCCGGGTGGCGCTCGAACTCGCGACTCGGCGCCAGCGCCAGTTCGGCATGGCTGATGATGATC
>PWWM01000141.1 GCA_003561495.1 Gammaproteobacteria bacterium
GGCATTGGCAAGGCGGAGGAACCGCGGTGGTGACCGAAACCTGCCAGGGGCGCGACTGGATTGTCGTCTACGAAGGCGACAAACGCAGTGAGATCATGCCGGTAGATGAGATTCCGGCAACCCTTGAGGCAACTATCGGGTTCAATGTCGACAATGCCCTGTTTGCGATCGCCGCAGCAAGAGCAGTCAATCTCGACCATGGCCTGATTCGACACGCCATGTCCAGCTTCAATGCCGACCATAAGCACAATCCCGGTCGTTTCAATATCTATGATGATTTGCCCTGCAAGGTGGTGGTCGACCACGCCCAGAATGTCCCGGCAATGAACCATCTGTGCAGTGCCGTGCAGGCCTTGAAGGCACCAGGCCGGAAGATGTTGCTGCTGCGGGGTCTGGGAAACCGCTCCGACAAGGAGCTCCATGAACTGGCGCGAGCATCGGCCGGGCAATTCGATGTTTACGTCTGCAGTAACTTTTTCGAGCTTCGCGGCCGTCGCCCCGATGAAGTGCCCGACTTGCTCGAACGCGGCTTGCTTGAGCACGGGGTCTCTGCCAAATCAATTCTCAAGATTCCCGATACGGATCAGGCAGTCGATCAAGTGCTGGACATGGCTGGTTGCGGAGATCTTGTCGTGATGCTGTTTCTCGGCGACAGCCATGACTACATTCAAAAGAAGCTCAATAACTGGTCAGGCCGTAAAATTTCGTCGGATAACAAAATCGTCTGATATGAACTCTGCAAGTATTGCTCTGTGCATGGTCGTCAAGAATGAGGCCAACCGTATTCTGGGTTGTATCGACAGCGCCTTGGCTGCTGTCGATGAAATTCACATCACTGATACCGGATCGACCGATGGCACTCCCGAGCTGCTCAGACAACGCTACGGCATCAAAGTGGACCACGGTCAACTTGACCCGGAACGTTGTTACACGATTGCCGACCAGGCCAACAGGCTGTATGAAAAGACCCGCTGTGACTGGATACTCAACCTGGACGCGGACGAACGCCTGGTGACGCCCGGTGAAGACTTGCGTTCAGCCATACGTTCAGCTGGATCCGGAGTGAGAGGTTTTTTTGGTGCCTGGCGCAATTATGTGCCCGGGACCTCAGTATTCGATGACTACAAGCTTTCCCTTTTTCGGCGCGGCCATAGAACACTTGGTCTAGTCCACGACAACGTCCAGACCGATATCCGCCGCGTCGACCAACACGCCGAGTGGCTGGATGGGTTTGAGATCAGTCATTTTCCCGAGCCCATCAAGATGGATTCGAAACGTCGGCGTTCTCTCTGGCGGCTTGAAAAGGCCATCCGGATGGAACCGGACTGGCTACGATATCCCTGGTTTTTCGGTTATACCAAATATCTGCAAGGTGAACATGCAAATGCCTGGGAACTGCTTGATCGCGTTAGACGGGGAAACGCATCTCACTTTCCGGTGGAGTCCTTGAATGCCCGCATGGTGATGACTGCCATCGCGGCAAGCCGAGATGATCGGAAACTCGCCCGCTGCCTTATTGGCGAAATGGAATCGCTGCATGCGGCTTTTGCCGGGGATTTCGAGGTCGCCGTCAACTTCGAACTTCCGGGCTGGATCGAGCACGCCCGCGATTCGATCGAGTCGGGACACATCGACAAGATCCAGCCACGACGTTTTGCCTGCTGAATGCATTAATGCCGGGGATGAAGAAGCGGCGACAGGCATTGTTCGATCCGTCTCGAAAGCCCTGCGTTAGGTGGCGCACATGGCTCTTATCTTGCCTTAGCAAGGACTTTTCTGCGCCATTGGCGTGCGGCCGGACTGAGACGATAAAAATTCAGAATCCCACGCTCGCCAATACCCGGCAGTGCCGGTTCAGGTCAGCTTCAGTGCCAACGATACGATGGAGAAGGATTCGGCCTCGTCCTACAAATTTTTCGGCTTGGGCTTGCCAATAATCCAGGTCGGCTCTGCGTGGCCGAAGACCGATATCGAATCCTTCGGCACGGCAGGGCAGGGCCGGGCGGCTTATACTTTCTACACTCATCCACCCCCGGCTATCTGACTGGCAAGGAAAGTTTTATGACACGAATCTTCGCAGGCATCGGGCTTGCACTACTCGTGCCGGCATTGACCGCGACGCTGCTGATGGCCCAAGATTATCGCGAACTGTTCAAGGAGGTGACGCCGAAGAATTTCGACAGCGGAGGTGAAGTGAGCCGGCAATTTCACCTGAATGCTGAGTCTTATCTGCGCAGCACCACGATAGCTAGAGTTGGGGAGACGCGTCCTTTGAGGCGAAACCTGAGCAGTAAGCTTGCATCGTTTCCGGTCACGTTTGAGGGAAGGACGGCTGCGTTTTCGGCTTACGTGGAGTCGGATCCACTGCTTGATGGCGTGATCGTTCTTCACCATGGTGAAATCGTGTTCGAGGCCTACCCGAACATGCAGCCCTGGCAGCGGCACTACGCCTGGTCGGTGACCAAAGTGTTGACCTCCACTGTCCTTGCGTCATTGGTGGCCGAGGGTCTTGTAGACATGAGTGAGGGAGTAGACCGCTACGTTCCGGAGCTTGCGGGCACCGCCTGGGCCGGAACCCGTGTGCAGGACGTTGCCAACATGGCTTCCGGAATAGATTGCCTTGATAGTGATGGCTACCAGGACACGTCGACCTGCATCTATCGAATGGAGGAAGCGCTGGGTGTTACCGCATCGACGGGTCCTCCCGTGGCTTTACTGGAACATCTCCGGGCCATGGAGCGCCGCCGGCCGGCGGGTACTCACAACGAATACGTTTCGGCAAACACCAACGTGCTGATGCTGATTATCGAGAATGTGACCCAACAGTCATACGCCGATGCGGTTCGGACAAGAATCTGGAGCCGCATAGGGGCCGAATCTGATGCATTGATGACGGTCAGTGCCGAGGGCTATGCTTACGGTTCCGGAGGGCTTAGCGCGAGACTGCGAGATATGGCGCGGTTTGGTCTTGTATTTACCGAACCGCAGCGTTTCGATGATGTCGCCGGTGGCATGATCGCGGATATTCAGGCGGGCGCTGGTGTTGCGCTTTCCAGGGATGTGCTGGAGAGCCCTGGAAGCGAGTACGGCAAGGATTTGCCAACGCGGGCTGCCTGGCAGTGGGACGAGATATGGGATGACGGCGCCATGTACAAGGCAGGATATCTTGGCCAGGGTCTGTATGTTGATCCAGACCGGAGCCTGGTCATTGCCTGGTTTGGAACCGGCCTCGACTACAGCGAGCAAATCAACAACATGAGACCGGTGGCTCGGCAATTGGCGGTCTCGGAGTTGTTTGCCGCGCCACCGTCCGACCCGTGAACTGGCCATCCGTGCCTTGATGGTTGATGTCCTCGATGAGGGCGCACAGTTTCTTGCGTATTTTCGCGCCCGCTTGCCGCGAGAACACGCCAGTCTGCAAATTGGTGCGGCCCTCCAAAGCCCACAAGCCATCGAGCATCGCAATATCCTGCAGACCGATTGTGCTCATTCCGACGATGCCTGATTGCGATTCGATCTGATTACCGGCGCAGTCATCGGCACGGGGGATGGGACCAGCCTTTCGATTGACAGACGACCTCGAACTTGCCTATCCTGACCTGAGAAGTCAGGGGTGTCCCGCCATTGGCGGGGCTGAGAGCATACCCTTCACCTGATCCGGGTCATGCCGGCGTAGGGAGACTTGGTCTGATCGATTGTTGCGTCATGCCGTTTCGACAACTCAAGGATGTCGATGCACGGTGCGATGGTCGAGAGTGACGCTCCGGGCTTCGAAACATGCCAATGCAAACCTCAGTGGAGAGTCCAATGACCGAACGTGCTTTCGATGTCCCGCCCTTTGCCGCCCGATGCCTCGACGCCTCCCGATCGATGTGGGGTGCTTCTTTGGAGCATCCCTTCGTGCTCGCGCTTGCCGACGGAAGCCTGGATCGCAACCTCTTTCGCTTCTATCAGATGCAGGATGCACGCTATCTGGAAGCCTTTTCCGATGCGGCCGCGCTGATCTCGACACGGGTGATCTTGCCCGAGGACAAGCTGTGGTTCATTGATGCCGCGCGCATGGCCCTGGTCGTGGAGGGCGAACTCCATGCCGGCTACGGCAAGCAACTGGGGTACGGTCCGGAAGATATCGCAGCCATTGAACTGACACCCAACAACCGCGCTTACCAGAACCATATGATCGAGGCCGCAACCCGGGGCAGTCTGGTGGAGGCGGTCGCGGCGCTTGTCCCCTGTCCCTGGCTGTATGTCGAACTCGGGCAGCATCTCCTCGAGCGTCTGGGCCGGATCGAGGACGATCATCCTTACGCCGACTGGCTGAGAATGTATTCCGACCCGGGGTTCAACGAGTACATGCAGAACATCCTGGCCCGTCTGCAGCGCTTTGCCGATGGCGTCGATGAACCGACCCGACAGCGCGCCATCAATTCCTTCAAGGTCAGCGTACGCTACGAGTGGATGTTCTGGCAGCAAGCCTGGGAACAGCAGAACTGGCCGATCTGAACGTACCAAGGGAAATCCCGAAAGCGCCTGGGTATTCCAGATATCCGGGCTTTCAAGGGCCGCTGAAGTGTGGTCGCTGCAGCGGATCGGCGGCAGGGGTGCAACGCTCCTGATGGGCTTCAGCGCCGTCCCTGTCTTGAGTTTTTTAGAAGTATCAAATGGGCAGGATTCGCACCACCCTCATTTCCTGACCTTCCTGTTGCCATGGCCCGCCTTCTTCTGCGCGCGGGTCAGGAACGGGCGTTTCTGTGGTGCACGGCGATCGGAACGCGGCGGACGCTCGAAGCTTTTCGGACGCTGACCAGGTCCTTTATCCGGCTGGATTCGCAGGGGTTGGCCGGCTACACGCACACCGGCCAGGTGATCGAGTACGGCTGAATCCAGATCAGCCGGCAGGTCGACCAGGCTGAAATGCTCTTGAATCCGGACCCGACCGATGTGGCCGGCATCCAGCTTCGCCTCGTTGGCGATGGCGCCGACGATATTGCCGGGCCCAACCCCATGGCTACGCCCCACCTCAATGCGGTAGGTTGCCTTGTCCTGGTCGTCGGTTGGCCGACGAGACGGTCGTTCCGATCGGTCCGGCCGGCGCCCTTTTTCATGCTTGCGATCGGGGCGAGGTGCAAAGTTTGCCGGGGGCTCGCGTTCACTCAGCAAGAGATCGTCGCCGCCGCGCAGCAGGCGCGCCAGGGCGGCGGCGATATCGACCATGTCAGCGCCGGTCTCGGCCTGGCAGGCCTGGGCCACCTCGCGGTATAGATCCAGTTCCTCGGTTTGCAGTGCACCGGCCACGGCCGCCTTGAAGCGTGCAACGCGTTGTTCGTTGACATCGGCCACCGACGGAACGCCCATTGCTTCGATCGGCTGCCGGGTGGCCCGTTCGATGGCCCGCAACATGCCGCGTTCACGCGGCGCGACAAACAGAATCGCTTCTCCGGCTCGCCCGGCCCGACCGGTACGCCCGATGCGATGCACATAGGCCTCGGTGTCATAGGGAATGTCGTAGTTCACCACGTGGCTGACCCGCTCGACATCCAGCCCGCGCGCGGCCACGTCAGTGGCCACCAGGATGTCGATTTCGCCCTTGCGCAGTTTATCGACCAGTTGTTCGCGTTGGTTCTGCGGCACATCGCCATTGAGCGCGGCGGCTGAAAACCCGCGCGCATTGAGCCGACTGGCCAGTTCCTCGGTCGCCACCCGGGTACGGGCAAACACGATCATGCCGTCGAACGGCTCGACCTCCAGAATCCGGGTCAGTGCATCGAGCTTGTGTAAGCCGCTGACCAGCCAGTAGCGCTGGCGGATCGAGGCGGCCGTCGACGTCTTCGCCTGGATGGTGACTTCCTCGGCATCCTTGAGATAGCGCTGGGCGATTCGCCGGATCGGCTTCGGCATGGTCGCCGAAAACAGCGCAATCTGGCAGTTTTCCGGAGTCTTGGCAAGTACCTGCTCGACATCATCGATAAAGCCCATGCGCAGCATTTCATCGGCCTCATCGAGCACCAGTGTGTCCAGTCCGCTTAGATCCAGCGTGCCCTTGTTGATGTGATCGATCACTCTTCCCGGTGTGCCGACCACCACATCCGCACCACGGCGCAGGCCAGCCAACTGCGGCCCGTATGCCTGGCCACCGTAAATCGGCAATACATGAAAACCCGGTAAATGCGCCGCGTAGCGGTGAAACGCCTCGGCGACCTGGATCGCCAGCTCGCGTGTCGGCGCCAGCACGAGTGCGGCCGGCTTGGATTGCGTCTGCCTCAGCCGCGCCAGCACCGGCAACGCAAACGCCGCCGTCTTACCAGTGCCTGTCTGCGCCTGCCCGACCAGGTCGCGCCCGTCCATCAACACCGGAATCGTTTTCGACTGAATCGGCGAAGGTGCTTCGTACCCCAGCTCCACCAAGGCCCTCAACAACTCCTCCGGCAAGCCCAAGGCGACGAACCCACTGTCCTGCTCACTGCGATCCTGTTCAGGCATGACTCGAATCAATGACAACCAGAACGCATGGTAACCCAGCCTCTGCAATATCGGTCGTCCCCGAGTACATTGTTCCGGCCGCGGGAAATGACCCTTTATTGCTCCGAGTTACACAAACTCTGGTAAGCCCTTGCATTACCAAACGGTTTTCGGCAATCATCCGGATTTCCCCTTGAGCGGGAACTATGCCTTGGCCAACGATATAGCCGCCTCGGCCACCGAAGACTGGAACGAGGGCGAGGGTTTCGTCCCGATTGCCCGTAACCCCGATTTCTTCCAAGGCATCCTCGACGGTTGGGGGCATGTCATCATGGATCTGCACATCCTTCGGCACGATCTCTAAGGTCTATACAACCTTCTCCGTCACCGGGAACCTGAACGCCACAGGCGGACTGGTCGGGTTCAAGCAATCGGGCACCTTGCAGCGCAGCTACTCGGCCGGCGAAGCTTCCGGGGACAACTCGGTGGGCGGACTGATCGGAACGATTCGGTGGATAAACCCGAAAATGGGTAGACTCGGACCGCCACTAGCTGACAATCCCTGACAACATCTCATCAGCGGGCCAGCGTCTGGTGGAGGCGCATTACGGTCGCCCGGTCTGCGCTCACCCCTCGCGTCAGCAACACGATTTTAAGCGTCTGGTGGCAGAGCCCCTCCCGTATCTTGTACCCTTTTAGAAACCCTGATGAATGCAGATCGCGAGGAAGACGACTGATGCGATATCTATTTGCTTTGCTTTTGCTGATGGCTTCCACCATGTCCGGCGCCTTTACCACCCTGTCTTACCAGGGCCATCTGGAGCATGAAACCGTGCCGGTTAATGACACTGTCGAGATGAGTTTCGCCCTGTTCGATGCCGAGACTGCCGGGAACTAGGTTGGCGAGACGATCGATGTTGCCGAGGTCAGTGTGCACAACGGGATTTTCCAGGTTGATCTGGATTTCGGTGAACAGGATTACGCCAGTGGGCTTTGGTTGGCAATAGAGGTTGAGGGAGAGTCACTACAGCCTCGCCAGCCCATCACCGGTGCGCCGTTTGCGATCAGCTTGGTGTCCGATGACCCACCGGATGATCCACCGGACTGCCCGGTAGATGACCCGCCATCCGAGGAATGCGAAGATTATTGCTCAGCCATGGCGATGGGTTGTGCTGACGTGTACTCGAGTATGGAGCAGTGTCTTGACGCCTGTGCCTGCTTTTCAACAGACGGAAGTGAAGGCGATACCAGCGGCGACACCTTGCACTGCAGATCGACGTGGCTGCAGATGGGTTTCAATGGCGATGTGCCCGCGAGCGAGGCCTGTGCAAATGCAGCCGATACCAGTCCGGAGTGTGTCGATTAGTAGATTCGGTGATGGCCGAGTCGACAATGGGAACAGTGAGAGTATGAGCCGTTACCTTCACAAGCGTCCAAATCCGGCCTGGGCGGTCATGGTGACAGTCCTTTTGGCTGGCCAGGCAATGGCCTGGATCGAACTTGGGCCGGAAGGAAGCCCTGAATTCGAGGA
>PWWM01000110.1 GCA_003561495.1 Gammaproteobacteria bacterium
CGCTCCCCACCCTGAAAGCCCGTCATGAATATTATCTCTTGCTGGTCAAGAGCGGACAGTTCGAGGCGGCTCGGAGTGAACTCGACCAGATCCTATTGAAAATCAAGCCGACTGACGCACCTGCTCGGGAACTGCATCACTCGGCACTGGACAGCCTGGCCAATCTGCTGGTCGATACCGGCGAATACGATCAAGCCCTGAAGCAGGCTGAACAGAACCTGGCCCAGGTCGAGCTTGAACTGGGCCCTCACCATGAGCGCACAGTCAGCGCTATCAATACCCTGGGCTATGTTCATGCACGCTCGGGTCGAATAGAAACCGCCCTGGAGTACTTCCAGGACAGCCTCGACCGTGCGCGTGATAATTTCAATGAGACCGAGAGCACCCATTACAGTGCGTTGCTCAATGTTGGCGCCGCCCTTGGCATCCTGGGCCGACATGAAGAAGCACTGGAAATCGAACGTCAGGTCTACACCATCCTGAGCCAACACTTCGGTCACAGAAATCCCTCCACGCTGCGTGTCATGAGCAACAAGGCCATGACCCTGATGGATCTGGGCCGCTACGACGAGGCCCTGTCGCTGACCCGCGAAATCCTGCAACTGTCAAGAGAAACCCATGGCCAGCACAATCCCGTCGCTCTGCAGGTCCAGATGAATCTCGGCGAGCTGCTTCTCAATACCGGTCAGCATGAACAGGCCCGGGATACTCTTGAGGAAGTCCGCGAGTGGCGCCAGAGGCTGCTGGGCGATGATCACCTGGATACACTGAACGCCACCCAGCTGCTGGGCATCGTCTACCGCAACCTGGGCGAAACCGATCGGGCGCTGGAACTGCTTGAGCGGGTCTACCGGGGACGAAACGAGTTGCTGGAACCGGGCCACTCCGGCATTCGGCGGGTCATGCGCGAATTGGCCCAGACCCACCGTGAAGCCGGGCATCGCCAACAGGAAACAGACTGGATGGATCGCCTGGTCGAAAAACTGATCGAATTTGAAGCACTCGGCAGCGACCGTGCCATGCAGGATGTCCTGCGTCTGATCGAATTGCGGGCCGAGCAAGATCAGACTGACATGCTCGGCGGGCTGGTCGGACAAGTTCGGTCGGCGCTCCTTGAGGCTGATCAACCCCTGGAGGAATTCGAGGCCAGGCTGAAGGAGGCTCTCAAGGGAATCGAGCACTGAGCCGGACGATTTCCGCTAGACTGGCAGTCCCCAATTCGACCCTCCCGGACGGTATACAAGATCGTGCAGAGTTTCCTTCGCCCTTCGCTTGCCCTGGCCATGGTGATCGCCATTGCCGGCTGCCAACTCCTGGAACCACGCCCGCACGAACCCGACATCGAGGCGCCCGAAGAACCGGAGCGGGTGATTCCGGAACCCGAACCTCCCCGCCTGTCGACCGCCATTGATTTGCTCCAGGACGGCGAGAATGAAGCTGCGCGTGAACTCCTCGAGCGTTACCTGGATGAACGGCCTGGTCATGCCGTGGCCTCTCGCCTGATCGAACAGATCGATCAACCGCCGGAACAATTCCTCGGTGAAGAGTGGGTCGAAATCATGGTGCAACCTGGAGATACGCTATCCGGCCTGGCGGCCGAACATGCCGGAGACAGCATGTTATTTGTTGCCCTGGCGGGACTCAACGGCATCAAGCGGCCTCGCCTATTGCAGCCCGGCACCTTATTGCGTGTTCCTGCCCCGATTGCAGACGAGGAGCCGGAGCTGGACACCGAACAGATTGCCATTGCCAAGATCGAGTCGGGCAACAGACGCCAGGGGCTTGAGCTCTTGCTCAGCATGGCGCGCGCCGGAGGATTGTCCGATTACGGGCGCTACAACCTGGCTGCAACCGGGCTGGAGCTGTCCAAAGCGGCCATGGAACGAGGCCAGGCCGATTCGGCGGCGTCCTACCTTGAGCAGATCGAGCCATGGGTGGAAGGCACGGGTCTGAATTCCTCCTTTGAAACACAGCAAAACCGCATCGCCGCACGTCAGACCTATGAATCGGCGCGCCTGACCGACGATCCCGCCGAGCGCCATCAATTGCTGTTGCACGCACTGGAGCTGGACCCGGAGTATGCCGCCGCCGCCCATATATTGAGCGGACTGGAGGCCGAGCTGGTCGAGCGTTATCACGATCAGGCACTGAGAGCCTGGCGGCGGCAGGAAGTGGAGCAGGCCGCCGAGCTCTGGGAACGCGTATTGGCGATCGACCCCGATTTCGAGCCAGCCATGATCTATCTGGATCGAGCCCGCGAGATCCTGGATCGACTGGAAGGACTATGAGTGATTCTGGGACTCTGAATCAGCCTTGCGCCCACCAATGGGCAGGACCTTGGCACGCCCTCTGGCAGGGCTGATCTCCACGGTCCGGTCCAGGACCGCCTCATCTTCGTCGATCGGTACGCTTGAGGCGCCCGGCTCCGAGCGCAGTTGCTCGTGACCATAGCGCTCCTGCAGACGCACCGCCATGTCATTGAATCTCCGGATCAAAGGCGAGGTCGCGTCATGGCGTGAGGCTTTCAGGCGGAAGTCGTATTGCCCTCTGGCAATACGTTGCAGGCCCCACCCCACCCGTTGCAGGGAACGCTGCTGCACGCGAGCCAGCCAGGCAAACCCGGATCCAACGACGATCACCGTGACCAGAAAGACAATCAGCAGCATGGACATTGTGGTGCGGGCAGCCGCCTGCAATTGACTACCATCGATACCCAGATGAACCTGGCCAATGCGACGCGCCTGAAACCGGACCGGGATCTGGAATTCGAGATGGCCATCATCCAATTCGACCAGGCGCGCAGCAGCCTGGGGACGCTCAATGACCCGGCCAGCCCGTTCGGGCGCTGGCTCACCTTGCAAGAACGGATCCGTGCTGGCCTGAACCATACCATCGCGGTCGCTGACATGGAGGAAAGTGACCTGGGGGTTGACCGAAAAATCCGATACCAGATTGGCCAGCGCCGTGGCATCTTCAAGCAACAAGGCCTCGGAAATTTCCCTGGCGATCACGCTGGTCAGCGCATCCCCATAACCGTGCGTGGTCTCGGTCATTGCGGCGGTCTGGCTGTGGTAGACCCAGCTCAAACCGACGCCGAGCACGAGTGCCAGGCACAAACTCAAAGCCAGCGGCCAGCGCCAGGTCGATGATGCCTGACGCACACTTTTGAGCAACCCACGATCCAGGTCGGCACGAATCTCCTGCAATTCCTCCAGAACCACGGTGCCGCTTTGATAGCGCGCCTCGGGTTGCTTGGCGATCAGGCGATGGACCAGTTCAATCAGCTCGACCGGCGTGTCATCATGGACCGGATTGAGCCGCGGTGGATCCTGCTGAAGAACTTCGCGAATCAACTCACCCATGGAGTCGGATCGAAATGGCACATCCCCACCCAGCATCTGGTAAAGCACCACGCCCAGTCCGTAAAGATCGGTACGAGGATCGCAGGATTCGCCGCGAATCTGTTCGGGCGCCATGTAGCGCGGGGTACCGGTCACCAGACCCTCATCCTCCTTGGCCTCGCAGGTACGCTGATCGATTGCGGCAATGCCAAAATCCACCAGCTTGACCAGCCCGGAATCCCGGTCGATGTAGATATTCGAAGGCTTGACATCACGATGAATCACACCGCGCTGATGGGCATAATCCAGTGCGCTGGCCAGTTGGATGCCGATGTCGATCACTTCGGCAGGACCCGGTCGATGACCGGTTTCCAGGTACTCCTCCAGGTTCTGGCCGGACAGGCGCTCCATGACCAGGTATGGCATGCCCTCGAACTGTCCGACATCGAAAACAGTGACGATATTGGGATGATTCAACCCGCCGGCAGAGCGCGCTTCACGCAGAAATCGCTGACGACTCTTCACCTCACGAGCATAGCGCTCGCGCAGCACCTTGACGGCCAGACGACGATCAATGTGAGGATCAAAGGCCTCATAAACGATCGACATCGAGCCCCGCCCCAACTCCCCCTCGATCTGATAGCGTCCCAGTCGTTCCACAGGATATTCCAGGCATCGAGGAACCTCTATCGTAACAGGTCAAAGGACGCCCGGAGAGATTCCGGGCGTCGACCATGGGGCTTCCACTATCGATATCGAGTTACAAGCTGCACTCGGAAACGCCAATCAGGCCTACGATTCTTTGCAGGTTGTGAGACTCGGTCCCATCAACGCCACTGATCTCGGCCGTAGCCTCGTCGCAGCTTTCAAATGTAATGGTGGCCTGGCCCCAGAAATCCATGCTTTCCGGGCTGACGGGGCTGCCAAAGCTGCCATCGGCGCCGTACAACAGATCGAAGGTCACCGGCTCACCGAGCTCAAGATGATCAACCACATTTTCCGTAGCCAGCCAGAGGTTGTCTACATCGGCGGAGTAGCCAAAGAAAGTCCCGACGAATCCGTGCGATGTGGCATAGAAACTCCAGCCTTGCCCGTCGGTCTTGGGATCCATCCAGGCACCGCTCAGGCTCGCCCAGGGAGTGACGCTGAACTCATGCAGCATGCTCACGTCCGGATTATCCAAATCCGGTTGCATGGGATTGGGCACCTCGGCCACCAGGGCGTATTGACCGGGGGTCAGGTCAACGTGAAAGTAAGCGCTGAGCGGAAAATCCTGACCCATTTCCTCGACCGGAAACAGACTCTGGACACCGCCAAGGAACTGCTGAGGTCCACGTTGGCCGCTGGCTGATACCAACGCGCCACCTTAAGTGAATTGAAAAGCTGCAAAAGTACAGCGGTTCCAAGTCTTGAAGAGGGCGCCAGGAAAAGCCTGACAGAAAGCTTCCGATTTCCTGATGTTTTCCTGAAAGCCACAGGATCATCACCGAAATAAACCTACAAGATATTGTTTGTAATGCTTTTTTTAGATCATCGCAAACATGGAGGAGGATGCGTTCAAAATGCGCCGGATGATTCGTGACACTAACATGCCCTGGACAAATTGCCTGCAGCACCCGGCAAACAAAATGGAATGTGCTAAATTGCTCAACCTACAAGGCTCTGACATTTGCCGAGGCCCCATGCGAAACCTGTTCTTCCTTTTGATCACTCTGACTCTGGCATCCTGCGCCTTGCTTGAACCGGACATCGATAAGTCGGAGACCATGCCCGATCGCTCTCAGGCACTGATTGACGGATTCCAGGCACTTCATCAAGACCAGTCGGAACAGGCGCTTGAGCACTTCGAGACTGCTATTGCCGCATCGACATCAAGCGAACCCGCATACGCCCGGGCGCTGCTGGGCAAGGCCCTGGTTCACTTGCAAGAACAACCGCCGTGGCGTGACCTCGATCAGGCCGAGCGACATATTCGGCAAGTCCAGCGCCAACTCGCGGCCAAAAACGGACAGGAAACCATCTCGGACTGGGTGCTGCGCACCACTGCCAGCCGTCTGCTTGAAGCCGAACGTCGAATCGAGTCGGCCAACCAGCGCCTGGGCGGGCTGGAGCAGACCGAAGCCGAACTTCGACAAGTCCGAGAGCAGGCGGCCCGGGTCGAACAGCTCGAACGGGAACTGGCCAAGGCTCGCTCAGAAAAGGAGCAAGCCGAAGAAACCATCGCCCGGTTACGCAACCTGATCATGGATGAGTAAGGACTGACCACCACCGATGAGCTCGATGCCGGACACTGCGCGACCCAACCAGGTTCTCGGACGTTTCGGGCGTGTCCATACCATCGCGCGATTGCCATTTGTTGGTCGGGTTTTCGTCTGTGCCGCAATGGCCATACTGGTCGCCTCAACCCTGCCGTCCGGCAATCCCGGTGTCTATGCCACGGTTCTGGTGGTCGGCTTTACCTACCCCTTGCTGATTCACCTGATTGCCGCATTCAGCGGGCACTCGCGAACAGTCGGCTACCTGGCCTTTTCCACCGACGGCATGCTGGCAGCGGCCGGCATGGCCCTGGCCGGATTCGCCTTTGTCCCTTCCATGGTGCTGTTCACCCTGGCCATCACCGCCGGGCTATTGATGGCCGGACCCATGCTGGCCTTGCGTGTCTTGCTGCCCATGATCATCGTCGGCGCCCTGGCCTGGCCTTACGTGGAAGTGGATTTCCTGGCCCACAACGAGGGGTTCCCGCTGTATTTCGGGGCGGCCACGATCGTGGTCTTTTTGCTGTATGTATCCTTCGTGTCCAATCGAAACGGCCTGCGGCTGATCTCGGCCAAACGTGCCCTGGAAGAGCACAGTCGCAAGGTCAAGTCTCAAGCCGATTTGATGTCATCCATGAATCAGGTGGCGCGGATCGTCAATTCGACCCTGGATCTCGAGACCGTCATGACGGCGATACGTGACAACCTGGCCGATGTTGCCGACTTTGACCAGGAAAGCATCCTGTTCATCGACCATGAACGGCGCGCACTGGTGGTTGAACGCTATATCGGCGCCAATGCCACCGAAGTCACAGAAAAGCTGCGTGATTTCCAGGTTCCCCTGGATGAATCCAACAGCATCTTCGTGCGCACCATTGACCGCAAGAAACCAACTTTCGTGCCGGACGTATTCAACCGTGTTGACCGAATGTCACCCTCGGATGCGACCATTCATGAGATCACACCGAGCAAATCACTGCTGGTCTATCCGTTGCGAATCCTCGAAGAGATCATCGGGGTACTGGTGTTTGCCGCCACGCGCGAGAAGATGGACATCGGCCATGCTGAAATCAAGGTCATCGCTCGACACGTAGAGCTGATCGCCACCGCCGTTCGCAATGCACGCATGTTTGAAGAAATCAACAAGGCGCGACGGGCTGCCGACGAAGCCAATGCAGCCAAGAGCCAGTTTCTGGCCAACATGAGTCACGAGCTACGCACCCCGATGAATGCCATCATCGGTTATAGCGAAATGCTCAAGGAAGAAGCCCAGGACCAGGATGCCGTCGACTTCATTCCGGACCTCGAGCGCATATGCCAGGCCAGTCAGCACCTGTTGCGGCTGATTAATGATGTTCTTGACCTGTCCAAAGTCGAGGCCGACAAGGTCGAGCTTTATCCCGAGGCCATCGATATCGAGAAATTCATTGACGAGATATCGACGAGCATCATTCCGGCCATCGAGGCCAATGACAACCGACTGATCATCGAGGAAGTCGGCGAAATCGAGGACATTTTCAACGACGCCACCCGGGTCAAGCAGATCATCCTCAACCTGCTCAGTAACGCCGCCAAGTTCACCCATGAAGGGACCATACGACTGACTTTCAATCGGTATCAGGATGATGGTTTATGGTGGTTCGAGGTCAGTGTATCCGACACCGGCATCGGCATGACCCCGGAGCAGATTGACAAGGTATTCGACCCGTTCACTCAAGCCGATGCCTCCACCACTCGAAAATATGGTGGGACCGGCTTGGGCCTGGCCATCTGCAAGCGATATTGTGAGTTGATGGGCGGGACCATTCAGGTCGAAAGCGAGCAGGGACAAGGGTCAACTTTCACCATGCGGATCCCCGCCGACCTGGAGCAACAGGGAGATGTCGACGAACTTTCCAGAGACGACAATTTACTCGCCGAAGGTCCAGTCGAACGCGAGGTCAGCATCCTGGTTATCGATGATGACCAGTCTTCGCGCATGCTGCTGCATCGTCTGCTCACTCGTGAAGGCTACCAGGTCATCACCGCCGAAAGCGGCGCCGCAGGCATCGAGCGGGCCCGCACTGAAAAACCCGATATCATCACGCTGGATGCCCTGATGCCTGAGATGGACGGCTGGACCGTCCTGGCCAGGCTCAAGGATGATGACGAACTCAAGGACATCCCGGTCATCATGGTGACCTTCGTCGATGAACCACGCAAGGGATTCGCGCTGGGTGCGGCCGAGTACATGACCAAACCGGTTGATCGAACCCATCTGCTCGAGGCCCTGCGCCGCGTGAGTCGACCCGATGACCGGGAAATCCTGGTGATCGAGGATGACGACGACCCCCGCAAGATGGTGTGCTCATGGCTGGAGCGCGAAGGCTGGACCCTTCACGAAGCCGCCAATGGCTGGAAGGGTCTGGAACAGTATCGATCCGTTCGACCCGGCATTGTGATTCTGGACCTGATGATGCCGGAAATGGATGGTTTCGAATTTCTGGGCACGGTGCGCGCCGAATTCCCCGACGATGATTGCTGCATCATCGTCATTACCGCCAAGGAGCTGTTCCGAGAGGATATCCAAAGGCTCAGCGGCAGCGTTCAGCAAATCATTCGCAAGGCCCAGGTTCCCGGTCAGCAGCTGGTACGCGAAATCTCCCGACACCTGGCCCGGCGCTAGTTAGGGGTAGATTTCATTCCCGGGATTGCTCGCTCAGATAGCTGCGCAATTGATCGATGCGATTTTCCTCGACACCATCCGGCTTGAGCAGCAGCATCGGAATGGCGCGGGTTTCAGCGGTTCCTTGAATGTCGAGCATGAATCGGGACACTTCATCCGTACCCGGATGCTGACCGATCATCACCAGGCTGAATGACTGCCGGGCAAACATCGACTTGGCCTCGTCGATATCCGCGGTCTGAATGATCTCGACATCGATATCACCAATCAGTTCGGCTGCCTGGTCACGGCTGCCGGCATCTCCGGCGATCAACAAAACCCGGCCGGCTTCCGATTCAGGCAACAGGCAACGAATCGCCTCGGTCAGTTTGCGGCGATCAACCGGCTTGGTCAGATAATCATCAGCCCCCTTGTCCAGACCGGCCTGGCGCTCATCAAGCATGGATTGCATGATCACCGGAATGCCAGACAAATCGGGATCTCGCTTCAACTCCTCCAGGACCTGCCAGCCATCCAGTCCAGGCATCATGATATCCAGGACGATCAGATCCGGTCTGGCCTGCCGGGCCAGTTCCAAGCCACGCTGACCCGATTCAGCCACCAGCACCTGGTATCCGTCACCCCGCAAAATTCTTCCGGCAATGTCACGGGCGGCCGGGTCGTCATCGATGACCAGTACACGCCCACGGCTATCGACTGGTGCTTCAGTCTGGGCATCGGACGGTGGTGAATCCTGCGCGTCTTCGGTCTCGAGTTCGGGCCGAACCGGAACCGACAGCGTGAACGAGGTGCCCTCACCCGGAGCGCTGGCCACCACCAGGTCACCGTCCATCAGTTCGGCAAAGCGCTTGCAAATCGTCAAACCCAACCCGGTCCCGCCAAACTCCCTCGTGGTCGATGAATCAGCCTGCGTGAAGGCTTCGAACACTCGAGCCTGCTGCTCTTCATTCATGCCGATCCCGGTATCGGTTACGGTCAGATCGAGGACTTCGCGACCTTCCTCCCGGCGACACTCTGCCGAGATCGTGATCTGACCTTCTTGGGTGAACTTGGCGGCGTTGCTGAGCAGATTGAGCAGGATCTGGCGCAGTTTGGTCTGATCGGATTCGATTCGCACGTCGTCCAGATCATGGCGAAACGTCAGGCGATTGTCATTTTGTTCAATCAGTGGCCGAACCGTGGTCATTGTCTCCTCGATCAGCTCAACGACATCAATTGGCTCGACATAAAGGGTCATCTTGCCGGCCTCGATCTTGGAAATATCGAGAATGTCGTTGATCAACGCCAGCAAGTGCTTGCCTGCGGCGAGGATCTTGCCGATATCGGCCTTGAATTCCTCGGCCCTGGCCTCGGGGTCATCCTGGGCTTCCTCGAGCACCATTTCGCTGTAGCCAATGATCGCGTTCATGGGCGTGCGCAACTCGTGGCTCATGTTGGCCAGAAACTCGGATTTGGACTGATTGGCATGATCGGCCCGGGTTCTGGCCAGCTCAAGCTCGGCCATCCCTTCCTCGATCTGGGCGGCCATGCGATTGAAGTGCTGGCCCAGCTCGCCAAATTCATCACGCCCAAGCTCAGGCACCCGATACTCGGTCTGCCCGTCCCTCCACTTGACGCTGCCTTCTGTCAATGCGCCCAATGAACGACGAATGTGACGCACCAATGGATAGCCAGCGCCGATCACGATCAGCAGCGACACCATGAACACACCCTGAATCAGTCGACTGCTGCGGGCCACAACCTCATCGAGGGATTCGTTCAATGACCCGGCCACGCGTCGTAACTGCATGACTTGCTCACCAACCTGTTCACGGGCCTGCTCCAGCCGGGGATGACGATTCTCACGAGCTGCGACATCACGATCGGCGCCCACCGCCTGTGGACCGAGCCGCTCCTCATCCACACCATCAATATCAGGCTCGACCGCTCCGGATAACCAGCGCACCTGCTCACGCCAGGCCTGCAACAGCAATTCAATGGGCGACGAAGAGCGTTCATCCACCTCGTGCGCGGCGAGAACTTCTCGGATGCGTCCGGCGCCAGCCTCGATGTTATCCAGGCTGGCCTGCAGGGATTCGCTTTCGCTTTCCGAAATCCAGATCTCGTTATCGGGATCAGCCAGGGCTTCCATGGCCAGCAACTGGCGATTGACCGAATCAATCTGCTGGCGCAGTTCTCCGGCTTCGGCCTGGGCCTGATTGACATCCTGAAGGGATTGAACCAATTCGGCACTGATGCGATTGGCATGTAGAAAGGCCAGAATACTGGCCATGAACAACAGTAACACGACAGCAGAAACCAGCCCGATTCGGGTAATCAGGCTATTGAACATCAAAGAAGGGCTTCAATCTTGCCCAGCAACCTTTTCAGTTCGACGGGCTTGGTGTCGTAGTCGTCGCAACCGGCATCAATGGCTTTTTGCCGGTCGCCTTCCATGGCGTGGGCGGTCAGGGCAATGATGGGAATGGCGCCGAGCTCGGCATCGGCCTTGAGCTCACGAGCCACGGTCCAACCATCCTTGACCGGCAAGCTCATGTCCAGCAGGATCAGTGCGGGTCGGTTGGACATGACTTTATCAATCCCCTCCTGGCCGTCAACAGCCATGTCAACCTCGTATCCCTTGCGAGTCAGGCGCCGCGACAACATGTCCCGGTTCATCTCGTTATCTTCGATCAGCAGTATCTTCGGCATGGACATTCATGTCAGCATGAGAACGCCGGGCGGCCAGTGCTTCGCGAACCGCGTTCGGCAAGGAAGTAAATGTTAACTGATAGCGCTCTTCGGCGTGCTCCTGTCTGCATTCGGTGACCTTGGCGTAGAAATCGGCGCCGGTGGCTTGATCTCCATTTTTCAGGTTCAGGCGCAGGTTGGCCATCAGCTCCAGTGATCGATCACTGGCGAGCACGGCACGATTATCGGCCAGGGCTTCCAGTCGCCCAGGCGTCCTGGGTCCATCGAGTTTCTTGTCGGCCAGTTCGACAAACTCGACATCCAGTGGCGAAGCCAGAGGCTCGAGCGGCTCGGTGTGCTGGTCAAGATCGAGATTGAAGGGGGCACCGATTCCCAGGACCTCGAACAGCGTGATCGGTTCGCGAAGTCCCTTGGCATCGACCTCGAATTGGCGGCCAACCCGAACCAGCTCGCCCACTTCGGCCACCGTGAACTCCGAAGCCAGAATCTGGTGACCCACGGTGAATGACTCGATCCGCCCGGTCAGGTTGACATGGTGACCCACCACCGCGTACTTGGAACGAAGCTCCGACCCAATATTGCCGACCACCACATGGCCGGTGTTGATGCCAATGCCCATCTCCACGGTCGGCAGCCCCCTCGCACGGGCGGCCTGGTTGACTCGCTCCATGGCCAACTGCATTTCCAATGCACAGGCGAGGGCTCTCCGCGCGTCATCCTCGGCTGCAAACGGCGCACCAAACAACACCAGCAAGGCATCACCAATGATTTCGTCGATGGTGCCGTTGTAGCGCACGATGACCGATGACATTTCCTCCAGGTAGATATTGAGCAGGCTGACCACCTCGACCGGATCCAGCCCCTGGCTCAGCTCGGTAAAGCCGCGCAGATCGGTCATCAGGATGGTCACCTTTTGCAGATCGCCCCCCACCTTCAGCCCATCATCGTCATCAAGCAATCGATCCACCACCTCGTCAGACAGGTAGCGACCAAACACCTTGCGAACAAAGGCGTAGCTACGCTCCAGTTCGCGCTTGTACTGAGTTTCCTTGTCATGCCAGCGCTTGCGCTCCAGGCACGCTCGCATGCGGGCCTGGAGCAGCACCGGGTTGACCGGCTTGGTCAGGTACTCCTGGGCGCCGGCCTCGATGCAGCGAACCGCGCCCTCCTGATCGTTGAGTCCAGTCACCACGATCACCGGGATGTTGCGCAATTCATCGGTCTCATGCATGGCACGAAGCACCTCGAAACCATTCATGTCCGGCATCATCAGGTCCAGCAAGACCAGGTCCGGCGGCTCATTGGCCATCATGTCCAGGGCGATGCGGCCGCTTTCGGCGGTGCGCGCGACATGACCTTGCTGCTCGATGCGGTGACTGAGCAACACCCGGTTACTCTCATTGTCATCGACAATGAGAATCTCTCCACCGAGGATGTCCTCGTCATCGTCGGCAGGACCGGCACTGAGACTCTCCAGAATTCCGGCCAGATCACCCAGCTCGTCGGCACCCTGCTCCCGGTCGCCGGTTGCCCCCGTGGCTCGGTCCATCGAAGACAGCAAGTTCTGTGACTCCCGAATCAACCGCTCAAGACAAGTAGCGCCCGAAGCATCCAGGCTGTCCTCGTCCTCAAGCTCCTCGAGAATCAGCTCCGCGTATCCACTGACTGCGCCCAGTGCGTTGCGCATGTCGTGACGAATGCGGGTCGAAGCCTCGGCATCCACCTGGTCGACCACCACTTGCTCAAGCTCTCCCACCCAGGCCTGCAACTGTTCCACCGAGCGCTCGATATTGGCCAGTTCAGTGTCCCATCCGTCAAGGTCTCGAGCTTTCAACCATTCGCGCAACATCTCCGAAAACCCAGCCAGCGACATCACCGGCGCCAGCAAGTGCTCGCGCAATTGATCTCGGCGGGCTTTTTGCAATCGCTGTTCGTGGGACATGCAAATCTCGCAGGACGGAGCGCACAAACGGGCGCCGAATCGGACTAACAAGCTTAACCCCCATGAACCTGGGCAGACAAGTGGCGTGGGCTCAAGCCAAGTCAGAATAGTGGCAGGCCGTCCAAAGACCTTGTAGACTGCTTGCTCAGACGCGCCCGATGCCTACCGACCAATGCCCGGATCGGTCTGCAAGACGGGTCCATTGCGAGGGAGAGAATTTCCAGACCGTGACTTGCACCCGAACTTTTTTCATGATGGGGTTGTTCAGCGTGATTGCTGCTGTATCAACCGGCCTTCCCAGTCCCGCCCATGGCCAATCCGGCATCGTCGAATCACCGCCACGCGCAGCCACCGTCCAATCAGCCGACAACCGTGGTGGTATCGCCGCCCTGGGGCGGATTGAACCGGAATACGGCATCATCCGCCTGGGCGCTCCTGCAGCCATTGGCGCCGCCACCGGATCATTGATCACCGAATTGATGGTCGAAGAAGGCGACCGAGTCCAGGCCGGTGATGAACTGGCGATTACCGATGTCGCCGAGATGATGAATGCCGCCCTGAGCGAAGCCGAAACACGCCTGGAACTGGTTCGCAGCCAGGCGAGAGCAGCCGTGAGTGAAGCCGACGAGCACTGCACGCTGGCCGAAGTCCGCGAACGCGAAGCCACCCGTCGCGAAGCGCTACTGGAACAAAACCTGTCCTCACGCGAAGAAGCGGAGCTGGCACGCGGCAACGCCAGGGCCAGCCGCGCCGGCTGTACCAGCGCGCGGGATCGCGCGCGGGCGGTGGAAGCCGAGATTCCGGTCGCCGAAGCCGCCATCGTGCGCGCCCGCACCGAGGTGGCCCGCACCCGGATCGTGGCCCCGTTTGACGGCAAGATTCTCGAAGTCCTGGCCCGTCCGGGCGAACTGGTCACGGCACGCGGCGCACTGGAGTTGGGTCGGGTCGATCGCATGGTGGCCGTGGCCGAGGTCTACGAAGCCGACATCCACAGGGTGCGTGTCGGCCAGCGTGCCCGGGTCAGCAGCCCGGCGCTGGGAAGCCCGTTGACCGGCAGCGTTGAAAGAATCCGCCCCAAGGTTCAGAAACAGGACGTCACCGACACCGACCCGGCCGCGCGCAAGGATGCGCGCATCGTTGAAGTCGAAGTCCTGCTCGATGATGCCGAGGCAGCCGCCCACCTGACCCATCTGCAGGTGACCGTGGTCATCGATTCCTGATCGACGATGAGGTTGCGCGCGCCCCTCGGTTGGCTTCAGCTCAAGCACCGGCCCCTGCGGCTGCTCGTCGCCATTGCCGGCATCAGTTTCGCCGTGCTGCTGATCATGATGCAGCTCGGTTTTCGCACCGCGCTGTTTGAGAGCTCGGTGCGCATTCACACCCAGCTTGACTACGACATTGCCCTGTTCAGTCCCGACAGCGTGTTCATTGTCCGGCCCCAGGATTTCCCCCTGCAGAGGCTCTACCAGGGTCTTGGCGACCCGGAGGTCGCCGAGATCATGCCGCTGTACATCTTCCCAGCGGTTTGGAAAAACCCCTGGAATCACGACCGTCGCAGCATCACCGCCATCGGCTTCGATCCCCAGCATCGCATCTTCGACCTGCCTGAATTCGATCGCTTGCGCATTCAGCTCGCCCAGCAGAACGCGGTCGCCTTCGACCGTGCCTCGCGACCGGAATTCGGCCCGGTCGGTGACTGGTTTGATGGCGGAAACAGCCTGAGGACCGAGATCAACGATCGCGACATGGACGTGGTCGCGTTGTTCGAGCTCGGCACCTCGTTCGGGATCGACGGCACCATCCTGACCAGCGATGACAACTGGCTGCGACTGTTTCCCGACCGTCCGCGCAACCGCATCCAGCTCGGACTGATGCGTCTGACCAACGGCGCCGACCCGGATACGGTGCGCGCACGCCTTGATGAGCGTCTGCCCGACGATGTCCTGGTCATGACCCGGGCCGATTTCGTCGACCGTGAACTTGAATACTGGAACTCGGCCACACCGATCGGCTATATCTTCGCCTTTGGCGCAATCATGGGTCTGATCGTCGGCGGCATCATTGTCTACCAGATCCTGTTTGCCGATGTCTCCGAGCACCTCAACGAGTACGCCACCCTGCGCGCCATCGGCTTCAAGAATCGCTTCGTCTCCGGCATCGTTTTGCAACAAGCTACCATTCTGGCCGTACTCGGATATCTGCCGGGACTGCTACTGGTCTGGTGGCTTTACGGCGTAACCGCCGACGCCACCCAGTTGCCGCTCTACATCACTGCCGAACGCGCCTTCGGCGTCTTCGGCCTGACCCTGGCGATGTGTGCGCTGTCCGGAATGCTGGCCATGCGCAAGGTCCGTCGACTTGACCCCGCCGAGGTCTTCTGAGCATGGACAACGGTCATCCCATCCAGGTCGAGGGCCTGTCTCATCACTTCGGGCGCGGGGCCTTGCGCAAGCAGATTCTGTTCGACATTAACACCTCGATCCCGGCTGGGGAAATCGTCATCGTTACCGGCCCCTCCGGCTCGGGCAAGACCACCCTGCTGACCCTGATCGGGGCCTTGCGGTCGGCCCAGGAGGGCAGTGTCCGGGTACTTGGCCACGAGCTGTGCGGGGCCCGCTCCGGCAAGCTCGAAACCGTGCGCCGCCAGATCGGATTCATCTTTCAGCAACACAACCTGGTCGCCTCACTGTCGGCTGAGCAGAATGTCGCCCTGGCGTTGCGGGTCAACCACAAGCTTGGCGGAGGAAAGGCCCGAACAAGGGCTCGCGAGATGCTCGAGGCGGTTGGGCTGGGCGAGCGCATGGGCCATCGTCCCGAACAGATGTCCGGCGGCCAGCGTCAGCGCGTCGCCATCGCCCGGGCACTGGTCACCGACCCGCCGATCCTTCTGGCCGATGAACCGACCGCCTCGCTGGACAAGCAAAGCGGTCGAGAAGTCGTCGATCGGATGCAGGTTCTGGCCCGACAACACGGCACCACCATTTTGCTGGTCACCCACGACAATCGCATTCTCGATATCGCCGACCGGATCGTGCACCTGGAAGATGGAAAGCTGTCGACATTCACCGATGCCGTGATCGCCGACAACCAGCGCATGATGCAGACCCTGGCCGACCACCGCAAAAAGCAACCGCTGGACAAGGTTGTGGCCGAGCTCGATGAAGCCGGATTCGAGGACATGCTACGCGAGATCAGCGAAGAATCGAGCCAGTTTCTCGAAGCAACAGCACTTGCCAGGGACCGCGCCTTTCGCAGCATGCTCGAGCAGGGTCTGTTCGCCTTCACGCTGAAACTCGGCGAATTGCTGGATGCCGAGCGCGCCTCCCTGTTTCTCAGGGATGGTGACGAATTGGTATTGCGGGTTGCCGAGGACCTGCCCGATGAAGGCGAAATCCGAATCGATATCGGCACCGGCATTGCCGGCGCGGTCGCCGGCGGCGGAGAAGTCATCCGTGTCGACGATGCCTATGCCGACCCACGCTTCAATCCCGATGTGGATCGCCAGTCGGGCTTTCGCACCCGATCCATCCTCGGATTGCCCATCAAAAACCGCGACGGCGAAGTTTTCGCCGTTGCACAATTGCTCAACCGACGTGATGGTCAACCCTTCGCCCCGGAAGATGAAGAGCGGTTTTCAGAGTTCGTCGCTCCACTCGGGGTGATTCTGGAGACCCTTCAGACCCTGGATCAGAGTAGTATCAGACACGAACGCACCTCATAGAGAGTCGATATGAGTGACAAGATCAAGGCGCTGATTGCCCACCACCTGAAACTGGCGCCGGAACAGGCCGACGAGGCACTGGCCTCGTTCAAGCCGGTGTCGGTCAACAGTGGCGAGTGGCTGTTCCGGCAGGGTGATGAGGGGACTTCATTGTTTCTGCTGGTGCGCGGTCGCCTGCAGGTCTGGGCGTCGAACGGCGACCGCGAGGATGGCCGCTGGCTCGGCGAGGTTCGGGCCGGTGAAACCGTTGGTGAAATCGGGCTGCTGACCGGCCAGCCGCGCACTGCCGGAATCCAGGCCTCCCGGGATTCCCAGTTGATCACCATTGACCAGCCGGCCTTCGAAGCGCTGTCGACGCGCTATCCGGCCGCGGCCCGTGCGCTGGCCGGCGGTATCGCTACACGCCTGCAACAACGCACCTCCGGTGATGCCGGACCAACTCGCCGAATCAGCAACCTCTGCCTGCTGCCCCTCAAGGACCATTCCGAGATTCGGCAGGTGGTCGAAAACCTGATTGAAGATATCAGTACGCATGTCAATGTCCTGATCGTCGATCCGGATCGACTCGAAGAGATCGGTGCGCCGCTGGCCGACTTCAGCGCCTCCAGCAAGGACATTCCGGAAACCTTTAAATCCTGGCTGGACAAGCAGGAGTCCGAGTTTGACATGTGCATCTATCGGTGCCAGGCCACCGACAGCGCATGGACCCGATTTGCCGTGCGCCAGTCCGACATGGTCGCCAAAGTTGCGCGCACCGGCGATGCCTCACAGCCACCCGCCTGGCATGAATCCCTGATCGATACGCCGGGCTCGAAGCTGGCGCGCAACTGTCTGATCCTGATGCATCCATCCGGTGGTCCGGAGGTCATTCAGGGCACCGCCGCATGGCTGGACAGCTACAATCCGGAGTTCCATCTGCATGTGCGAAACGGCAACAGCAACGATCTGGAGCGGACCTCGCGCATCCTTTCCGGACGTGCAGTCGGACTGGTCTTGAGCAGTGGTGCGGCCCGAGGACTGGCCCATGTCGGTATCTGCCGGGCGCTGCACGATGCCAACATCCCCGTCGACTGGATCGGGGGCTCCAGCATCGGCGCCATCATTGGTGGCGGCATTGCCTATGATCTCGGACCGGACGACGTCGACCATCGTGTCTACAGCGGCGTCGTCAAGGGAAAATCCTTCAGTGACTACACCTGGCCGGCCGTATCGCTGCTGTCAGGCAAGCGCATGCGCCGCAACTGCCGAAAGTACATGCCCGGTCAGATCGAAGATTTGCCAATCCCTTATTTCTGCGTTTCAACCAACCTCAATGATGGTCGCCAGAACCTGCACCGGCGCGGCCCTCTGGCCCTGGCGGCCGGCGCATCGGCATCCCTGCCCGGCTTGTTGCCGCCCACGGTCATCGACCAGCAACTGACCGTCGATGGTGCGGTGGTCAACAGTCTGCCGATCAATGAAATGCGTCAGATGCCGGTCAGCAAGGTGATCGTGGTCGATTTGTCATCGAGTGAATCACATCGGGTGGACTACAAGGAACTGCCGTCAGGCTGGCGCATCCAGCTCGGCCGCATGTTGCCCTTCATCAAACGTTACCGGGCTCCCGGCATTGCCAGCATGTTGCTCAAGGCCGCCGAACTCGGCCGCCTTGAGCGCGACCGGCGCAAACTGGACTTGGCCGACCTGATCATCCGACCCCCGATCAAGCGCTTCGGCATGACCGAAACCCGGTCCTATCAGGACATCGTCAAGGTCGGCTACGAGAGTGCCCGCGATGCCATCGATCAGTGGCTGGTCGGAGCGAAGGGCACTGACAATCAATAACCGATATCCCGGTAGGTCCGGGCAATCTTGTCGATGGCAATGACATAGGCCGCCATGCGGTAGTCATTGATCTTGTCATTGCTGCGGCGTTTCTCGATGATCTCCTGCATGCCCAGACGCATGCTGTCATCAAGACCGGAGCGCACCAGGTCGAACTCATCGGCCCCGCAAGCGATGCTCTCCTTCAACCAGTCCGGAATCTTCGTATCGGTGGCCATTTCAATGGCCGTGATGATCTTCTGACCGCGAGCTTCATGAAAGCGCTTGTCGATTCGGCCGAAACGAACGTGGTTGAGATTTCGAATCCATTCAAAGTAAGACACGATGACCCCGCCGGCATTGCAATAGGCGTCAGGGATGATGACCACACCGCGCTCCTGGAGCTTCTGATCAGCGGCATAGGTAATGGGGCCATTGGCGGCCTCGGCAATCACCCGGGCCTTGATGTTGTCGGCGTTTTCATGCGTGATGACGCCCTCCAGGGCAGCCGGAATCAGAATGTCGCAGTCAAGCTCCAATATGCCGGCGCCGTCGGTCTGGAAAGTGGCGTTTTCATAACCCTTGACCCCACCCGTCTCGCGCAGATGCAGAGCCACATGATCCACATCCAGTCCATCCGGATTGACGATCGCCCCATCACGCTCGATGATGGCGATAATCTTGCAGTCGTCTTCGGTCTGCAGGAAGTGCGCGGCGTGATAGCCGACATTCCCCAGCCCCTGGACCACCACTCGCTTGCCACCCAGGTCGCCCTCCAGCCCGGCTGACTTGACTTCATCCTGGTGGCGGAAGAACTCCCGCAAGGCGTACTGCACGCCGCGCCCGGTGGCCTCGTTGCGACCGCGCACGCCACCATGTTCTACCGGCTTGCCGGTAACAACTCCCATATAGTTGATATCGTCAGGAAACAGGTTGCGATAGGTATCGGTCATCCAGCCCATTTCGCGTGGCCCGGTCCCCATATCCGGGGCCGGCACATTCTTGGCCGGGCTCATGAAACCCTTGCCGATCAATTCGCGTGCAAACCGTCGGGTGATGGCTTCGAGCTGATGGACCTCGTATTTCGAGGGGTCGATGATCAGCCCCCCCCTTGGAACCGCCAAATGGCACGTCAACAATGGCGCACTTGTAGGTCATCAATGCCGCCAAGGCCTCGACTTCATCCTGGTCGACGATGGGTGCGTACCGGATACCGCCCTTGGATGGCAGGCGGTGATCGCTGTGGGTGGCGCGCCAGCCAGTGAAGATCTCGACACGACCGCCGATTTCAACGGGAAACGACACCTGGATCACGCTCTTGCAGACTTTCAAAGCATTGCCAATGCCCGGATCGAGATCCATGATCTCGATGGCATGGTCGACCATGTGCTCGACGCTTTCCCGAAAGCTCATGCCCTGCTGGGCAAATTTGGTATCACTCATGGCTGTCCCTTTATTGGTCCCGCAAAGACCTTAAAGGCCACGGACAAACACGTCAAATTCTCCTTTCGCGCCAATGCGCTATCCTTATACCCGAAGATTTGCAGATACTGAAACCTCAGGAGCTTCTGAGCAACATGAAAAAATGTCTGATTCTGATCCTGCCTCTGTTGATGGTCGTTGGTTGCAGCCGCGATGAACCCGCGGTGCCGCAACCTGTCGATATCGCGCCACTGGTCGAGGTCTGGCACGGTGATCTTGATGGCATGATCGAGCGGCGCAAGGTGCGTGCCCTGGTGCCTTATAGCCGCACATTTTTCTTTCTTGATGAAGGCGGCAACCAGCGCGGACTGTCGCATTCATTCATGGAAGCGTTCGAGGATCACCTCAATCAGCACCTGGGTCGTGGGCACATGCGCGTCCAGGTCGTCTACATTCCGGTTACCCGCGACCGGCTGATCCCGTGGCTGGTCGAGGGACGAGGTGATGTCATTGCCGCCAACCTGACCATCACTGACTCGCGCACCGAACAATTGGCCTTTACCGAGCCACTGGCACGCGACGTTCGCGAGATTCTGGTCTCCGGCCCACGCGCCGAACCTGTCGATTCGATCGAGGACCTGGCCGGCCGGATCGTATTTGTGCGACCCGAGAGCAGTTTTTTCGAAAGCCTGACCGAACTGAATCAACGCCTTGCGAGCGAGGGGCGAACACGGATACAACTGGAGCCAGCCCCCGGGCATTTCGAAGTCGGTGACGTGCTGGAGATGGTTAACTCGGGCGTGGTCGATCATGCAGTCAGCGATGACTATCTTGCGGATTTCTGGGCTCGGGTCTTGCCGAACATCACCCTGCACCCTGACATTGCCCTGCGCGAAGGCGCCGAAATCGCCTTTGCCGTGCGTCCTGACAACCATGCACTCAAGGCCCTGCTGGATGACTTTCTGGCTACACACCGGGCCGGGACCCTGTTTGGCAATGTAACCTTCGAGCGTTTCCTTCAGAACACCCGCTGGGTCCTGGACGAGGGCCAGGAGGCCCAAATGGCGCGGTTTCAGCGCAAGGCCGACCTGTTTCGGCTCTATGGCGAGCAGTATGAACTCGATTGGCTGCTGATGATTGCCCAGGCCTACCAGGAATCCAGATTGGACCAGTCCGCCGTTTCACCGGCCGGCGCCGTCGGAGTCATGCAACTGCTGCCCTCCACCGCCGAGGAACTGGAGGTCGGCGACATCACCGAGCTGCACAACAACATCCATGCCGGCGCCCGTTATCTGCGCTGGATGATCGACCGCTATTATGCCGATGAGCCCATGAGTGAGGACGAACGCCTTTTGTTCGCCCTGGCCTCCTACAATGCCGGCCCACGCCGTGTTCGTCATATGCGCCGACAGGCCGAACAGGAAGGACTCGACCCCAATGTCTGGTTTGACAATGTAGAGTACATCGCCGCCCGTATTATCGGACGCGAAACCGTGCAGTACGTGAGCAATATTTACAAGTACCACATCGCCTTTCGCCTGATTGCCGAACAGCGGGGCATCAACGTCTCACCGGTCGCGGCGGGTGCCAACTGATCACGGCCAGCGGCCTCCGCCCCAGGTGCAGCCGCTGATTCGTGTCATCGATGACGACCAGATGCTGGCCTCGGCCGGACGCTGCCTTCATGAGCGCGGCTGGTGGCATGGCCCGAATGCGGTCGAACCGATCCTGATTGATGCCCTTGGCAATGAATTGCGTACCTTGATCGAGGACGATCGCCTCCATCGTGCCGGCATCGGGCGCGACCTGGAATTCCAGCTCGACCGCGAGGTCCGCCGCGATCGGATTTTCTGGCTGGACCGCAAGCAACCGGCCCAAGCCGCCTTCCTCGAGCAAATGGAGCAACTACGCCTGAGCCTCAACCGAGAGCTGTTCCTCGGACTGTTCGAATTCGAAGGTCATTTTGCCCACTACCCGCCCGGTGGATTCTATCGGCGCCACCTCGACAGCTTCAGCGGTGCAGCCAACCGTATCGTGTCAGTGGTGACTTATCTGAATCGAGACTGGCGTGACGGTGACGGTGGCGAACTGGTCATTTTCGCGCGTGACTCCTGCCAGGTAGCCGCCACGGTCCAACCCCGGGCCGGCACCATGGTGCTGTTCCTGAGCGAGGAGATTCCTCACGAGGTCCTCCCTTCGCGCAACGATCGCGTCAGCATCGCCGGCTGGTTTCGCCTGAATGCCTCGATCGGCAATCAAATCGACCCGCCACGCTGATCATGGCAAGCCCTCGCCCTCCGGCTCTTCGTTCTCGTTACCCTCTTCCTCATCGGACTCTTCCAAAACCGGGTCCAGATGGCGGTCCCCGGGCGCTTCAACCGGAACCGGGTCGGTGATATCCCAGGTATCGAGCTCTTCCTCGTCATCCCCGAGGTACTCACGCAGCCGTTGCTCGCGCGAACGTTCGTTTTCGAACTGAACTTCCAGGGTCAGTGTAAAGCGCCAGTCGCCGCGGCGATCACCGCCCACGGATTCCAGAGGCCAGGCATACTCCGGCTGCAATTCGTAAAACAGCCAGTTGCGCAGGAACTGGCGACGATACCGGAAAGCAACGAAGTACTCCTCGGTTTCGAAACTTGGACGGGTGTAACCAAAAGCACCGACCTCACTTCGAATGGCACTGCGGGAATCCAATTGCCTGAAAGCCGTCACCGAGCTTCTCCAGTCCACACCATCCGACGCTTCGGAAAAGGTCGCCTGGCCGGTCCAGCGCACCAGCCGGTCCCGATCAGGCAACCACTCCCAGTCCAGCCGCGAAGTGGTTCCGAAGCCCTCATCACGCTCCCAGAACACCGCCTGAGTGGCGCGCCCCAGCGTCGTCGCAGTCAATCCCTGCACATACCGGTAACGCCCGCGAATGCGCGGATTGAGTCCACTGCTGGTGACCCGAACAGTGCCATCGAAATCGAGCTGCGAGCGAACCTGATCGCTGGCAATGAAGCGCAAACCCAAGCGAGTGCGATCATCGCGGTCATCGGCAGCCGGCCCATCACGAAAATCGCCGCTGACATCCTCGTCACGGGTAATCAGCAGCCGGACTCTTTCCGAGACTCGCGGCAACAGCACATTGGCACGAATGCGAAGGCCGGCGCTCCAGCCTTCAGTCTCGTCCCATTGCAGCGAATTGCGCAATCGCACGAAGGTTCCCACCGGGGTTTCCTCGAACGAACGTGGATCGCCGAAAAAACCGTCGAACCAGGCCGCCGGCTCGCACAGACGCTTGCTGAGGTAGGAGTGAGAACGATCCAGCCAGCTTTCGGGCCGATCCAGCTCATCACGGCAAGACAGCGCCATCAGCTCTTCCTGCTTGGCTTTGCGGGCCTCCTCGTCGGCCTTGTCGTCCGAGAATTCTTCACCAGCCATCAACAAGGCACTGAGGCCGATCAACCCGATCAGGGTCAGACCTTGTGTTACCCGAAACTTACTGTTCATCCATTCATCTCGCTCGCTGACCCCTTGTCGGCACTGCCACCCACCTGCACCCGATTCTGATACGTTACAGGAAAACTCACTGCAGCCACGGGAAAGCCGCCTCATCCATGTCCCAGTCCATGCCAGATCAGGATGCTGATCGACCGTTTGCCGACCTGACCCCTGATCACATTCAGGACGCCGTCGAAACCTTGGGAATGCTCAGTGACGGACGCCTGCTGGCGCTCAACAGTTACGAGAACCGGGTCTGGCAGGTCGGTCTGGAAGACGCCGAACCGGTCATCGTCAAATTCTATCGTCCCGGCCGCTGGAGCAGCGAAGCCATTCTCGAAGAGCATCGCTTCAGCCTGGAGCTGGCCGACGCCGGGCTTTCGGTGGTGGCGCCACGGGTCATCGAAGGCGCCACCTTGTTTCATCATGGAAGCTACCGATTCGCGGTCTTTCCGCGCCAGGGCGGTCATGCACCCGAACTTTCGCAGCAATCCACCCTGGTGGCCCTGGGACGTGCGCTGGGTCGAATGCATGCCGTTGGCGCAATCGCGACATTCCAGCACCGCCAGGCCTTGTCGATTCGACTGTGGGGGAGCCAGCCAGTTCAATGGCTACTCGAACAGCAGTGGTTGCCGGCCCACCTCGAAAACCCCTTTTCCGGGCTATGCGAACATTTGCTGGAAGCGATCGAGGCCACCTGGGCCCGGGCTGGTGACTTCAGTACCATTCGCCTGCATGGTGACTGCCATCCCGGCAACATCCTGTGGCGGGAAAACCGGGCGCACTTTGTCGATCTGGACGATTGTCTGACCGGGCCGGCCATCCAGGATCTTTGGATGCTGATTTCCGGGGAGCGCCACGAACGCGAACAGCAACTGGGCTGGCTGCTCCGGGACTATCGCCTGTTTCATGATTTCGATCCCCGTCAGCTGCATCTGATCGAGCCCTTGCGCACCCTGCGCATGCTCCATCACCAGGCCTGGCTGGCGAGGCGCTGGAACGACCCGGCCTTTCCTCGCGCGTTTCCATGGTTTGGCGAGGAACGCCATTGGGAAAATTTGATCGGGCAATTGCGCGAACAGCTCGATCAGCTGCAACAACCCGCGCTCGAACTATCGCTCAACTAGCCGCCCGCTTGGACAGTGTGCCGGCCCTGACCAAACGTTCTATGGCGCTGAACACCTCAAGGCGTCCAAACGGCTTTTGGATGAAATCATCGGCGCCGACTCTTTGCAGGAAGAACTTCTCGATGGCGCCGGAGTTACCGCTGATCATGATGACCGGGATATGGCGGGTGCCGGCATCACCACGCAATCGCCGTAATGTGCGAAAACCGCTCAAGTCCGGTAGCACGATGTCGAGAATGATCAGGTCCGGCCCATGCTGGTCGGCCATCTCGAGACCAGTAGTCGCATCTTCAGCCAGAGAGACCCGATAGCCGGACTGGCTCAGCATGTGCTCAAGCGTTCTGCGAATGGTCAGGGCATCATCAATAACCAGGATTTTCGTCCCCTTGGGCGCATCGACCCGGGGACGCCGACGGCGCTCCTTGAAGGTGGGCTCATCCGGCTCCGGACTCGCGGAGACCCTTTCAGCCTTGGCGAGGATTTCGGGCAGCTCGCGGGTCAGGTCGCGGATGCTGGTTCGCCCGAAGCCCTCGGGTAGTGTCGTGATGGAAAACTTTTTTCCATCATGACTTCCGGAAAATTCATTCAAGTCAATCTCCACCCCGAATTCGGTCCCCTTGCCGCGCCGGTGCAGTTGACGAACCACCGGCCAGCTGCCTTTCGGGGATGCCTGCATGGCCACCGCGATCCGGTCATCCGGCAAGCGCACCAGGGTGCCTGGCGGAGCGACACCTAGGAATCGACAGAAAGCCTCGGCCAAGGGGGTGTCGAACTGCTGTCCGCGAAGCTTCCAGATTTCGCCAAGCGCCTGCTGATGCGTCAATGCCGAGCGATGAAAACGAGTCGAAGTCATGGCATCGTAGGCGTCCAGAATGCCGATCAGCAAGGCAAGATGCGGTATGCCATCGCGAGTGAGACCCTCTGGATAACCTTTGCCGTCGGGACGCTCATGGTGATACAGCACCGCTCTTGCCACCGCTGAAGGTACGCTCTCATTCTGTGACAGCAACTCATACCCGAGGCGGGTGTGCAAGCGCACATGGTCACTTTCGGCCTTCGAAAGCGGGGTTTCCTTGTTGAGTACCCTGAGACTGACCCTGACCTTGCCCAGGTCGTGC